>JAAEMV010000078.1 GCA_024225195.1 Planctomycetaceae bacterium | reverse complement strand
GGGTGGCTGTACCTCACCGTTGTCCTCCTCGGAGCATGCCTACTCATCGGCAGTGCAGGGTGGACATTCTGGAAGCTCTGGGGGGCATCGGCTGCAAAAAAGAAACGGAAACTGCGAAGAAATAAAAACCCAAGTCAACTTACAAAAGGACAACAAGAGTCAGAGATCGATGAAAATCTTGAGCAAGTCGAGCGACTTTCTCATGAGGTTGATACGGAAGCCCAACTGAAAACTCAACTCGCACCACTCGTCAAAGAAATTGAACAAAAGCGGGAGGCACAGACTTTAGAGATCGTGTCATTCGGCACCATCTCGAGTGGGAAATCATCCGTCATGAACCTCCTTGCTGGGCGTGACGTTTTTGCCACCGATGCACGCGGGGGAACGACCGTTACCCGTAATGAAATTCCCTGGCCAGGCATTGACGAGGTCACGTTAGTGGACACCCCTGGGCTTGGCGAAGTTGATGGAGCTGAGCACGTCAATATTGCTGCGGAATCAGCCAAGGATGCAGATCTTGTCATCGTGGTAGTGGATGGCCCCGTCAGACAAAGTGAACACGAGCTTCTCACCAAATTAGGACAAATGGAAAAACGGGTGATTATCTGCCTCAACAAGTCAGATTGGTACTCCCCGACTGATCAAGAAAAACTCGTGAATCAGATCTCTCAGCAAACAGGAGATTTCGTAAATCAAAAAGATATTGTTTGTATCCAAGCTCAAATGGGACATCGCACGCGTCGAAAAATTCTCGCCAACGGCACGGAGATAGACGAAACGATCGAGGTCGAACCAAATATTGAACCGCTTGCATCTCGCATGCTTCAAATCGTCAAAGAGGATGGTAAAGACCTATTGGTCGCTAATCTGCTCCTCAGATCCCGCGGACTCGTCGAGAAAGCACGGAACAGCGTACAGGAAGCAATTGACCAAAAAGCTTGGAAAGTTGTTGATAAGTACATGTGGGGCGCCGGAGGCGTCGCCGCTCTTAGCCCATTTCCAGCAATCGATCTAATTGCCGGCTCTGCAATTTCCACCAAGATGATCATTGATCTTGCCGAGGTTTACCAGCAAAAAGTAGATCTCGAAACAGCTTCCAAATGGCTTGGTGAAATGGGCAAAAATCTGATCGGCGTTCTCGGAGCCCAAGGGGCAACCGTTGCGATCAGTGCCGTCGTTGCCTCACTCATCAAGACCGTTCCATTCGCGGGAACCATTGCCGGAGGAGCACTTCAGGGAGCCACCCAGGCTTTGATAACGAAGTGGATTGGTGCAGTCTTTATCGAATATTTTAGTAATGAAATGAAGGCACCGGAGGGTGGCCTTGCCGGCCTTGCTAGACGAAAATGGGAACATGTGACCACCGTCGATGAGTTGCGAAAACTCGTTCAAACTGCAAGAGAAAAACTCAGTGATTGATCGCTTCGGCTCAACAACGTACAGGATCTAAGTAACCTTGAACGACAATCCCTCCACCCAGGACCTGAACTATCAGGACGCAGTCACAGCCGTTGAAAAAACGCTCGCTGACCTTCGAGGTTGCCCGCCCAAAGAACGTGAACAACTGCAAGCCGACATCGCTCAACTAAATGAGATGCATGACAAGTTAATCTCGGGCCGTATCGAAATTGTAATTTTCGGTGAAATCAGCACAGGCAAGTCCGCGCTGGTCAACGCACTCATCGGACGCCAAGTTGCCGAGGTCGATGTACAAGGTGGATGGACACAGCAAGTCTGGGGAACAGTCTGGAACGGCGCTGGCTACCGATTACCCAGCCTTGAAAAATCTGAAATCGTAATCATTGATACGCCTGGAATTAACGAAGTTGGGGGGGCTGACCGAGCCCAATTGGCCGAAGTAACAGCAAGACAAGCCGATCTTATCTTGTTCGTTACCGATTCCGACCTGAATGACACTGAATACGCAGCATTGGTCGAACTCGCTGCTATTCAAAAACCGATCCTCTTCGTGTTCAATAAAACGGATCTTTACACACCAGACGTCAAAGCCACACTTATTGAAACGTTAAAAGGCCGAATTGACGGCCTGATCCCACCCGATCACCTCGTTCTAACGGCGGCTGATCCGCGTGAAATAGAGTATGCGACCGAGCAACCCGATGGCAGCACGCAATCAGTTTGGAAAAAACCAGAGCCCGAGATCAGCGAACTGAAGCTGTTAATCCTCCAGACACTTGAAAACGAAGGACTTGGGCTAATCGCATTAAATGCTGCAATGTACGCGGCGGATAAAAGCGATCGAATTTCCAGTCTCCGGGTTGAATTGCGGAATCGACAAGCTGATCAAGTCATTTGGACAATGGCTGCGACCAAAGCAGTCGTCGTGGCGGCCAACCCCATCCCCGTGGTCGATCTCCTGGGCGGCCTTGCTGTCGATGCCGTGATGATTGCCACTCTCTCTAAGGTCTACGGACTGACGTTCACCATGAGCCAAGCCCGTGGACTGGCAAAGACCATCAGCGCTGCAGGAGGAATTTACGCTCTCGGAGAACTCGCGAACTACGGAGCAAGTTTTTTCAAGCTGGTGACCGGCACACTCGGTACCGCTTTGACCTTGATCCCTCAAGGAGCAGCTGTCGGATTCGGCTCCTACATCATTGGTAAATCAGCAAAACACTATTTTGAACACGGTGGGAGCTGGGGAGCAGGGTCTGCCAAAAGTGTGGTCAAAGAAATCTTGGCAACGACCGACAAAAGTTCGGTGATGAACCATTTGAAAGACGAGATAAGGCAAAAACTCAAATCGAATCGACATTCAAAACTCAGTCGCTCCGATCGATAAAATGTGATATCCAGCCAAACCATTACGACCCAAACAATCGTTAAATTTCGTTTTTTCAAATTTCCCACAAATCGAATTTTGGGTCGCTTCCTATTTTTTTCCGTGCCAACAGTGCCGCTGGACGTACCCTTGGGGAAGCAAGGAAAGAACCCTAATCCCCGATCGAAATATGTTAAAAAAAATCAAGCGTTTGTTTTACCGCCCCGTTAGAGAGGAAGAAGGTGCAGCTACTACCGAGTATGCCGTGCTTCTTGCCTTAATTATTTTATTTGGTATCGGGGCAATCCTCGGAACAGGGCAAATACAAAAAATTCTCTGGGAAGACGCTGCGGTTGAGATGCAAGTGCTGGAGTAACAAACTGACTAGCGAGGTCATTTGCAGGCTCTACGCTCCCCGCAAAATCACCTGCAAGCCCTCCGACTGACGACACCTTTGAAATTCCAGTTTATTCTTGGATGTGGGCTCGGTTCAAAACAACGAAGTCGTCCCAATGGACGAACTCTTCTGTTTGAGATTATCATTGAATACCAGGAAACTGGCAGATGATCACGTTATTGGACGGAGGATGAATTCGGTGCCCAACGCTAACTCTTTTTCGATATTGTTCGTGTGCCTTGGCAATATCTGCCGCTCTCCGGCCGGTGAGGGCCTGCTACAGCACTCTATTGACGCCCTCGAACCGCAAAACCGTATAGAAATCGACTCTGCCGGCACAATTGGCTTTCACACCGGAAAACCTGCTGACCATCGCATGCGCAGTGCGGCACTTAATCGCGGGGTTCAACTTCTGAGTCGATCAAGGAAAATCACGATCGAAGACCTTCACTCATTCGACCTGGTGATTGCGATGGATCGGGAAAACCTCGCGGACATTCAAAGAATGACTCCCGAGCCAACCGCAGAATTAAAACTGTTAAGCGATTTTCTGGGAGACGATTGGCCATCTGATGTTCCGGACCCCTATTACGGAGGGGACGATGGATTCGAGTATGTCCTGGACATGATCGAAGCCGCCTGCCCCTCAATCATCAATTCCATCTCTGCCTGAGAAGATTCTGGAGAATTGTTACGTCAGGTTCTCATGACCAACCTTGAATCACAGCCCAATTTGCGTAAGGCCATTGAAAATGCCCTCACTGCCAGCGACAAGGCTCACCGTGTTCTGTCCCGCAACCTTCCTTGCTCGATTACCTCGTCGAAACAATTGACTGGCGGCTGCATCAGCGACGCCGCTCTTGTGACACTCGAAGATGGAAGACAATATTTTATAAAATCCAGCCTTCATGATTTAGCCATCTACGCCGCCGAACAAAACGGCCTGGAGGCAATTCGAGCCACGCAAACCCTGCGAGTGCCTGAAATCATTGGGTTAGGAAAAACTGAATGCGGCATCTCGTTTTTCATTCTTGAAGCGATTGAGTCAGGAAATGCCACTGCGACCTCGGAAATTGAATTCGGTCGTCGACTCGCCCAAATGCATCGCAAAACGCGAGCCGCTCGTTTTGGCTACCCGCAATCCAACTTCATCGGCAGCACGACTCAATTAAATACCTGGGCAACCGATTGGCAGACGTTCTTTGTCGAAAGCCGATTACGCCCCCAAATAAGAATGGCTCAAAACCGAGAACTCACTACTCCACTATTCAACCGCCATGCGGATCAATTGCTTTCGAAAATGGGAAATCTCCTACCCAATTCGTCTTCGCCAGTACTCATTCATGGCGACCTCTGGGCAGGCAACATCATCATTGCAAAAGGTGGAGTTCCTGTACTGGTTGACCCGGCGGTCTCTTATTCGGAACGGGAATTTGAATTTGGGATGACAACATTGTTTGGTGGATTCGGAGCCGATTTTTACGAAGCCTATCACGAATGCTGGCCGCTCGCGGAGGGCTGGCAAGAGCGAGTGAAGATTTACCAGCTCTACCACCTTCTAAACCACCTCAACCTCTTCGGCGCCTCCTATTTCCAAGCCTGCATGAGTACGCTGAAGCAATTCTCCTAGGTTTCGAAACTACGCCTCCACGTGCCCGCAGGCCTTTTCTGTTCGTTTTCGGCTTGGAGCCACCGCGTCATTTTGCGTAAAATCTCGCAAAGCCTTTTACTTAGTACACCCTTTTACTTAGTACACCCTTTTACTTAGTACACCCTTGGACTCTCCAATTAGCCATCGGTCAAACCAATTTCCAACCTGCGCCCCTCTACATTGGTCACTAACTATGCAATTTACTAAACGATATTTATTACTCGCCTTCCTTGCATTTCTCTTGTTATCAAGTCTCCAACCTGAAATTAGACAAGGCGTTGCTCAGAGCTCTGAGGACTCTCAAAACTCAGATAAAGAAACAATTCGATTCGCATCGTTCAATATCTCTTTCTATCGATCTGAGGCAGGACAACTTAAGCAAGAGTTGTCAGATGGAAATTCGGAAAGACCCAAAAAGATCGCTGAAATAATTCAACGTGTTCGGCCTGATGTAATTCTTCTCAACGAGTTTGACTATGACTCAGCTGGAAAGGGAATAGAGGGCTTTCAAAAAAACTATCTAGCGATCTCACAAAACGGAAACCCACCGATCCATTACCGTTTTTCATTTTCCGCCGCGGTCAACACGGGTGTCGATTCTAAACAAGACCTCGACGGTGATGGGGCCAAGGGAACTGCAAACGATGCATTCGGCTTCGGAAAATTCCCGGGACAGTACGGAATGGTTGTTTTGTCCAAATACAAAATTGCTGAACCTGAAGTCAGGACTTTTCAAAACTTCCTCTGGAAGGACATGCCCGCACGGCTTGTCCCACGAAATAAGGATCAACAACCTTTCTACGCTCCTGAAATAATGGAGCACTTCAGACTCTCATCGAAAAGCCATTGGGACATTCCAATTCAAGCTAAAGGGAAAACGGTTCACTTCCTAGTCACCCATCCTACTCCACCGGTATTCGACGGACCTGAAGACCGTAACGGGTGCCGCAACCACGACGAAATCAGATTTTTCTCTGACTATATTACCGAGGGTAAGTCTGACTATATCTATGACGACAACGGCCGTGATGGCGGCTTATCTCAAACTGAGCTGTTTGTTCTCGCCGGTGACATGAACGCGGACGCAAATGACGGGGACAGCACTAGTAACGCAGCAAGGCTGCTCACGGACAATCCTCGAATCAACGATAACGCCCCGCCGATGAGCTCCGGTGGAAAATACTATTCGCAGATCCAAGGAGGCGCTAACCTAAATCAAAAAGGAAATGCAGCCTGGGACACAAGCGATTTTGGAGATAACAAGGTTGGCAACTTACGTCTCGACTATTGTCTGCCCTCGGCAAACCTGAACCTGAAATCAAGCGGAATCTTCTGGCCTAAGCCGGATGAAAACGGGGCGAACCTAATTGATGCGACGGACCATCGCTTAGTCTGGATCGACCTTCAAATCGAATAGCTCACTTGACACCCGGGGACTTCTGAGACAACCGAACCGCACGACTACCGCACCAACGTCGGTTTCCCGGTTTAATAACACTCGGTTTAATAACACCCGGTTTAATAACACCCGGTTTAATCGCGACCGATAAATCATCTTACGGGGAACCAGCGCTACCCCGATAAATTAGACCAACAAAAAAAGCCTCGCGGTAAACCGCGAGGCTTTTGTTTATCATCAATTAGTTCTCACTAATTAAAACTCTCTACACTCCAGTTTTACATTGCCGGAGCTTCCATAGCCTGTCCCTTGTCACCAGCTTTTTTACCGACTTTGCTTTCGGCTTCAACATCGCTGGCTTTCGTCTTCTTGAATTCTGGGTCCTCTTTTGGGCCATTTTCACAGCCACAAGCGATTGCCAGGAGGAAACAAGTCATTAATAAAAAACACTTCTGCATCGTAAAACCTTTCGTGGTTTTCAAGTTTTTAGAAATCAGTGCTGATTAGAACTTCACCGTCTGCTTTACCAGATAACTGAATCAAGAGATCAGGGTTGATCGACTCAGAGATTGAGTGTGCAGAACCGTCGCCGAACGCCCAGTTGATAAAGTTACCAGCGTGACGTGAACCGAATACGTACCACCGACCATCGTAGTCAGGGTAAGGTGTTCCGCCCAAGTTCTTTGTGTTCCAGTGAGTACACTGTGGAGTGGTTGTCCATGCGAAGCATGCATTAGTACCAAATCCAGTGACTTCACCGTAAGCGATTGTGTTAGAAGTACCATCGGTGATTGAACCGATCTTACATCCACGGTTCCAGGTGCCGAAGATACCGTAGTAAGGTGACCATCGAGCGTCAGTTCCGCCAACTGGATCGTAATCCAATCGACCTGAGCAACCTGTGTAGTTAGTGATCTGGTGATGGCTAGCGATTGGATCGCCACCAGCATCATTCATCCACCAACCGTTTCCACGACCACTTAGCAAGAAGAAGGTCGAGAAGTCACCGCTGCCACCGACTTTACGTCGTGTTTCAGCTTGGTCAGAAGGACACTCAAATGTCGGGATCTTCTGTGAAGCAGCAAACTCGTTGATGTCGGCTGAAGTCCAGTAAACATCCGCAACTTTGTACTCTTCAAAGTAACGAGAAACATTGTTCTGCTCCATGAAAGCAAGAACAGGAACCAACATTCCACCCCACTGGTGACCAGTAGTAGAAGACTGAAGACCTTGAACGTTCGCATCGTAATCGTCGCCACCGTTCCAAGCTTTAGGGAACCGCTGGAAGGCCGACTCGTAGTTGAGCGTTGCCAAAGCAATTTGTCGCAAGTTGTTCATACAAGTTGTACGACGAGCTGCTTCACGAACCTGCTGGACAGCAGGAAGCAGCATCCCGATGAGAATGCCGATGATGGCAATCACAACAAGAAGTTCCACCAAGGTGAAACCAGAGTTTCTTCGATTTTTCATAAATCACTCCAAAAACATAAAAAAGAAAAATTACCAATTTTTTGAACGATGCCGTCGTAAAATATGACCTTATTAAACGGCGTCGATTGTTCATCTTAATAAGAAAACTTAATTTCTAAGTCGTCATGATAGTGTGCGAGGCCTCCGATTGTCAAGCATCGAACAGTTTAAATCAGTGCTCAAACCAGTTTTTTGAAACTCAACAACCGACGTGAACAGCACTAATGGCACTGATACACTCGTTTCATAGCGAGAATAACCAGCATGAACCGCCTCTAACGAAGCGATACCAACCATTAAACGACTCAAAACAGTAGTCTTTTTTCTGCGAAGCGGCGTCCGGATAACCGCAAAGCGGCTGCAAAACCCCTAAAGTGACAAATCGAAGGTGGTTTCATGACAAATAAAACGACATTAATTGCCCCATTTGTCAGCCGACGTGCGTCAAAGGCAGAATTGCCCCCGGATAGAATTTATCGGCAGCACCGTTTGGCCGCTCCAACCGTTTTCTAGATAAGAAATGCCCAGCCAAAAACCGTGAACCGTGTGGACTCGCTGGTTGGACTCTTTGGCGGCCACGGCGGTCGGCGTTAGTTACTCGCCGCCATTTCCATATCCTCGCCCCGCTTTGCCTCTTCTATCCATGGATCCATATCTTCGAAAACCTTGCCTGGGTTTCCTTCGAAAACACGTCCAATCAAAAGGTTCGTGACGTTTTTTGCATGCTCCGGGTGCGCCTTCATGAAAGCCCCGAAACTAAATTCCTTGGTGTAGAAGGCGCGGACCAGTTTCCGAATCCACTTCACACCCGATTCGTATTCACGCGTCCACTTTCCAAGTTGTTTTGCGGAGGTGTCGCCGGCGTGGAGGCCCTCGGCAACCGCCTCACCTGCCATTACTCCTGATTTCAAAGCAAGAAAGACACCTGACGAATAGCAGGGATCAATAAAACCACCAGCATCGCCAACTAGAACCCATCCATCGCCGGACTGCTCCTTGACGGTGTAAGAAAACTCCTTGGCGACCGCAAACTTGCCGCGCAGCTTCGCGTCAAGCAGCCGTCGTTTTACACCCGGGCAATTGTTTATTTCTGTTTCGAAAGTCTTCGCAGGCGAGCCGCCTCGCTTGAGCAAGAAATCGTTATCCCCCACGAGTCCCACGCTTACCGTGCCATCGCTGAGCGGGATGTACCAGAACCAAGCGTCTTTGCTCTGCGTGTGAAGGATGCAGGTGACTTCCGGGTTGTCGCCACCCGCTCTAACAGCCCCGTCATAATATCCCCAAATTGCTGCTTTCCGGAGATCGTCGTAATACTCTTTAGTCTGCAACCGGTTAGCGAGTAGCGACGACTGTCCAGAAGCGTCGATGATCACCTTGGCCGAAACCTCTTGCTGTTTGCCGTTCTCTCCCTGGAGCGTGACTAAATGAGGAGATTTTTTCCGGATATCGATATCTAAAACGCGGGTGCCGTCGACGCAAGTCGCACCTCGATTAAATGCTGTCTCAAACAGCAAGTGGTCGAATTTCGCACGGTCGACGTGCCAAGTTTCATTGCACGGTCGCGAGTCGTGATCGGCAAACACGAACGGTTTGGTCTCCCGGTCATTGCTGCTGACAAACTGAACGCCGTATTTCTTAGTGAACCCAACCCGATCGAGTTCGTTCACAATTCCGAGCCGCTCAAAAAGCCAGTAAGTCTCAGGCATCAACGACTCACCGACGTGGAAACGTGGCATTTTATCGCGTTCTACAAGTAGAACCGACAATCCCTGCTCCGCTACGATTGTCGCCGCAGACGAACCTCCCGGCCCAGCGCCGAGCACAACGCAGTCATAGCTTCGATTAGCAATCATCGTAATTATCCCATTTCTCGAGCAGTTGCCACGAAAGCGAGGTTCCGACCCTTTTCGGCATCCTCAGCCATCACGGCTTTAAAACGTAAAACGCACGTGCTTTATTATCGTCATCAGAAACGTTGAGACTAGATTGAACAACCGACAAACAACGATTTACCGTGAGATGTGACGAACAAATCGTCATCAACCCCCGTTTTCCTATAAGGGTTGCCCACGGCGGATCGGCAGCAACTAACCGCAACCCCTCCGAAACCGACTTTTGATCAAATCGTTTAACCGTTTCGCACCAAATTCACGGTCAAATCCACATCAACCTGTCTATCTGGACGTTTTATAAGGTGTGATAATCTACAAAACCTAAATCAAATCCAAGATTCTCAATTCTGCGTCTTATTGGATAAAACAAACTCAAATACAATCGGACGCACTGCTGGATTGCGTTTTACTGAGCCATCCCGTGATTTTTTGGCTGGCTGCACCACAGCTTCCACCGATCAGTCCTTTTAATCTTTACTACCGGAAACTGTAAATGATCACTTTCATTCGCCCCATTGCGAATCAGCAATCCGCTCTTGCCCTCATTCTGGCTGGGCTACTGAGCCTCAGTTTTTCAAACTGCGTTCCCGTACCGGCACAAGAAGGCGGTTCTGATCCTTCCGAAGCAAACGGCGTTCAGGAAACCAAGTTCATCTCCAATGCTAGGCAACTGACCTTCGAAGGCAAACGGGCTGGTGAAGGTTACTTTAGTCCCGATGGCTCATTGCTCGCCTTTCAAAGTGAGCGACGAATCGACAATCCATTTTTCCAGATCTACCTACTCGATTTTGAATCGGGTGACGTAGAATCAATTTCCCCGGGCTACGGCAAGACAACCTGCGCATGGGTACACCCCAACAACAATCTTGTCCTCTACGCTTCGACCCAAGCCGACCCGAAGGCCAAAGCCAAACAAAAAGAGGAAATCGAATTTCGGGAATCCGGTCAAGCCCGACGTTACTCTTGGGATTACGATGAAACCTATGAGATCTTTTCTTACGATCGGAATTCAAAGGAATACCAAAAACTAACCAACGAGCTTGGCTATGACGCCGAGGGCTCTTACTCTCCGGACGGTAAATTGATTGCGTTTGCGTCCAACCGCAACGGCTATTCCCAGCCACTTACGGCAGAACAAAAAAAGAATTTCGAAACGGACCCCGCCTACATGATGGATATCTTCATCATGAATTCCGACGGCACAAACGTGCGGCAGCTGACAGATGTCCCCGGGTACGACGGTGGCCCCTTCTTCTCTCCAGATGGGAAACGTATTTGCTGGCGACGTTTTTCAGAATCTGGTGCGACGGCGGAAATCATGACGATGAACATCGACGGGAGTGATCAAAAACAACTCACCAACATTGGAGCGATGAGTTGGGCGCCTTTTTACCACCCGTCGGGAGAGTACCTGATTTTCACAACCAACCGGCATGGATTTGGCAATTTCGAACTTTACCTCGTAGCCACAGACGGCAAATCGCCGCCTGTGCGCGTCACAGACACCGACGGCTTTGACGGCCTTGCAAGCTTCACTCCGGATGGAAAAAAACTGACTTGGACTTCCACGCGAAACCCGAAAAAGGAATCTCAGATTTATCTGGCCGATTGGAATCATGAGACGGCATCCGAAGCACTTTCGGCCAATCGGACCTCGGACAACCAATGGTCTCCCGAAGAAAAATCAGCTTTCGACACAGGACTCAATGCCGCACAACAAGCGAGTGCTGGTTTCGATCCACGAGATATCATGAGGCATGTCGACTATCTCTGCCGCAAGGAGCTGGGCGGCCGAATGACTGGCTCAGCAGGCGAGCGGAAAGCAACGGCGTACGTCGCGGCCTATCTTGATCACTTGGGACTGAAACCCGCCGGTGACAATGGCACTTGGTTTCAAAAGTTCGACTTCCCTAATGGCGTCGAAATGGGGCCCAAAAACCAACTGGAACTCACCGTTGGTGGGAACACCAAATCACTCAAAGTCAACCAAGACTGGAGACCGCTCTCGTTTTCTGGCAATCTCCAGATCGATCCAACTGAAATCGTCTTTGCTGGCTACGGGATCGTCGCCCCGCAACAAGGCGAAGAAGAAGAATACGACTCCTACGTCCATCTCGATGTAAAGGACAAGTGGGTTTTTGTTTACCGATTCCTACCTGAAAATGTCTCCCCTGAGCGGCGGCGATTTTTCAAAACACACGCTGAACTTCACAAAAAGATTTTTCATGCGAGGCAGCAAGGCGCAAAGGGCGTGATCGTTGTCAGCGGTCCTAATTCACAGGTTCGGGAGCAATTGGTCCCTCTGCGAAATGATTTCTCCCCCAGCGGATCCAGCATTGCAGCGATCAGCGTCACTGATGAGGTCGGGCAAAAAATCCTGGAAGCGGCTGGCAAAGACATCCAAAAACTCCAAAACCGGTTAGATGACGGATCACCGGTAATGGGCTTCAACCTCGAAGGCAGCAAGCTCAAAACAGAGATCGATATCGAAAAAATCACAGGCAAAGGACGCAATGTAGTAGGCCGACTCCTCGCCGGGGATACTCCGAGCGAGGACGCGGTAATCGTAGGAGCACACATTGACCATCTCGGCGCTGGCAAATCTGGCAGCAGCCTTGCGAAACAAGACGAGCAAAACAATATCCACTTCGGCGCAGATGACAATGCCTCGGGTGTCGCCGCAATGCTCGAAATTGCCGAGTACCTAGTCTCCCAACAAAGGGCTGGAAAACTAAAACTCAAACGAGACGTAATTTTTGCTGGCTGGTCCGGCGAAGAACTCGGGCTTTATGGGTCTGCCAATTACGTCAAATCGCTCCAACCTACCGAAACTCCTGCTACTCAGGATGCCTCCCATGACTTCGTGCTCGGAGTGGATGCCAATGGTGAAATTTTGCTAAATGGAGAAGCCGCGAAAACTGATGAAATCAGTGAGTCCTTAAAGTTCATCGCCAAAAACTATCCTGATTTTGAAATTCAAATCGAGGCTCACCCGGAAGCAAAGACGAAAGTCGTTACTGAACTCTCCGAAATGGTCAAAAGTCTCGGAGTCAAAAAAGTCACCCTCAACAACAAAGATCCCAAAGCGGGAGCTTCACGGCCAAGCACTGGAATTATTGCTGCTCTCAACATGGACATGGTTGGTCGCCTAACCGATCAGCTTGTTCTTCAAGGTGTCAGCAGCAGTAGTTTCTGGCCTTCGGTCATCGAATCTAAGAATGCAGTCGTCGGACTTCCCGTTACGCTCAGTAACGAAACCGACCTCCCCACCGATGCCAGTTCGTTTTATCGCGGTGGCATTCCTATCCTGTCCGCCTTCACAGGATCGCATACCGATTACCACACGCCTCGCGACACACCTGAAAAACTTAACTATCCCGACGCTGCAAGAATTGCTCGCCTGATGGGACTCATCACCAGATCACTTGCGACCACCGACCAAGCCCCCGACTACATCGAACAATCTTCGGCATCACAAGACGCTCCCAAAGGTGGGCTTCGCGCCTATCTTGGAAGTGTCCCTGCCTATGGCGAGGACGTCGTCGGAGTCAAACTTTCAGATGTAACCAAAGGTGCCCCAGCAGATAAAGCAGGAATCAAAGGCGGCGACATTATTGTTGAACTTGCTGGCAAAAGCATTGAAAACATCTACGACTATACCGCGATTATCGATGCCATAAAAATCGGAGAAGAGACATCCGTCACCGTTCTCCGGAACGGCAAGCGGATTGAATTAAAAATCACCCCCGGCTCACGGCAATAGAGAAACCTTTGGCTTGCGTTAACAGTGGACAACCAACGCAGCGGGCAACCAACGACTAAGAAATGATGCTGCTTAACTTTCGATACGTTTTTTGAAAACTGCTTGTCGTCAGAGCTTTGAGACATCTGCGATTGGCAACACGATGGGTCACTCGCTGCAAATACACACGCAACTCGAAAACTACTGATGAGCAAAAAGAAACGAAAACGCAAGCCCAACCCCGCGAGTCCCAAACCGAAATTAAACACTGATGAACGGACCAATGCAGGATCGGCTGCACGGTCCGAATCCAATGTCTCAAGGTACATTTCGTTTGGCTTGTTGCTCGGTGTAATTGCGATCGTCGGCCTTCTGTTTTACGAGGTCATGGCTCACTTTCTAATCCCGCTATTCCTCTCGGCGATTCTTGTAGTTGTATTTCGACCGCTGCATCGCTGGATTATCAATAAGTCGGGTGGGCGGGAAAAACTAGCCGCTGCGTTGACGACTCTTAGCGTGTTACTCACCGTACTGGCCCCACTGACAGTCATATTTTTCATGGCAGCGATCGAAGGAAAGCAAGTCTACAACGACTTCAACGCAACAAAAATCACCGATGGCTTTTACCAAGTTCGATCCGATTTAAAACTGGACATGCCTTGCAAGAATGAATTGCGAAAAATTGGAACAGAGTTAACCGCTTTAAAATCGTCGACTTCGTTTTCCCCGACCGATGAAGATCGATTCCAAATCAGTCTCTTTGAAATTGAAGAGGCTGGAAAAAAGCTGGCTCGCGTGACGGGACGAGACTGGCCAATTCGAGGTAAACTCGATGAAACTCCACTCGAATCCCGCTCAACCTGGGATTTGTTCGCCGCAGATCTAATCGAAGCGCGGACCTTGCACGAAGCGATCCCAGCAGCTTCGATCGAGACCGGGCAAAGTCGCAATCAGGCAATCGTTAATTATCACGACAAAATCAATCAGACCGTCACTCATTTCGATCTGTTTGAATCCGAACTACTCGGCGGGAAAGCAAGAGCCTGGCTAATCAAACTGGTTAATCCCTCCGACGAGGAATCAGAATCTTATGCCAACTCGGTGGTCGGATTCCTCCAGGATAAATTACTTCAATTAACAGGAGCTGGTGTTAGCTACGCCGGCAATCTGCTTGTCGGGGCTGCGATCATGGTCATTGGGCTCTACTTTTTCCTGCTGGACGGACCGCGACTGATTGAAGCTTTCAAAGGCCTTTCCCCAATCGATGATGCACACGAACAAGAACTTGTCGCCGAGTTCGGAACAGTCAGTCGGGCTGTGGTTGTCGCGACACTCGCCTCGGCACTGGCTCAGGGACTGTTGGCTGGAATTGGCTTTTACTTCACGGGATTCGATTCAGTTTTTCTGCTGACCGTGGTCTCAGCCATGTTAGCAATGGTTCCCTTCGTGGGCGCCGCTGCTGTTTGGATTCCATGCTGTTTCTATTTACTTTTTTTCGACAGCAACGTCACGGCCGCGATCGGTTTGGGGATTTATGGGATCGCTATTATTTCAATGGCTGATAACGTGATCAAACCCTACATCTTGCACGGCCAATCTAACATCCACCCCCTCTTCGCTCTGCTGAGTGTTCTCGGCGGAGTTTCCACGCTCGGCCCTATCGGAATCGTTATTGGACCAATGGTCGTTGCCTTCCTGCAGACGCTCCTCAAGATTCTTCAACGCGAGATGACCCATCTCGATCAAATCACGAGTCCACCGGCGCTGTCTTCAGAGTCAACCGGGAACTTGCCGAACGCAACCCAAAACGGCAACTAGAATCGGCCGCACCAAAACCTTCAAGTTCACAGAGGTGGATGGCTTGGGGCTATAGCATAGAGAGGACGCGTGGCGGTCGCCCTGATGAGGTAATTTACTGAGAGGATTCCCAATACTGAATCACACTTGAACGATTAATTAAATAGGGAACGATTGGATCAAATCGACGTCCACACTGACTGATACCATTACAAATCTCATCCGACGTCACCCAAAAATTGTCGCCCTGACGTTCGAGTTTTGAAACAACGTCTTTTCGATACACTTCCACATTAAAGAACGAAACCGCAACGCGACTCTTTTGAAAGTGACCAGGCACTCGGTCAACAAACTCCAAATTCATCTGAGCCATATTGGAAACAAGAAAGTCCCGTTTTCGATCCAACCAAAGCGACCAAGCCACCTCGCGAATCGTCGTCTCACGAAATGATTCGTCCTCAAGTCTTTCACCGATAATAAAATTCAGTTGCTTGGTTGCCGGATCTAACCGTGCAAGCCACTTCAGTTTTTCGTTATAAGTCTTGCGAATTAACGCAACCGACAAACAAACATCAATCATAAGTCCACCCCATTGCTTCCTGCGCTCCCAAATCCTAGCCGCATCTTAATTCGGTTAACCGATTTTTGTAAAGAGAACGTCACGGCGAAACGATTGTGAATTCACCAGTAAAACGACGGGTACAGAAGGGTGCCGTTACCAGTTCATTGTCACTAGCGGGAATTTTTTCATGCGTCCGTTCAATGCTCCCAAGGGACCGCAGAATTTGGCCGATCAACCACCACTCGAATGCAAATAACTAAGCTGAAAATAAATGCCTCTAACCATTTCCAATCGATCGACTGAAGCAGATGTTCGGTCTTGGCTGAACAATAACGGCTTTGTCGGAAAGACCGCAAAATTTGAAGAACTAGAGCTTCACGCCATCCAACGACCCGGTTGGGTGCAGGTTTTTAGATTTTGCGCAAGGGTCAAATATCACCCACTCGACAATAACAACCTTGAAACGGACGGCGACGTGACTGCCGACTGGCAGGAGTTGTTCGGCGTGGCATTAGACGACGAACGTGAGAGAAAGCAGAACATGAAAACACAGATTTGGGTTTTCAATGATCCTGTTGAACAAAAAGAAAAACTCAATTTAATTTCAAATGACTTTCTAATTTGTAAAAAAGGGCAGAATGGGGAACTATTTGGAACCGTCCTCTTTTTATTAGTTGTTGTGTCGGTGGCAATCCTTTTATTAAGTTGGTTTCAGTAACGAGTCGGATAAAATATCTTTTTCGCACCGTAAGTACTCGTTTTAAATTAATCCGAAACACCACCAAGATGAATTCAAGCACCGATCCACCCCCGACCGAGAAGAAAACCCGCGTTCGCTTTTCTTTATCCCGAATCACTCGTAATCTTCTTACCGTGATGGTTTTATCTTTAATTGGTCTATTCGCCATTAGCATGACTTCCAAACAACCCGACAACCTAGGTGTCAGCGCCGGCCAACTCGCTGCTTGTCCAGACACCCCCAACTGTGTGTCGACTCAAGCGGCAGATCCGGTAAAGAGAATGGACCCGATTGCGTTCAGCGGTACTCCCTCGGAGGCAATTTCCAAGATTAAACAAGCAATCAAATTAAACTGGCCCAGAGCTACGCTAATTAGTGAGACGGAATACTATTTGCATTATGAATTCAAATCATTAATCTTTCGGTTCATTGACGATGTGGAGTTCTTCGTTGATGATAAAAACTCAGTAATCCAATTTCGCTCAGCCTCGCGAGTCGGTCATTCAGATCTCGGAGTCAATCGCAAGCGAATGAACCAGTTAGTCGAGAGTATAAAGCCATGACCCCAAATAAAATCATCGGAGCCGGATTATTAGTCTCCTTGCTCATTGCGTTGGTCTTTTATTTAAATAACCAACCGGTCAAGCAAGAAGAAACCGGAACCGTGAGTGTGACTAAAAACCCCGTCACGGCGAATCCTAATACCGCGACTACTGATACCGCGACTCCTAAAACAAAGGTCGTCGAGAAAGAAAAGAAGAAAGAAATGCCTGCTGAGTACAACAAACTTACCGCTTTCGAAGCCAGTGTGATTCTTGACAAAGGAACAGAACGCCCCAACACGGGAGAGTACAACGCGACGACCGAGTCAGGCGTCTACGCCTGCCGCCGGTGCAACGCCAAGCTTTACCGCTCTGATGACAAATTTGAGGCACACTGTGGATGGCCAAGTTTTGACGACGAGATCCCGGGAGCAGTCCGAAGAGAAATTGACGCCGATGGATATCGGGTAGAAATTTTATGCCAAAATTGCGATGGTCATCTTGGTCATGTTTTTGAAGGCGAGCGAAAGACTGAGAAAAACATTCGGCATTGCGTGAACTCTGTTTCTTTGAAATTTTTTCCAGAAGGCACAGAACCACCGGCAATGATCGTAAAAGCAAAGTGACTTCACTGCTCGTTGGTCGCCTCGGTTAAGCACTTAACCGAGTCATCACAATTGATCGTGCCGCCCTGAATAACGGTTGCGGTAATTCCCCCGTGGCCGCGCATTGCGTTGTATCCACCACTTCCAAGGTTTTCTTCCATGCGACTGCAGGGGGGACAGTTTCCCGTGACTTCAAGAATCGCCCCGCCGATTTGAATTCGCCTCTTTTTGAGAGCTTGCAAGTTGATGCCCGAAACGACGAGATTACGTCTCAGCAATCCAGGGTCGATCGCTTCGATTTTCAAAATACTTGCTACGGTCGCGATGTGTTCTTGTTGGATCAGGGTCACCATTCTTGGACCGCCAGCCTTACCTCGGTAACGATCTCCAACAAGGCCTTCCAGACTTACGTCTACTGATGGCAGAACATCCAACGGCTCGCGACGCCCTGGCCGCACACCGATCCACTCCACTTTTCCCACCTGCGGCATCGTCGCCAACAACTGCTTCATTTCCAGGCTCACTGCATTTCCTTTATTTCGCTTTTTGATCTTCAAAAGATCGCACTTCACAATACCGCAATTCAGGCGTTTGATCTGCCTCTCTCATGATAAAGAAATTCGGAGATTGGCAACAGCAGCAAGGCGAACGTCGCAATCGCAAAACAGCCACCCCCAAGCAGTGTTCGAGCAATCCGATCTTTGATCCACATCGTGGTTTAAAGGGACTGCGGCAAGAATTTTCGAAAGTGAAACTTGTGCCGTTTGGCCGGAATTGCGACAATTTGAAAACTCGAACGCAACACTGGTAAAAACTATGAAAAACAGCAAGTACATCTGGATGAATGGCGAGATGGTTCCGTGGGAAAACGCTACCGTTCATGTCATGTCACACGCACTCCATTATGGCTCGAGCGTGTTTGAAGGAATTCGCTGCTACGCGACCCCCAACGGGCGATGCATCTTCCGACTCGACGCTCATATCAAACGTTTTTTTAATTCTGCCAAATTATATCGCTACCCCCTCTCTTTTTCTATTTCCGAAATCGAAACGGGTTGTCGCGATTCCATCACTAAAAACGATCTTGAAACAGCCTACATTCGTCCGCTCGCATTTCTGGGAGCAGGCTCTCTTGGCGTAGTTCCCAATGAAGACGTCCCAACCGATGTCATCATCGCGGCGATGGAATTTGGAACTTATCTTGGCGAAGAAGGACTGAAAAACGGAATCGATGTTTGCGTTTCTTCCTGGGCCAGGACCACCAGTGCAGCACTGCCGGTCTTATCAAAAGCTGGTGGACACTATCTCAACGCACAACTCATCGGAGGCGAAGCGAGGAGAAATGGTTTTGCCGAAGGCATCTCGGTAACCGCACGGGGAACGGTCAGCGAAGGGTCAGCCGAGAATATTTTTGTTGTCCGAGATGGTAAAATCTTTACGCCGCCACTCTCCGCTGCGATTCTCGACGGAATCACGCGCGACGCCGTTATAACTCTGGCGCGACACCTCAATTTCGAAGTGATCGAACAAGAAATTCCGCGGGAACTCCTCTATGTCGCTGACGAAATTTTCTTGACAGGAACCGCTGCCGAAGTCACCCCCGTGAGGAGCGTGGATCGCATGGAAATTGGCTGCGGCTCCCGTGGACCAATCACAGAAGCACTGCAAAATGCCTTCTTCGGCTTATTTGACGGGACCACGCAAGACCAATGGAACTGGCTGGACTCGGTCGAATCTTAACCGGCGGCTCAGTCTTTCAACGGGTCCCGATCAGGCAGCAAATCGGCGTGGGTAAATCCTCTCTGCATCGCTGGCCAACCCCTGAATGGTTGGTCGGCGCTGGCGTTGTGTCTTCGCAGGAATCATCGATCGCATCGATTCCAGTTTCCCGAAACACAACATCCGGTCTCCCGCTTCCAGCCGGCGTTTCAATCGCGGGTTAGGAATCACCGTCGTACCACGGTAAAGCGTTAACACGTTAATGTCCTGCTCCAATAATCCTGATTCGTCAATGGTCTTCCCAACGAACTCTGACCCTTCGGGAACGTGTATCTCGGTAACGCCATACCCCTGGCTAACGGTCAACCGTTGTCGAATATCGATTTCAGGAAAGTCGACTTGAGCAGCCAAATAGTCGATGATCGCTCCGGCAATATCGAGCTGTGTACAACGCTCGATTCCTTCTAAACCAGGCGATGAATTAACCTCCATGATTTGCGGTCCGCAAGACGATTCGAGCATATCCACTCCAGCCACCCGCAGGCCCATTATTTGAGCCGCTCGAACCGCTGTTCTCTCTTGTTCCGGTGTCAAATCAACAGCTTCGGTTCTCCCCCCGCGATGGACATTACTGCGAAACTCATTTCCCATCGCAATTCGGCGCATTGCGGCGACCACACGATCTCCGACAACAAACGCTCGAATATCTTGCCCCCGACTTTCAGAAACAAATTTCTGAACCAAGACGTTTTGACGCGTGCTCTGCATCGTTTCGATGATTGCTTCGGCAACCTTTTCTGTTTCCGCAAGAATCACTCCGACGCCCTGCGTCCCTTCCAGCAACTTGATGACCACCGGAGCTCCGCCGATCCGCTCGATAGCCGGAAGCACATCCGTGCGGTTTTTCACAAACGTCGTTTGCGGCATCCCGATCTGATGCCTGCTTAAAATTTGCAACGCTCTTAATTTATCTCTCGAATTGGCGATTCCATGAGAACTATTGGCGGAAAAAACATCCATCTGTTCAAACTGCCTGACCACCGCCGTTCCAAATCGAGTGATCGAAGCAGCGATCCGGGGAATGATCGCATCAAATTCCCCTAAACGCTGAGATTGATAAAACAACTGTGGGTTGCATTCAGCTAAATCAATTGAAAACTTGAGCGTGTCGAGAATCTCTACCTCGTGCGCTCTCGCCTTGGCCGATTCGACCAATCTTCGCGTGCTATAACAGGTTGGCTGGCGTGAGATTATCGCGAGCTTCATTCGAGAGAGCGTCCAGAAAGTTCGAAATTGCAACGGAAACAGGCTGGGAAATCACGCAACTGAAAGACTCTTGGCTTGGTTCAAACACAAATCATGTCCTTGATTTCCTATATCCTGTTCGTCTGCCGAAAGGCCTCTTCTTGAACGGAATACTCAAAACGTTTTATCAATCAAAAATATTTGGCATCGCCTGGATACTCCAACAAAAAGATCAATAATGAGGAGGCACTTCATCCTCCGCTTTCCGCTCCGGCTCAGACTCCGAACTAGCTCGAAGACGACTCTCTAAACGCTCGATGATTAGTCTCATTTTCTCCAGTCGCTGAACATTTTCCAGCACCACTTCGTTCAATGATTCGTAATCATTTTGCAAGTGCATCATCGAACTTTCCAATTCGGTAATGCGCTTTCTATCCCTCTCACTCTGGTCCATCTTATTTCACTTCCCTTGAAGTTGGTTCGTCGCTCGAAACCCTAACCGTTCAACGCAATCAATTACCTCGCTCGGATTCGGATCCCCCCAAATGGTTGCCGTTTCCGATTTTAAATCAACTACCACCTTCTGAATTCCAGCAATCTGCTGCAACGAGGTTTCGACCCGCTGCACGCAATTACCACACGTCATTCCGATGACATCTAAGGTCATTTCTCTAACATCCCCGTCGACCATTCGATTTGTGGTGAAGAACCTTTTCAGATCAGCCGCCACAAATTTTCCGACCAAACATAAAAGTACAATCCCGCTAGCTGACTCCCAGAACGACAAAACGTGGTGATTCGCAACCATGCCCTGACTAACATCGGATAACAAAAACCCATCAAACAGCCAGGCGACACCGATACTGCCAACCAAAATGGTAACCAAATAAACGATTACCGATCTCCAGCCAAACCGACCATAAATAACGCCAATCGTCGAGACATTCGTAGCTGGCCCAGCCATCAAAAAAACTAATGCTGCCGCCGGAGAGAGGCCGCTTGAAACCAATGCCGCAGCAATTGGAACTGACGCCGTTGCACAAACATAAAGCGGAATTGATAGCAGCAATACGACCAAAATTGAGGGAAGCCAGCCCAAAGACTCCAGGTTTTGCACCCAAACCACTGGAAGGTATTGATTGATCAATGCCGAAACTAACACGCCGAAAACCAGCCAAACCCATATCGACCGAAGAATTTCGACACTCGATTCTTTAAATCGCTCCAACCAGCTACGCCGTTGGGATGGTCGATCAACAGTAACACACGGAAGAGCCCCCGCTTTGTCTACCGTCTCTGGCGAGAGCGGAACCTCAGGTTCAACAAGATCCAATACACAGCCGCCGGCTAAACCAGTCACCGCAGCAGCAAGCATCTTTACTATCGCAAATGGCCAACCAAAAAAGGAAACGCTCACTAACACTGAGTCGATCCCCGTCTGCGGGGTGCTGATAAGAAAACCAAGGGCAGCTCCCTTGCTAGCTCCTTGCTGGCGTAAACCAACGCCAGCCGGAATTACACCACATGAGCAAAGCGGCAGGGGAACGCCGAGCAGAACCGCTCGGAAGACTCCCGAATATCCGTGAAAACGCCTCCGAATCCAATCACTAGGAAGTAGAGCTCCCATGAGTCCAGAAATTAACATTCCCAGAAGAAGCCACGGAGCCAGTCTCGCCCAAATTGTCCAACATTCTAAAAGCATTTACTTATCTTAGCGGAATAAATTTCATCACCTAGCTAAGCCAGCAAGAAACCGCTATCGCTCTGCAGGACAACCCCGCTTTGGCCCAGAGCAATTCGAGAACTACCGGACGTTGCGGCAATTTTAAACAAAACGCAACGATTTATCGAGTTTCGGAGAGTTAGTGACGAATCGAACCAAATCCAAAGGACGACAGTGACGATAAATTCGAAAAGGCTTTGAACCAATAGATTTACTGAGGACTCGTGTTTGAAATCAGTCCCCAGCCGTTAAACTTACTCTGTGATCCTAGATTCCAATGAATGCAAATCCAAGTCCTTTCCCAACTAATCATGGAATCTCACCGGGGACATTGCATAGTTCGACGACACCCCCTCGCAGGATCGCCGCAGCTTATCGAAATTCTTCCACGGAAACTTTTTTCATTTCGAATTATATGAAACCGCAATCTCCATCAGACAATCAAAACTCTGAGCAAACCCTTGATAAGGTTGCCGCGGAAATTCACGGATCGCTTGTATTTCCAAAATCATCTCACGTAGCGCCCATTCCCGAATTCGATTCTTTGGTTGACCTAATTTTGCGATTAAAAGCAATCGTCTACCCGGGGTTCCGCTCAAATGAATCCTCCAGTGAAAAAGTGCTGGTTGGATTAAGATCGCAAATTGACGAAACGCATCAACTGATTTCTCGACAAATCGCCATTGCAATTGCTCGTCATTTTGAAGCTTGCGAGGACATGACCCTCCAGGATTGTGGGAGCAGCTCCTCCGGCAAGCTTACGATGCCGGATAATATCATAGAATTCAGCCAACGAATCTCGACTGATTATATTCTTAAAATGCCGCAAATCCGGGCGTCCTTGTTAACCGATGTGAAAGCAGCATACGTCGGCGACCCCGCCTGCAAAAATTACGATGAAGTAATCCTTTGCTACCCCGGGTTAAGCGCGATTACCGTCCATCGACTTGCCCATGAACTTTACAAATTAAACGTCCCCTTCCTCCCCAGGATGATGGCAGAGTGGGTCCATGGAGAAACAGGAGTCGACATCCATCCGGGAGCGACAATCGGCAACCACTTCTTCATTGACCACGGTACCGGGGTTGTGATTGGTGAAACCTGCGTCATTGGCGAGCACGTCAAAATTTACCAAGGGGTTACGCTAGGTGCCTTGAGTTTCCCACAGGACGAAATGGGCCAACTAGTACGCGATTCAAAGCGTCACCCCACGATCGAAGACAATGTCGTTATCTACGCGAATGCGACCGTTTTAGGCGGCGAGACGGTCGTCGGCCGCGATTCTGTCGTCGGCTCGAGTGTTTGGCTGACCGAAAGCGTTGCTCCATCGACTACGGTCACCATGGAAAAGCCCAAACTGAAGATCCGTAATCAGGTAGGCAGCTAAAGCAGACGCTTCTCAAAATCTCTACCATGCGATCCAACAGGTTGATATTGTCTACGAGCAAGAGTCGTGAGACAATTGCGTTAATCGAATGCGTGCGATTCAGTTTAGCCTCATTCGTATGATTCGAATCAATTTCCCAATTGTTATCTCTCTGGATTCTGAAATGACCGATGCCATTTCCTCAACCGGTACTGAACGACTTCGGCAATGCTGGCTACATGTCCATGTACCCAAAGCTGGAGGATCGACATTAAGACAATTGATGAATCGAAACTTTGGAAAAGGGTTTTACAACTCCAATTCTTTACTGGAAACAAAACAATACACCCGTGACGATGTGAGCGAAATTGTCCGCTGCCATCCCTGGGTTCAATGTCTGAGTGATCACAAGCTCTCGCTCGACCTCCCATTTGAACATGAACATGCGGAAGTTTTTGCACTTAGCTATGTCCGCAATCCAGTGGATCGATTTATCTCAAGATATTTCTTCCATCGACATTTCGAAGAAGTAAATTGCATTGCCCAGCGAATGAGCTTCCGCGAATTTGCCACCGCTGAATTAGTTCAACAGGAGGTTCACCCGCAAACCAATAGCCAGATCTACTTTCTCAATGGAGGCAAATCGTTCGACTCAATGGAGGTCATTGATCGGGCCATCGCCACTGGCAGAGCGTTTGTCTTTCCGATCGAGCGATTTGATGAATCCTGCATTTGCCTAGAGCAATTATACCCCACCGTTTTTTCCGACCTATCTTACGTTCGGGCGAATGTCTCCAAACGCGACGCAGACATCTCCCCAGCAGATCGGGAATTCGCATATCGCTATCTAAAAATGGACGATGCTGTATTCGAAAGGGCAAATCAATTCCTGGATAATACACTTAACCAGGCGTTCTCAACCAAAGACCTTCGCGATTCGGCACTCGCGAGCTTTAAAGATCGATGCGCTCGACGATTCCACAATTTTTATCCGCCAGTCGCTCCCGGCGAACCAGTGCCACCCATTGGAACGATTCCCAAATTTCCAGCACCAACGAAACCTTCGCCAGAGGTACCGCATGATCCCAATCATCCGGACGAGAAGGTCGAGTCCAAGGAAACTGTCGCCACGCTTCCAACTCAGCCCACTGAATAAGAACCACTGATAAATCCAACCAACCGGTTTCCAACCTCCAAGAAACGCAGCAAGCCAACCACTGGCAACTGCCACAATTAATTGAAAATTGGCTAAAACCCCAAACCTTTAGTTTTTGTTTGCACGCGACAAATCCGATCGCTGGATGTGATGAACAGAGTGGATCCATCGCCCCCAAACGCACAGTTCGCCGTTGGCTTGCCCATCATTAATCGCCCCAATAGCTTTCCGGTCGGGGAAATCACGAGTATCCCGCCCGGCCCCGATGCCCAGAGATTTCCCTGCACATCAACGCACATGCCATCCGGCATGCCCGGATCTCCTTGGTTCGCATACTTAATGCTATTAAGAATCGTCTTCCCTTTTGCTGCCGTCGTCCCATCAGGTTTAATCGCGTAAGCGTTATAAATCGGAGCAGGGCGGTGCGATTGGGCGACGTACAAAGTCTTTTCATCGGGAGACAACGCAATCCCGTTAGGACGTTCCAGCTCTTTGGTCAACAGCGTCACCTCACCATCGACACCAAGTCGGTACACTCCGCAATAATCAAGCTCCCGCTTGGACTCATCTCGCAATCCATACGGTGGATCGGTAAAGTAAATTGCACCGTTGGAATGAATGACCAAATCGTTGGGGCTGTTAAACCGTTTGCCTTCAAATTTATCTGCTAAGGTCGTCTTTGAACCATCCGCTTCAACACGGTAAATTCGCCGATTACCATGATCGCAAACAACCAACCGACCTTTGGCATCGGTCATCAGCCCGTTAGAACCTGGCTCCTTTTCGCCATTTTTCCCCTCGTAACCGCTGGGATCCATGAAAATCGAATGTCCGTTTTTTGGACTCCAACAGTGGATCTTATTTTGAGGCACATCTGAAAAAAGCAAGACACTTTTGTCTTTGATCCAGACCGGACCTTCCGACCACTGATACCCAGTCGTCAGGACTTCGATTGGACTTGTCGGATCGATCAAGTCTTTCAATGAAGGATCGAGCACTTCGATACTTCCTACCGTCACTTGCTCGTCAGCATCGTCCTGCGCATTGAGCGGCAAAGAAAGCGGCGGCAAAACTAACGCACAAACCAGAGCTCCCACACCAATTGAAAAACGCAACATCGAACCACCTCGACAATAAAAAATTCGTAAGTCAAACGAAATAAAATTTAACACTGTTAGTCTAACGACTCTAATTACGCATCGCATCCTTCCAATGGTTTTTCTTGAATTCTCGCCGCCAGAGATGCCAAATCAGTAGGATCCTACTCGCCTACAATTCGGGGCAACCCCCAAAAACGACGGCCTGCATAAAGACATACAGAGATCCAACCTAAGAAACTCAATGAAGCTCCCATCCAAAATGACTTTGGTTGGTAGCGAAATTCAACCAGAAATTCGCCTTCTTGATTAAAGGGCAGTAGAGATAAATTTTCAAATCCGGCGTTCGGATCAGGTAAATATTCCGAGGCCAACAATAAATCTGGAGAAACAACCTGCTCCCGGCCGACGTCCCACACAGTCACATTCCAACCTTCGACGGGGGGAGCGTAGAACCCTAAAACCCGTGGTCGATCTGTCACTACTTTGGCGACAAATCGATTGCTACTGAACTCGGTTATCTCAATCTCAGGACGATTGGTGGCGGCCTCCCAGTCAATCAACTTAATTCCCTCTCCCCATTCAGAAATTGGAACCACAGGGAAAGGTTCTGCCCCGTTTTCAAACTCAAACATCCATTCAATCGGCAATGCCGACGATTCGTAAGCAGGGGAGGGGGGCGGCTTGATCAGGAGATCCCCCTCGTCTGATCTCTTAATGAGGCCGTGAATTCGCGAATCCTGCATCCACCTTGTTCCCTTCGGATCGTAATCCCCAGCAACAACGGCTTCCCAGCGATCGATCAAGCCCTGGTAGGATTGCGGCCAGATTGAACTGAAACTACCTAACAGCACAACATCCTCACCCAAATGTTGCTTGGGAAACATTGACCGTCGCTGCCAACTCACGACTTCCTCAAGCCGTTGGTCCGAGCTCACTGTGGCCCACTCTACCGGTGGTGAAGCCCCCATCTCACTTCGATAAATCCTGAGCGGTTCAACACCAATCTGTTGCTGCAATTCTCTTAGCCCGGCAGGTCCCTCCGTTTCTTCTGTAAATGCTGCAACAGGAACAGTTGAAACCAACCAGTGATTGGCGAGCGAAGTTTCAACGATCGAAACTAGAAGCACCGCTCCGAAAAGCCAGTTGGTCGAATTCCGGCCCAACCTCCCCGACGCCCCCAACCAACTCCCTGCGAACAGCACGAACGCGACTATGCAGGTATGGAGCAGCGCCGCCTTGATCTCGACAAGCGATCCCTCGAAATCAAAAGGGCCAAAAAATGGATCTGAAATGGCCAACGGAAACCAAGCCTCGCTTCCTTGATTCACCGCCACCCATCCGGCAAAACTGAGACAAGCCAGGACCAAGCTGACCGCTGCCACACCACGCGTACGCAACTTATGAAAGTTCATCGCCGCTAATACTACGATTGCAAAACTGGAAATCACAAACAACTTAGCTGGATAACGAAACAAAAAATATTTTGGCAAAGTCATTACCATCCACCAATAAACACCTCCCACTTGAGGCCCTAGCGAACTTCGAAAAGAAGGGTCAGGGTGAAATTCATTAATGAACCAAACAAGTCCATACCAACCGAACGACCCCATGGTAAATATGCAAAAAACCCAAGAGAGCCAGACTTGTTTCTTGCTGCGCCCCCAAAATCGCAAACTGAGAATCCCTAAAATAAAAACAGCCAAACCGGCATAGAGGGACGGCACCCACATCCGATCAGCGCCTGCAAGGTTAGCAGTCCACCGTCGATTGATGGGAAATGGCCTCCCCGAAATATTCGGCCAAACCAATTCCATCACCGACCAGGGAGGCTGGCTGAATTGGTAAGCATGCCCGGCAACTCCACTGGCATCATCCAGCAGTGACTGACCTCCAGACTCGGGGGCGGTCTGACTTAATTCACTTCCAACTGCCTGGTAAAAATTCATCACCCGGGAGGTTCTTGAACGCTCGCTCAATCGCGACCACTCCATCGTCGGCAATAACTGCACTGCCGAAAGCAAACTGGTGGTTCCGACTAAAACAGCCATTAAGATCAACGCCTGCCACCCACCCAAGCGACGCTGCAAATCAAGCCGCTTACGTGTCCGAGCCCACTGAACTCCGAGGGTAACCACCGAGATCAGCCCAACGTGATAGACCATTTGCGGATCCCCGCCAAGGATCATCATCGCGCAAACCATAGCCAAACCAAGCGCCCACTTTAGATGTTTAGTTTGAACCATCTGTAAAACACAAATCATGGCCCACGGAAACCAAGCCGCGCTTACCAGATAGATCACATTGGTCACCTGAAACAACACGACTCCACCAAAGGGATAGGCGAACGCCGCCAGCGTCGCGCCCGTCTTCTTCGCGCCAATCAACCGGGAAAATTTATACGCACCGACCGCAGCCAGAGGAACGTGCATTGCTAGATAAATCCCGTAACGCGACGGATAACTCAGAAAACGGCAAAAGAAAACTAGTTTGCCCGGATAAAAAACACTCGAAGAACCATCTCCGATCACCGGCATCCCGAAATTACAAAACGGATTCCAAAGCGGGATTTCGCCAGCCGCCCACTGCGCATCAATCCATTCAAACAACGGATAATAGAGATAAGCAGAATCGCGAAATCCAACGACTTCGCGGCCCATCATCATCGGACCAAAAAACCAGACCCAGATCCCACCAATCAAGAGCGCAGGCCAAAACCGAAACAGAGGTGTTTTGAGTTTTTTTACGAAAGATTTCACGCGTCTATCCTAGTCACTCACGGAAGCCAAGATAACCGCTCGGCTCTGCTTCCATTGGATTTCCACATACAAAAATCAATTCTCCCTAGATAATTGATTACCGTTCGGAGTAGCTAACAGCACCCATCGAGGGTTAAACTGGAAAGGGTTCATTCCTACGAGATTGAGGTGCATAGTGACGGGCTACATAATACTGGGTGTAATCTTTTTTGTCGTGTTCATGATTGCAGTGCACGATCTAACACAAAAAAAACATCCGATCCTCCGCAATTTCCCCGTGCTCGGACACGGACGTTACCTGCTCGAAGAACTCGGCCCCAAACTACGGCAATATATTGTCGCGGGCAACAACGAAGAACGTCCCTTCACCCGCGACCAACGACACTGGATCTATCGCTCTGCCAGCAAAGGTAACAATTATTTCGGCTTCGGAACCGATAACGACTTGGAACAAACCTCGGGCTACTTGATCGTTAAACAATCGACGTTTCCCATTCACGACATTCAACCAGATGACCCTAATTATGATCCGCATTATCGAATTCCTGTCGCCAAAATTTTAGGTGGCCCGCGAAATCGAAAACTCGCCTTCCGCCCCAATTCTATTATCAACGTTTCAGCGATGAGTTATGGCTCACTTTCGGCGCCGGCAGTCCAGGCTATTAATCGAGGGTGTGCGATAGCCGAATGTCTGCACAATACGGGGGAAGGAGGAATCTCGCCACACCACGATTTGGGAGGCGGACTGATCTGGCAACTTGGCACCGGATATTATGGAGCCAGACGAAACGACGGAGGATTCGATGAAAACAAATTCGTCGAAGCTTGCGATCAATATCAAGTCAAAGCAATTGAAATCAAACTGAGTCAAGGTGCCAAACCTGGTCGCGGTGGCGTTCTGCCCGCGAGTAAAGTAACCGCTGAGATTGCAGATATTCGTGGAATTGAGATCGGAAAAAGCTGCCTCTCACCGAACTCCCACCTTGAATTCTCTAACGCTGATGAACTTCTCGACTTTGTCGAACGACTCGCCGAAAAGTCTGGCCTACCCATTGGAATAAAGTCCGCCGTTGGGGAACTTAATTTCTGGCAAGAACTTGCCAGGCTAATGGAGACGCGCACCCGCGGAGTCGACTTTATCTGCATCGACGGCGGGGAGGGTGGAACCGGCGCCGCACCGCTTACTTTTTCCGACCACGTGTCTCTGCCGTTTAAACTCGGATTTTCGCGAGTCTTCCGTGAGTTTGCTGAACTTAATCTCCAAGAAAACATCACGTTCATCGGTGCTGGAAAACTAGGATTCCCGCATGAGTCTCTCGCAGCAATGGCGATGGGATGCGACATGATAAACATTGCCCGAGAAGCCATGCTTGCCATTGGCTGCATTCAAGCCCAAGTTTGCCACACAGGCAAATGTCCCACTGGCGTCGCAACGCAAAATCCATGGCTCATGCGAGGCCTCGACCCAACCGATAAATCGGCAAAACTTGCCAACTTCATTCTCACCCTCAGAAAAGAAATTCTTCAGCTAAGCCATGCCTGTGGAGTGGAACACCCCGGTCTGACCACTCCCAATAGCTTTGAAATCCTCAACGAAGGATTCCAGTCACAAAGCCTTAGCGAGTGTTTCCAGTTACAAGATACGTCGACCATTCCCTCCACAGAAGATCGTTCGTCAATCATTGACCTCATGAACAATCTACCAACCGTCAAGAACCACTAACTGCCACAAAGCTGAAGCATTACCTATTAAATTCGCGTCACCTAAACACTATCACAAACAAGACCTCCACAAACATGACCTCTGAAAACATGACACCCTCGTCTGAGTTGACAGTAGCAATCAATGCCGCAAGAAAAGCCGAACAGATACTGTCATCTTATTTCTCAGACCTTGCGTCGGCAGAAATTCGCACAAAATATACAAACGAAGAATTTCAAGGAGTTGTCACCAAGGCTGATATCGAAGCAGAGCGGGCGATTGTAGATGACATTCGAAGAGAATTACCTGATCACCAGTTCCTAGCAGAAGAAGAACACACAGCGACGCTCGAGAGCGAACATCTTTGGGTAATCGATCCGCTCGATGGAACGAACAATTTCGCGCACGGCATCCCTCATTTCGCAATCTCAATCGCCTACTACCGGAAGGGAGTCGCCCAATGTGGCGTGATTCTTAATCCGACCAACGGCGACCTCTTTACCACTCAGCGCGGGAAGGGTTCGTACTGGAATGCCAATCCGGTTTCCGTCAACCAACATCAGTCCCTTGAAAACACGATGATTGCCGTAGGATTTTACTACGATCGCGGAGCCATGATGAAAGCCACGCTCAATGCCGTCGAAGCGCTCTTTCACCAAAAGATTCATGGAATTCGCAGGTTTGGAACGGCCGCACTTGATCTTGTCCAAGTTGGCCTTGGTCGATTCGGCGGCTACTTTGAATACGAGCTCTCCCCTTGGGATTTCGCAGCCGCCCGATTATTTGTCGAAGAAGCTGGAGGTACCGTTACTACTTGCAAAGGAACAACTCTCCCGTTGGAGAAAAGTTCAGTTCTGGCCACCAATTCAAAACTCCACCCACTGATCCTGGAAATAGTTTCTCAGCACGCCGATTTCCAACAGCCAGGGACCTAACTCTTTTTTTCTTGGGGCGGTTTCAGTTACCACTTTATAATCTATGATGCCACCCCAAGGATTCAGTGAACTCCCTTAAACGCTGCCCATTTCCATTGACCCAAGACTGACAACACCGATGAAGAAAAACCTAGTTGCCATATTCCTCACTCTGGCACTAACGCATTACGCCGTCGCACAGTCGGAGCCACAGGACCCTCACGACTCATCGCAATGGCAGGCTGACATCGCCAAATTTGAAGCCGCTGACAAGAAGAAAATGCCACCTAAAAACGCCATTTTGTTCGTTGGCAGTTCCAGCATTCGCCTGTGGAACCTAAGCAAATCTTTTCCAAACTTAGTGACCATCAATCGCGGATTTGGAGGGTCGGAACTCGCCGACTCCGTTCAATTCCTCGACCGAATTGTTCTCAACTACGAACCTCAGTCGATTGTTATGTATGCAGGCGACAATGACATCAACGCTGGAAAATCTCCTCAACGAGTATTCGCTGATTTTGCTGAATTCGTAGCCATCGTTCGAAAAAAGCTACCGTCAACCAAAATCCATTTTGTAGCGATCAAGCCCAGCATCAAGCGGTGGAAACGAGTAACACAAATGAGAAAGACTAACGAACTTATTAAATCTTACTGCGAGGCAGATGATCAACTCTTCTTTGTCGATATCGATCAGCCGATGATGGGAGCCGACCAAAAACCTCGGCCCGAGTTGTTCGCTAAAGATAACCTTCACCTCAACGTCACTGGATACATCCTGTGGAATGAGGTGCTAACCGACAGTTTCCGCCAGTCCGGTTGCCTTGAGAATGCCAAGAAAACTTCGAAGTAACTGACCAACCGAAAGCTTAGGCTTTGGATGCGATTCGAATCTTCGCCTGAGCCTGAGCGATCGCCTTTTGCTTCATTTCAGCCAACGCTGGTGATGACGCCGATTCCGCCTCAGCGGCCTCAAGTGCTGCCTTCGCCGCCGCAAGATCAATCTCAGCGACGTCCATGCTTTGACCTGTCAAAACCGAAACCACGTTGTTCTCAACCTGGACGTTGCCGCCCTCAACGTAATATCTCGATTCCTCAGAACCAACGCGTGCCCGAAGTTCACCCGGTCCGAGTCTACCAATCATCGGGGCGTGCCCCGGTAAAAAACCAGCTTCGCCATCGAAGAGCGTGAGTGTCACAGCATCGACCATCTGATCAAGCGTCGTTTTTTCAGGTGTGACGATTACAAGTTGTATCTGTGCCATAACATTGCTCTAAATACGCACGAAAACTTTTTAAAAAGCCGGACTCAATCTACCGCTCAACGAACAAAACCGAGAAGCAGCCAAGTCTTTCGATCGGCTGCCCTCAAAACTACTTAGCCATTTTCTTAGCTTGCTCTTCTGCCTGCTCAATCGAACCGACATACATGAACGCGTTCTCTGGAAGATGATCCCACTTACCGTCACACAACTCTTCGAAGCTGCGAATGGTGTCTTCGAGTGAAGTAAATTCACCTGACTTGCCCGTGAACACCTCGGCAACGAAGAACGGCTGAGAAAGGAATCTCTCAATTCGGCGTGCGCGGTGAACGATCAACTTGTCTTCCTCAGAAAGCTCATCGACACCCAAAATCGCAATGATGTCCTGAAGCTCGCGGTATCGCTGTAGAGTCGTCTGGACTCGGCGGGCAATCGCGTAATGGCGGTCACCAACATAAGCGGGATCAAGAATTCGGGATGACGAAGCCAACGGATCAACCGCAGGGTAAATACCTTTTTCCGAAATCGATCTTTCCAGGTACAGGAACGCATCCAGCTGTCCAAACGCTGTCGCCGGAGCCGGATCCGTCGGATCATCCGCAGGGACATAAACCGCCTGAACTGATGTAATCGCACCCTTGTTGGTCGAAGCAATCCGCTCCTGCAATGCACCCATCTCAGTCGCCAATGTGGGCTGGTAACCCACCGCAGACGGCATCCGTCCGAGCAACGCAGAAACTTCCGATCCAGCTTGAGAGAATCGGAAAATGTTATCAACAAACAACAACGTGTCTTTTCCGGACTGATCGCGGAAGTGCTCCGCCATCGTCAAAGCCGACAAAGCGACACGAAGTCGAGCACCCGGCGGCTCATTCATCTGGCCGAATACCATCGCTGTTTTTTCAATCACCATTTGACCGGTTGAGCCGATAGGTGTTTCCTGCATCTCCAACCAAAGGTCAGTACCTTCACGCGTTCGCTCTCCAACTCCCGCGAACACAGAATAACCACCGTGATTCGATGCAATACGAGCAATCAATTCGGTAAGGATAACGGTCTTTCCAAGACCCGCACCACCAAACAATCCAGCCTTACCACCACGCACAAACGGGGTCAACAAGTCGACCACTTTGATACCGGTCTCGAACAACTCGGTACTCGTGGATAATTCATCAATCCCAGGCGCAGCTCGGTGAATCGACCGTCGCTCTTCGGTTCCAACTGGACCGCGTCCATCAACTGTCTCTCCAAGCATGTTGAAAACGCGTCCTAGTGTTTCCTCGCCAACCGGCACAGAAACGGGAGCACCCGTATCAACGCAGTCCGCCCCACGTCGCAATCCTTCAGTGGAACCTAAAGCGACACAACGAACACGTCCGCCGCCAAGGTGTTTTGAAATTTCGCCGAACAGGGTTCTTTGCTGCCCACCCGCATCAATCTCAGCGGTTACCGCATTGTAGATCGCCGGCATAGCCGATTCACTAAATTCAGCATCAAAGGTCGAACCGATCACCTGAGTGATTTTACCGATATTTGCCATAGAATTATCTTCAGTTAACAGTGTTCAATTTTCAGTTTGATTTAGCTTCTATACTCAGCAAGTCGAAGCACCGACTCACATTCTCTTTATCTATCCCTCTAACGCCTCGACACCACCAATGACTTCCATGATCTCACCCGTAATCTGGGATTGTCGAGCACGGTTGTAAGTTCTTGAAAGCATCTTGATCATGTCATTTGCATTTTCAGTTGCACTCTTCATCGCCACCATTCGAGCAACCTGCTCGCTGACTGCCGCATCGAGAAAGCACTTAAATAACTTAATCTTAAAACTTGTTGGGACGACCTCTTCTAAAATACTCTCTGCCGAAGGCACGAACTCGTAAAGCGACGTCTTACCAGAAGCCTCCGAATCATCGTCCACCACCTCCGCACCTTCAATTTTCCCTAACGGCAGCAAGGTCTCGTTGACAATTTCTTGCTTCGCGACAGAGATAAATTTTGTATAGGTTACGTCAAGCCGATCTAAGGTTCCTTCAGCGTAGGCTCGAAGATACCGGTTGGCGATCATTTCAACTTCAGCGTATAACGGTTGGTCGTCGAAATTTGTAAACGACTCAGCCACTGCCATGTCACGGAAATTAAAACCCGAAATCCCTCGCTTGCCACTTACCTCGAGGCTAACGTTTCCGATCTCACTCGACAGCGCTTCGAAGGTCTTTGCACCAAGACGAATTGCGTTTCCATTGTAACCGCCGCAAAGACCTCGATTTCCAGTCAACACCAACAGCGTGGCGGATTTCGTTTCCTCAGGCGCTTCCAACAGCGGATGCGAAACCTCAAGACCAGCACGTGCCAAATCAGCGACAACAGAAGTGATACGTTTCGTGTAATCACTTGCCGAGGTCGCACGATCCATCGCTTTTTTAAATCTTGCAGTCGCAATCAACTCCATCGTTCTCGTAATCTTTTTAATATTACGGATCGACTTGCGACGTTTATCAAGTGCTCGGGCGTTGGCCATTTATATTTATGGGAAATTTCCGGTTGTCTGCAGCTCGTGATCGAGCTCGATTTCTAACCTTCAGTTTCCGTCCTTCCTTCGTGCCTTACTTCTTAGTTAACCAGAGGTCGGCTCAAGTGACTCCTCGGAGCAACCTGAGAACCTCTGCACTACTTAAACGATTGATTAAATTCGTCGATGGCAGCGACCACCATTTGGGTGACCTCATTGTCAGCCTTTTTCATCACAGCGCTGACATCTTTATTTTCGTCCAGGCTATCCCAAACATTTTGTTTTTTCGTGTGGATGTAATCCAGGAACTCTTCTTCCCACCGGCGAACGTCAGCCACAGCAACGCCGTCCAGCTTTCCAGAAGTACCCGCGTAAATAACCATAATCTGGTCACAAACATGAAGCGGTTTGTATTGTGGCTGCTTCAGCAATTCGACCATGCGATATCCACGGTCTAGGTCAGCTTGAGTCGCCGCGTCGAGATCCGTTCCCAACTGAGCAAACGCTTCCAACGCTCGGAAAGCCGCCAACTGGAGACGCAAACCACCCGCCACATTTTTCATCGCTGAAACCTGGGCATTACCTCCAACACGGGAAACCGAAATACCGGCGTTCATCGCAGGTCGAACACCCGAGAAGAACAAGTCGGGCTGAAGGTAAATCTGACCGTCGGTAATCGAAATTACGTTGGTTGGAATGTAGGCGGAAACTTCGCCTTCTTGTGTTTCAATAATTGGAAGCGATGTGATTGAACCACCACCCAGTTCGTCGCTGAGCTTTACACTCCGCTCTAACAAACGAGAGTGACAGTAAAACACGTCGCCCGGGTAGGCTTCACGTCCCGGAGGACGCCGCATTAGCAAAGAAAGTTCGCGATAAGCAACCGCCTGCTTCGAAAGGTCATCGTAGACAACCAAGCAATGACCGCCAGCGTACATGAAATGCTCCGCCATTGCCGTTCCAGCATAAGGAGCGATGTACTGCATTGGTGCGGGTGAACTTGCACCAGAGACGATCACCGTGGTGTAGTCCATGGCTCCGTTCTCTTCAAGCTCTTTGATTACGCCTGCAACCGACGAATCCTTCTGACCGACAGCAATGTAGAAACATTGAACGCCAGTCCCTTTTTGGTTGATGATCGCATCAATACCGATGGCCGTCTTACCGGTCTTACGATCGCCAATGATCAATTCGCGTTGTCCGCGACCAACCGGGGTCATCGCATCAACCGCTTTAATACCGGTTGGCATCGACTCGGTTACCGGCTTTCGCTCAGCAACACCCGCCGCAATGATCTCAACAGGACGTGTCGCATCTGAATTGACAGGCCCTTTTCCATCGAGAGGATTTCCAAGAGGATCAACAACGCGACCGACAACCGCATCACCAACCGGAACGGAGAGCAAGGTTCCCAACGACTTAACCTGGTCACCTTCATTGATCTTAAGGTAATCACCAAGAATGATGATACCGACCGAGTTCTCTTCGAGGTTAAACGCAAGACCAATGATTCCCCCAGGGAATTCAACCATCTCACCGGCGGCAACATTCGTAAGGCCATGAACACGGGCAATACCGTCGCCGACTTCCAGCACGGTTCCTACTTCGCGAACATCAATCTCGCTCTCAAAGTTAGTGATTTCCTGTTGAATCACCGAGGCGATTTCGTCAGCACTGATTTTCATTGATTTCCTCGTTATTTTTAAAAGACAACCTCTCGGCCATCCTTGCTTCAACCAATTGAAGTTTGTTTTATTTTTTAAAGCCTCAGGATCTACTCAGTCATTATTCTGACGTCGTGAAGCGATCCAATTTTTCACGAATGGCATCCGAAGCACGCTTAACCGCTCGCGCCCGAACCTGAGACAACTGGTTTACAACACTTCCGTCATAAACCGTATCACCCACCCGCACTACAATTCCGCCAAGTATTTCAGGATCGACTAAAACCTGAAGGCTGACATCTTTACCAAGTGTCTTGGACAACTGGTCCGTGATTCGCCCGACCACCTCACTGTCCATTGGAGACGCCGATGTCACAACCGCTTGAACACGACCCGACATCTCATCACGCAAAGTTTTCGCTGACGAAGCAATTGCACCGAGACAGTCAAAACGACCTTTGTTACCCACAACCTTGAGGAAGTGCAGCAAGCCTTTTTCGACTTTTCCGGCAAATGCCTTATCGAGCAGATCCACTTTAGATTCCACTCCGACCCTCGGAGACTCTAAGGCATCCCGCAACCCTGCAACACCGTTTATCGCTTCGACGACTTCACCAAGCTCATCGACCAGTTGGTCAACATTCCCAGCATCTGCTGCGAACGCCAAGAGCGCCCGAGCATACACGTCGCCCAACTGCTGTTGGTCGCTATCGAAAACCGTCGGTTGTTTCGCTTCTACCATCGAAAGTGACTACCTAATCAGTCGTTGATTGATCTAAACGGCAACTATGCCCCGGTGGTGAACTGCTCGAGAGACTTCTCAATCAAAGCGGAATGATCCGATTTGTCGAGCGATCGCCCTACGATACTGCCAGCCAGACTGACGGCCGAGTCCACACTCGATTCCGCCAAATCCCGAACTGCAGCGGTTTTCGCCGCTTCAATCTCAGCCAACGCACGCTCTCGAGTTTTCTGAGCTTCGGCTGCCGCCTCCGCCATGATCTTCTCTTTCGCGTCGTTTGCTGTTGATTTCGCCTCGGCAATTAAAGCCGACGCCTCTCCGTCTGCACCAGCCATCTTTTCTTGATAGGCGGTGAGCTGTGCCTCCGCCTGCTCTTTTGCGATCCGGGCGGCTTCGATGTCATCCACCATCCGCTTTTCACGCGCGTCCAAACCCTCGACAATAGGCGTCCAAGCAAACTTGAACAGCACTGCCAAAAGCCCGGCAAGGATTAAGAGAGAGAAAATTAGCGTATCGACTCTAAGCTCCAAGGGAGGGCTGGCCGCCCCAGAAGCAATCAAGCCTGCTAGACTTTGGTTCAACATCATCACTCTTCACCAAGTAAGAAAATCAAACTGAACAACTACCTCAGGTCTGCTCAAAAACACACAACAGGCTTTTGAGCCAATACCCAAGATTTAGAATACAAGACAAAGAAGGATGGCAGCAAAAGCAGCACCTTCAATAAGAGCAGCAAAGATAATACCAGCGCTCTGAACGCTTGATGCCATCTCAGGCTGTCGTGCGATGCTTTCACAAGCCGCACCACCGATTTTTCCAATTCCAAGAGCGGCACCAATTACGGCCAGTCCAGCACCAATGGCCTTGAACTTCCATTCAACGCCTTGGCCCAACAACAAATCGCCAGCAAAACCACCTTCTTGTGCGAAAGTTGGCGAACAGAAGAGGAAACCCCCCATAACGAACACTAACGCAAACAAAAACCTATACATTCAAAAGTTCTCCAAATTCAAAGAGCAACAAAATTTTCTAAAATATTCAAATCAGTGAGGATGAATTGCCGCACCGATAAACAACGAAGTCAAAAACGCAAACACGTAAGCCTGAATGAAAGCCACCAACAATTCGAGGACGTTGACTGCAATCGTGGCGATGATTACCGCCGGACCTACACCCCAAATCAACTGGGTGTGCCACGTCACGCCAATAAAGGCGACAAAAACGCCGACTACCAAGTGGCCGGCAAACATGTTCGCAAACAATCGAACCGCCAAGACAGCGTGCTTGATAAACAAGCCAAAAACCTCGATACCCCAAATCATCGGAACGAGGATTATCTTCACAACTGGGTTGATGTCGAGGTGGGGTGCCTGAGCTTTTACAAATCCCGCAAACCCCATCTTCTTAATGCCGGTCGCCATCACAACGAAGAACACCGAAATGGCCAGAGCCGCCGTCACTGATATTGAACCAGTCGCCGCCCCCAATCCTGGCACCATCCCCAAAAGATTCAAGGTAAGCACAAAGAAGAAAATCGTCCAAATAAAAGGCAAAAACCGCTTGGCGTCCGCAGAACCAATCCCTGGAACAGCAACCTCATCCCTAATGTAACAAACCATGACGTCAATCACATTCCAGAAACGACCAACCGGCCGATTCCCGCTTTTGATTCGCTTCGCGTAAGGAATAAAGATTGCCGCTACGATCAACGCCCCGATCAACTCCAACACAACGAACTTGGTCGGTTGGAAAGTGACAGGACCAACAAAATCATTTTTCTGATAAGCCCAAACAGAACCATTTTCACCCATCATCGGACTGCCGTCGGTGTACGGGGAAAGCTGCGGGATGGACAACTTGCCCTTTGACATACCCTCGCCCCAAGGCGGAAAGGCCGGCAACTCAAAGTGATCCGAGTCCTGAACGTGACCAATGAGACTGTCTGGGCTCAAATAATACCCCATCGCGAGGTCTACGCCGTCATTCCACTGGTCCGTAGTCGCCATATCGCCACCATGACCGTGACCATCTTCGTCGTGACCATGACCATCTTCGTCGTGATCGTGACCATCTTCGTCGTGGTCGTGCCCGTCTTCGTCGTGATCATGCCCGTCTTTATCGTGACCGCCATCAGCGTGGCCTGCGTCACTATCGTCATGCCCATGCGACTCTGGAGACGTTTGTTGTTCGTCATCCTGAGGAGCAACGTTCGAGCGTAAGCTGTTATTTTTCATCGAGCAGCAACTGCCTATTAATTTCTACTTTGACTTGCGCCGAATTAGTTTATCCAGAAATCTAATCTTCGCTAGCACCATCTGGACCAAGTTTCTTTAAAGCAACCTGAACGTCCGCGATCATACCCACGAAATAAAAGAAAATTATATAAAAAACCAAACTCAAATCGAGCGGCGGATCCTTCAAATAAATTCCCCAAACCGCAACCAGCCCGGGAATACTCACCCGAATGGCCATCTGCATTGCCATGCGAGCCATTAACAACTCGTGTCCCCTCGGATACTCACTTGCAACATGAGCCGCAAGCGTCGAAACGAGACAAACACCGAGCGCCAAAAACCCCGTGAAAACGTTGATTTCCAAAAACCAACAAACCGAGATCGCCACAACGCCCGCCAGCAACTCGACAACCGTCAGAAAAATCAACCGGACAAATATCGACTGCAAGGCCAACTGCTGAAACATAATGGCCCCTAGCCCTGTTGAGATTCTTCTTCTGAGTCAACTTTCGAGACTCGCCCGGCGTCAATAGGGTTCGACACCAGATGCATAAGTTGCCTGACGGCGACTCCCATCCCCAACGCCAATCCCAAAAGGGTAAACACCAAAACCGAACCAACCTTTTGGTCAATCCAATAACCCACCAAACCTGGAACGATCATCATGATACTGATGGACGTTACCTCCGAAGCCTTAGAGAAAGACTTCGCCATGGGAGATCGGTCATCAACCGTATTAACCAACGTTTTTGACCTGCCACGACTGTAAGATTGGTGGTTTTTTCCGAGTGAAAAACCCTTTTGAGGTAATGTAATCACTGGTATCTCACCCCACAAGCCCGCACTCTGAAAGATTGAGAAAGTTTTCACAATGTCGCCACAAACCACTACCAAACAGGCACTTACGGAAATACATTCGCCGTGAAAATTTGCGAAAGTAATTTACCTCACCGTGAATACTCATTCAGAAATCTGAATCACACCTGTGCCAAAAGCGTAAGCTCTTACGATTAAACCACTTAGGCTAACCCCAAAAGCAACGAAAGCGACCGAAGGAACGCCAAAACGTTTGCTTTTTGGTCATTTTTCAACTAAACTTCACAAAGGCGATGTGAACGTTTCTAGACGACGGGCAGATTCCAAGACTTCAGCGTTAATCGCGGTAGCCTTTCCTTCCCCAGTTTTAAAACACCGCTCCAACGCCGAGGATCCGCGGACTTTTCAACTTGAATTGCTCGACGCGGGCCGGCGACCGCAAGGGATACGGTCGATTACCAATTTACTTCCTTCTTCGGATTGGACTCCGCAAAGCCGGAACTATGTATTGGCAATCTCCAATACACAAATTCGACGCACCTAGGGTCGCGTCGCGGAGTACGAAACTTGATTACTGCAGCGAACCTAGAGTCTCAAAAATCCAAAGAACTCGCCCAAATGGCCAAGGAAAAGGGCGTTGCCGGCTGGCATTCCATGAGAAAGGACGAGTTGGTCAAGGCTCTTTTGAAAGTCGCAAAGCAGAAAGCTAAGGCTAAGTCCGGGGCGACTCGGAAAAAGACAAAGGCCACCGCCAAGCCGACTAGGGCGACCAAGTCGACCGCAGCAAGTAAAAAACCCAAACAATCCGATTCGGCAATCGCAAAGAAGATTCGAACCGAACGCGAAAAGCAGGAAAACCTAAAAAACCTGTCTTCCGCAGTTGGAATGGCTCGACGCAACACTCCACCAGAGAAGGACCGCGTCATTCTGATCGTCCGCGACTCATTCTGGCTGCAGGCGTACTGGGAAGTTACCCGAGCAACTGTCCAGCGAGCCAAAGTGGCAATGACTGGACTCTGGCACAACGCCAAACCCGTTCTCAGGTTGCTGGAAATCACCAGCGACGGAAACACCAACTCTGTTGAAAAAGTTGTCCAAGAAATTGAAATACACAGCGGTGTTAACAATTGGTATGTCAACATTACCGAACCCTGCAAAAACTACCGCATCGCAATCGGCTACACCGCACCGGGTGAAAAATTTCACCTGATTTCGAAAAGCAACCAAGTGTGCCCCCCTCCGGGAAGCTCACCCGAAGGCGAACACTGGACCGATATCACCAACGATGTTGAAAAGTACTACGCCTTAAGCGGCGGGCATGACCCGAGAACAGTCTCAGCAGATCTACAGGAGGTGTTTGAAGAGAAAGCCCTCCAACCCATGAACGCCCCGGCCTTCGAAAGATTAGGGTCAGGCGTCAATGCCAATGGACAGCGATTCAATTTCCAGGTCGACGCCCACATGATTGTGCACGGTGCGACCGACCCCAGAGCGACAGTGACGGTTGCCGGAGAACCAATTCGACTTCAACCAGACGGTTCTTTCGCCCTTCGCCTAGAACTCCCCGATCGCAGACAGGTCCTTCCAGTCGTCGCCTCTAGCCGCGACGGTACGCACCAGCGAACGACCGTTCTCGCGGTCGAGAGAAATACAAAAGTCATGGAACCGATAACCAACGACGACAAGACCTAAAAACCTAGGCCTTGCCTAGCGACCTATTCACCCAACACTCTGAGCCACTGCGGGACTTCTCGCCAGTGGCTCATTGCATTCAACAAACCCATTCGCTCACTCATCAAACGTTGCGCACGCTCAACCAGCACCGAGCCTCAATTAATCTGGCACAAATTTAATCTGGCACAAATCAACCGACACAGCACGAAGAAAAAATCACAGACTTTACTTTGTGTGAACAACACGCCAAGCAAAATATTTTGAAAATCACGGAAACAAACAAGCCCATGACGACACCCCGAGAGAACAGAATCCCGCCCGGCCAGCAATTGGTTGCGCCGGGAAAATGGCCGATTATTGGCGAACGCCTACCAACGGAAACCGACACGCCGTGGTCGCTCAGAATCAAAGGGGAAGTCGATAACCCCGTCACATTAAGTCTCGAGGAATTACGATCACTCCCTCAGACCACACGCACAATGGACATTCATTGCGTCACCCGATGGTCAATGCTGGATGTGACTTTTTCGGGAGTCCTCCTCAAAGATTTACTTGCTAAAGCGGGCATCAAACCGGAGGCCAAATTCGTTTCATTCCTCGCGAGGTCAAAACGAAACCACGCTACTTCCCTGAACCTCGACACTGCAATCAACCTTAACACTTTGATTGCGACCGAAGTAAACGGAGAACCGATCACCACGACTCACGGCGGCCCCATTCGAAACATTGTTGAATCAAGATACTTCTACAAAAGCGTGAAATGGCTGGAACAGATTGAACTACTGACCGCAGACCGTCTTGGATTCTGGGAAGCCGAATCTGGTTATCACAACCAGGCCGACCCCTGGAAAGAACAGCGTTACATGGCGCCCACGATTGACCGACGGACCTCATTACGACTGATTGAAACACGAGACTTCTCCAATCGTGAACTCCGCAGCATCGACGCATCTCAACGCAACTTGGCAGGTCTTAATGCACACAGCGCCTCGCTGAGAGACGCCAACTTCTCGGGAACAGACCTCTCGGGAGCGGATTTCACGAACGCGAATCTTTCAAACGCCCATTTCCACAATGCGAACCTTTTCAATGCTCTTTTTGCGGACGCCGATTTGGAAGGCGCGGATTTTTCGGGAGCGGATTTGAGGGGCGCTGATTTTACAGGCACCTCGTTAATTGGCGCTTCGTTCGTTTCACACCAACAAGGAATCGAAGTCGGCGCAAAAATTGACGAAACGACGCAGCTTCCACCTTCTGCAATCGCCCCCTTATTCCCAGAACAACTTCATTATGTGAACAAAGCGACTGGATAACAGTTTACAAAGGGGTTTCTGGATAGCCAAAGATGCACTCGGGTTGCCCGGAACATTCTTTGCCAGTCCAATGCCTGTAGTACCGCTGTAAGATCCACGACTTGCTGTTGCAACACAGAGCTCTGGACATTTACCCCTGAGAATTCACCTCAGCTTTCTGGAGAAATCTATGTCGTCAGACGCAAGAACCAATCAAATGAAAACGTTGTCGCCAAAACGGAACACATCCGGCGCGACCACAGCAGCCGAACTAACAGCAGAGCAGCTAAAACATTTTCACATCGAACCCGACACCGAATACGGCCAGACGCTTTCGCGAGTCGTTGAGCGAATGTACGAGTCTCAAGGCGATATCTCGCACCTCTGGCAACTCACCCTCGAATCGATGAACTCGTTGGATCAAAACGATCGAATCCAACGCTTCAACGCGAAAAAATTCCTTTCATTCCAACTTGCGAAAATTCTTGATACGCTTCAGCATCCATTTCGAAAGAGCTATCAATCGCTGGGGTACAAATCGGAAACGATGGCAGCGAAGGGGCCCTATCCAGTTTTCGACAACGTCACCGCTCTCTTCTCTGCGACTCCCGTGATCACTCGCACGGCCACCTACATTTATGCGTGTGCCGAGTGGATTGAGGACGCTTTCCGTGGCAAAGAACTCATGCTGGAGATCTACTCGCGACTTCTCAACCCAACAAGCGTTTGCCTTGCCAACCACATCGTCGATCTCGAAGCAGGGGACTACGCACCGGAGTACATGGCCTGGAACTTCAATAGCGGCATGGCGGCAATCGATTCAGCCCTCGCCCATCTCCTTGGCCGCGATGACATTCTCATCACCAGCCGGAACATTTATGGCGGGGCCTACCAACTGATCCACGATTGGTACGCCAAGGACGGCAATTTAGAAATTTCAGTAGAGACCTTCGACGGCTACACCGCAGAAGAATTTGCCCCCTTCCTAGCGTCCGTCCAAGAAAAATACGCCGACCGAATCTCTCAAGGCAGGAAGATTTACATCTACCTTGAATCCCCCAGCAACCCGCAGGGATACGTACTTGACGTGGCTGGCATTTCAAAGATCGCCCACCAACAGGAGCTCAAAGTCATTCTTGATGCAACCGTTGGCACACCCTTTCTCTACCGCCCCCTGAATCGCAAGGACCCAGACGAAAGACCTGACTTTGTCATTCACAGCTACACCAAGGATCTGAGCGGATGTGGCGCTGTCATCGCCGGCTGCGTGATTGGAAAAAACAACGACATGTTCATCCCCAAAGGCCAATCGATGGACGGTCGTTCGTGGGACGAAACAATGTTCTGGAATGTCTACTACATCAAAGGCGCCTTCCTTAACGCTGATGCGGCATTCGAAGTAATGCAAGGAATGAAAACACTAACCGTTCGCATGCTGAGAAAGTGCATCAACACCCAAATTCTCGCGGACTTCCTGAATTCCCATGCAGACATTCAGGTCAACTGCAACGGTGTTCAAGGCAACGCCAATTCAAACCTAAGAAAAGAAAACCTTTACCTCGGCCTACCCGCACCTTTATTCACTTTTGATATGGGCGATATCGAACGAGACGCTTTCCAAAGATTCTTTGACTCTCTCTCGCCTACCTTCGGCCACATGATTAGCCTCGGACAATCCAACACCATCGTGAGCTGCCCATCGCTGACCACGCATTCCGAATTGAATGAGGAAGCACTGAAGGATTCAGGTTTAACACCGACCACGGTTCGCTGTGCTGTCGGAGACGAAGACCCAATCGACTTGATTAGGCATTTTGTCCACGCCGCCCGAGGCACAATTGATATTGCTTGCCCTGGATACTCCGATGGGTTCATGAACGAAGCCGACACGCGGCAGATGATTCGTGACAGATATACCGCCACCCACCTCGCCCATGTTGAGTCACAACTTGAGCGATCCGGCGGAGAGCCCTGGTTTTAACCATCCTCAATCGCTGCCGCCGGTCAACCAAAACCACAAATTCACCCGATTAGAGGTGGCGATTCACGGCCAAGACTTGTCTAATTTAGCTTGTTGTCTCGAAACTTACCGCAAGTTTTTGAGTGAACGAATTTAGACGTGCTTACGTATTACTGACGGCGTTTTGTCGCGTAAGAAACTAACCTACTCCTATTTCTGTTTTGCAAGAGGATCGCTATGTCTCCCAATGAAAGCTCGGAAGAACTTACATCCTTAATCCACGTGCCAACCGAAACCGAGGCCGCTCCAATTGTCGACGCCTTAAAAGAGGCCGGCATCACCGCGACCATGACGGGCGGCTTCACCGCTGGCTTCATTGCTGAAGCCCCCGGAGACATCTCGATTCAAATTTTTAAGCGAGATGAGGCAGCGGCCACTGAGATCCTCAAGAAATTCAAAGCGGACAATGCTGCAATCGACTGGGATAAAGTCGATGTCGGCGAACCAGAAGACGAATAACACCGCCTGCGAGCCTCGCTCGACTCAAGAGCAGGGCAGGGAACCGGACAACAGCAAAAAGTTTCGGTCGTGACCTAGGGCAGCAGAGCCTGGGCAAACTCCGGAAACTACTCGCTGAACTTCCGGACAATGATCGATGCATTGTGACCGCCGAACCCGAAACTATTACTCATAGCGTAAGTGATTTCGCGTTGCTTGGGCACGTTTGGCGTGTAATCAAGATCGCAGTCCGGATCAGGATTCGTCAAGTTAATCGTTGGCGGAATGATTCCTTCGAGAATTGCCTTAATCGAGACGATTAATTCGATCCCTCCACTCGCCCCGAGCGAATGCCCCAGTTGGCTTTTTGTACTGCTAATACTCAGATCGTACGCGTGCTCTCCAAAGATCGTCTTCACCGCACGGGTCTCAGCCTTGTCGCCCAACGGAGTACTCGTCCCGTGCGCGTTGATATAGTCAATCTCATTTGGCTCTAGCCCTGCATCTTGCAACGCCATTTTCATAGCCATTGCAGCCCCCGATCCTGTATCGTCGGGCGAAGTAATATGGCCGGCATCGCAAGAGGTCCCAAATCCAACCACCTCAGCGAGAATGTTAGCGCCACGGGCCTTCGCATGCTCCAACTCTTCAAAAATGAGCACTCCAGCGCCTTCAGAGAACACAAACCCATCTCGACCTGCGTCGAAGGGACGGCTCACCGTCGCCGGGTCTTCCTTAGAGTAAGACAGCGCTTTCATATTGGCGAACGCCGACATTGCCAACCGACTTAAAGCTGCCTCGGTTCCCCCTGTAACTGCAAGATCACAAACATTGGATCGAACCAGTTCCCACGCATTGCCCATTGCATTGGTGGCGCTTGCGCAAGCGGTCGCAACACTGTAGTTTGGCCCCCGCAACCCGTGGCGGATTGCAATATTCCCGCCACCGGCGTTGAGCATTAATTTTGGAATGGTCATGGGAGAGACGCGGCTTGGCCCCTTTTGAACCAGACGGGTCATCTGCTCCGAAATCGTGGTCATCCCACCGATGCCAGAACCGAGAATACAACCATAACGAGCTGCATTTTCACTTCCCACCGGATCAAAACCCGAATTCTCAAACGCGCTGGCGGCAGCTACCATCGCGAACTGGGAATACCGATCAATCTTGTTGGCTTCTTTTTGGCCAATGACTTCGTTCGCGTTCCAGTCGTAGACATCGCCACCAATTTGAACTTTGATGTCGTCAACTTCAAACAGTTTGATTCGATGGATTCCACTCTCACCGTTCAAAATTCTGTTCCAACAATCGTCTACATCACAACTGAGTGAATTGACTAATCCCCATCCAGTAATGACCACACGTCGCGCCATGAAACTAACCCCGAATTCCCTGATGTTATTTTCGTTTTCAAACTCAAACCTCCAGTTCGGATGAGTTCATTTAGTTCATCGATCATCCCGACAAACTCGCCGCTACCTTCGCTTCGAGCAGACTCAATTTGAATCCGTCACTCGCTTTTCCCGAAACGCAAAACCTAAAAAAGAACCGCAGGATAACGAAGTGCCATCCTGCGGATTGTTTTAAAGACCGTTTTGCAACGAATCAATTCGATTTCAGCATCTGTAACTAAGCAGTTGCAGAAGAGCCCTCGATATGACTTATTGCTTCACCGACCGTCTGAATTTTTTCTGCAGATTCGTCAGGAATGTTGATATCAAATTCCTCTTCTAGCTCCATTACTAGCTCGACAGTGTCAAGCGAGTCTGCTCCGAGGTCATTGACGAAATTTGACTCTCGTTTGATTTTGTCTTTCTCGACGCCAAGTTGCTCAGCAACGATGTTGACGACGCGTTCTTCGACCGATGACATATATCGGCCTCCTTCTAAAAAATTACCTTGCGGAAAACTGTTAACGTTGATTACTCATCTCAGCCCTCAACAGTTCGCAATGACAGCGAAAACGTCTTGGTGGCAACATGAACAACGGCAATAAGATAGAGGATTCCGACAAAAAGGGTCAAGGCAACATCACCAGAATCCCACTTTTTTAGCCTTAAAAATGGTTATTTTCGCCGAGTTTAGGCTGTCATTCCTCCGTCGACAGTCAGAACTTGCCCAGTTACGTACGATGCAGCAGGGCTCGCTAAAAATAGAACGCAAGCGGCAACGTCATCCGGAGTCCCAATTCGATTGGCTGGAATCTTCTTTTTTACCTCGCCCAGTATCACATCTCCGAGTTTTTCGGTCATTTCACTCTCGATAAAACCGGGGGCAACCGCGTTTACGGTCACCTTTCGTTTGCCTAGCTCTTTGGCGAGACTACGCGTCATTCCGATCACACCGGCCTTGGAAGCCGAGTAATTCGTTTGGCCCGCGTTTCCAATCAAGCCGGAAACGCTAGAGATATTGATAATTCGACCATAGCGAGAACGCATCATGCGTTGCGACGCAGCTCGGGTGAACAAGAAAGTTCCCCGTAAATTTACTGCAATCACGTCATCCCACTGTTCATCCGACATCATCGGCATCAGCGTATCACGCGTAATTCCAGCGTTATTAACCAAAATATCGAGCTTGCCCCACTCAGTCGAAACTTTCTCGACGATCTCCTCAATTGCCTCTTTTTGACTAACGTCGGCAGCCATTACCTCTGCAGCACCGCCAGCCTCTTCAATTAAACGTGCTGTCTCAGCGAGCTTTTCAGCATTTCTTGCCACCAAAGCCACACGAGCCCCAGCTCCCGCCAAAGCGATAGCCATTGAGCGACCTAACCCCTGAGAAGCTCCCGTAACAATGGCATTTTGCCCAGAAAGATCAACCTTCATCGATTCCAAACTCATTTGTTCCTCAAATTTCTCTTACAAAAATTTATCGTGTCTGCCAAACGTGCTGAAGCAACTTAATCCAGCACGCCATAACATTTAGTCTTTCGGTTAATCCGTTTCATTAGGCTTCTCAGAACGCGGCCTACACCAACTTCATAAAACTCATCGAATCCGTCTTCCAGCATTCGTTCGATCGAATCCTGCCATAAAACAGGAGCGCAAACTTGTTTTACCAACTGCTCCTTGAACTCAGCCGGATCAGTGTGAGGACAGGCGTCGACATTAGAATATACCGGTAAACGCGTCGGCTGTATTTCGACTTGCGTTAGTGCTTCAGAGATTTTCCCAACTGCCGATTCCATGACCGGAGTGTGGAACGCCCCAGCAACCGCCAGAGGGACTGATTTCATGGCACCTGCCGCGTCTGCCACCGCAGGGACTCGCTCGCAACTGGCAAGCCCACCGGAAACGGCAATATTCCCTTTGCACAAAAGATTCGCAATTTGCAAAACTTCCCCGTCAACCCGCGCTTCATCACACACTTTTTGCGTTTGTTCTCGATCAAGCCCCAAGACGCTAACCATCGAGCTAGGAGTCTCGTCGGCTGCCTCCTGCATTGCTTGGCCACGCCTTTGAACCAACTGAAGACCATCTTCAAAGCTCATCCCCCCAGCGAACGCCAAAGCCGTATACTCGCCAAGGCTTAAACCAGCCGCGCCTTCACAATTTTGATAAACATCTGGCTTTTCAAGCTTTAGCTTCTCTAAAACAGCCATACTGCTGACGTACAAAGCGGGTTGACTAATGACGGTCGAATTAAGTTTTTCCGCCGGCCCATTGAAACAAATATCGGCCAAATCGTAGCCTAACAGATCAGCCGCTCGCTTGAATAAATCACTAGCCGCAGGCAACTCATCACAGAGTTCCCTCGCCATCCCAACGGTCTGCGCTCCCTGCCCGGGAAATAAAAAAGCAATCTTGGTCAATGCATCACCTCGTTAAGTTTTTGTTGACCCGTCAATCTAAGAACCGTCGATTTTGGTGTCAACGACCGGCGAGCGATCAATTATCCCCCCACGCCCAAACTTCGCTTCTTGACGGTAAAAATTTCCGAATAAAACAGGCAAGACGCCAAATTTGCTCGCTAACGCGGACGCCCATCCCGCCCGAAAACACAAAAGCCAGCACCTCAAAAATACGCTTCCGCTGGAAATTTACCATCGAATGTTGAGCTTAGCCCACAAACGATAATCGCAATCAACTAAAAAACTCGTTCTCAGGGGGCATCTCATGTTTCATATGCGCGAATGCCTTCGCCGTCGCCACTCTGCCACGCGGGGTTCTTAAAATCAATTCACTACGTAATAAAAATGGCTCGACCTCATCGGCCAGCGTATCCGAAACGGTATTCATTGTCGCAGCGATCGTTCCGATGCCTGTCGGCCCCCCCATGCAAACACGAATCAAGGTATCGAGATATCTCCGATCCTGACGATCCAAACCAAGCGTATCAATCTCGGCCATCTGCAATGCCGCCCGCGCCACATCAACCGTAATCTCTCCAGCAGCTCGACTCTGAGCAAAATCTCGAACCCATCGCAAGCGGTTATTGGCAACCCGCGGCGTGCTTCGACTTCGCAACGCTACCTCGCTCGCCGCATCATCCGAAATGACGACGTTTAACTTGCTCGCATTACGACGAACAATTTCTGTTAAATCCTCGTCGTTATAAAATTCCAAATGCTCTCGTATTTGAAAACGATCGCGCAATGGGCCGGTTAACATCCCCGCCCGCGTGGTCGCGCCGATTAAAGTAAACGGTTGCAATTTCATATTGTGAGTTCGCGCGTTGATCCCCTCACCAAGGATTAGATCAATGCGAAAGTCTTCCATTGCCGTGTAGAGATACTCCTCCACTGACTTGGGAATCCGGTGAATCTCGTCGATGAACAAAACCTGCTTTGCCTGGAGGTTCGTTAAACTCGGAACAAGATCCTTGGGAGCCTTCAAACTCGGTCCTGACAAAAAATCAACCGGCACTTCCATTTCCATGGGAATGCAATGGGCGAACGTCGTCTTGCCAAGCCCAGGCGGACCATCGAACAAAACGTGACCAAGGACATCACTCCGCTGCCGGGCTGCCTCAATTGCAATCTGCAATCTCGCAATTACATCTCGCTGCCCGACCATATCGGCCATTCGCGAGGGGCGCAGGCTCGGGTCATCCTCTTCAGGCACTGGACTGTTTGAAAGAATAGGTTCTCGGGTCATGCATTCGGTTGGGTAAAATGTTCAAAACAGTGCGACCGATCTCTACCGATTCTACAAGATCAGGCCCCGCTAAATATAACGGTCAAGTGACGTTTTCTATAGTTCAATCGGCCTGCACGAATCACACATTCGAATTTAATCATCGGTTTCCCGAGAAAACGCTGGCACGGCGACCTGAAATTTGAATCCAACACACAGTTTAAGCTAAATTATAAACGGTCATGCCAACCGCTGACTGCCCCGACCGGGCTGACTGGGCTCCAAATTTCACGACTTACAACCACTCTTATGGCCAACCCTAAACCTTCACCTCGCGTTCTCAATCGAGCGTTTGACCGCTCCGCCTCACCGGTCTACCTCGTCAGCACTGACTTTGAGATCACCTATGCCAATCCAGCCTGCGGGCGATGGTGCGAAACCACCCTCGAGCAGCTCCTCGGTGTTAAATGTGTATTTTCGAGCCTGCCTTCAAACGCCCCGCTGGACAAGACCAATGGCCTCTGCCCGCCTCCCACTCACTTCGAGCCGGACGCACCCTCGTCAACTGTCCCCCGACCTTTTACTGCCTCCGCCATTAACGCTAACGGGAAAACAAGCTGGAAATCAGCCTGGACCTTTCAGCTGAATGACGCGGATGAAAGACTTTTAGGCCTGCTCGTACTCTGCGACCCACTCACTCTTGAATCCCCCCCCGAACCTAAACCAGAGTCAGCCAATCTCCTGCCGGAAACACTTCACACCCAATTAGCCGAGATCCACGCGATCTCCAATCATACCCACTCTCTTGAGAGCATGGTTGGCTCCAGTTCGTTCTCAGTACAATGCCTCAAACGAGTAACCGCCGCAATTCAATGCGATGCAGATTTATTGATCACGGGACCGCCCGGAAGTGGTAAGGAACACTTTGCGAGAGTTATCCACTCAGCTCGCAAGCCCGAGCGCAACATCGAACTCCTGCCGATCCATTGTGCGATTGCAGATCAAAAGCTAATCCAGCAACGCATCAAAGAAATAACCAACGAGCTACCTAGTAGCGGAAAAATCTCCCCTGCACCAATCTGGCTCCTGCTGCTCGACATCGACCGCCTCGCACCCGCAGCTCAGAGTGAATTACTGGGCTTCCTGCAACTACCTGAATTCCCATTAAGAACCATCGGCACTTCAACATTGTCACAAGATGAGCTAATTACTTCCTCTCATTTCTCAACCGACTTAGCAAACCACCTCGGCGTCATGGTCATCAACATGGTTCCGCTGACAGAGAGAACTGAAGATATCCCACTGCTTTCTCAAGCGCTACTCGAACGAGACAACAACCATCGCAAAAAACAACTCTCAGGGTTTGCCGACGAGACGCTGCAACTGTTTCTCGAATTCAACTGGCCTGAAAACATTGACCAACTCAATCGAACCATACAACTTGCTGGTCTCAATGCTGACTCGACTCTCATTCAATCTAAAGATCTGCCTGATGAATTTCAACAATCGCTAAAAGCGATGCGGATTGGCACTTCCAAGGAAACCAAGATTAACCTCGATGAATTCCTGAGAGGCGTCGAAGAAGAACTGATCGCTCGGGCAATGAGAGAATCCAAAGGGAATAAAGCCAAAGCGGCATCACTGCTTGGGATAAGTCGCCCCAAACTGCTTCGCCGATTGCAGAACTTCGCCAGCCCTCTGCAACGTGCCGATCAGCAGGCAAGCTCAACCGACGAAATCGACTCCTCCGCATTTGAGGAGCTCGAATGAAACCTACCGTCATTGTCTGGGCCCGCTCCCCCCAGTGGTGCTCTGCGATCTCCCGTCAACTCGGCCAATTCCGGCTTTCCTGGGTTTTGAATTTCGAGTCCCTTTGGTCCGAGGTGCTAAAAATCGACGCGTCTGCTGTTGTGATTGAGATACCAGACAGTTCACTCGACTCGCTTCCCGGCAACCTAGCCCGATTACACAACAATTCTTTCCAAATTAAGACGTTTACAGTGGGCAAACTACCTAACCCATCATGGGAACGAGAATTAAGAAAAATTGGCAATTGCGGTCATTACGGAAGCGCAATTGAATTCGCCGCTCTCGCAACTGCGATCCAGCGTCACCATCAATCGAGGATTCTTACTGAGAAATCTATCGAACAAAATGTCTGGGCAAATCTCCCTTGGCCCACTCCCTAAAATCAATTGCAGACGTAAAATCGACTGCTTGTAACAACTTTAATACCTGAACAGCGAAACATGACAGATTCAAATACCCTCGAAACGCGAGCCCGCCAACTGCTTGGTACAGTCAAGGACCCCGAAACAGGTCGTAAACTCGCGAAACAAATCCACTCGGTCTCGGCAGATAATGGTCAACTTAAGGTCCAGGTTGGTTTGACAACTTTTGCCGCCCCCTTGAAGGCGGATTTCGAAAATGAAATCAAAACACTCCTGAATGAAAAGCTATCGAGTGAAGCTGAAAACATTTCAGTTGAAATAACCGAACACGTTCGCCCCGCCCAACCCGTTGGCCAAGTAGGACTCACGGCCAAAGCGGTGATCGCCGTCGCGGCAGGGAAGGGTGGTGTTGGCAAGAGCACAGTAGCAACCAGCCTTGCCTTAGCTCTAAAAAATGCCGGTTGCAAAACTGGCATCCTCGACGCAGACGTTTACGGTCCCAGCGTCCCACAACTCACAGGAGTTCGAGGCCAAGTTCAAAAAGTAGGCGAAAAAATTCAACCGCTTGACTTTAATGGCATCCCCTTGATGAGCATTGGCTTCATGGTTCCACCAGACCAAGCGGTCATTTGGCGAGGCCCCATGCTCCATTCGGCAATCAAGACGTTTGTCCAGGGAACAGATTGGGGCGACCTCGATTACCTCATCATCGACATGCCACCGGGAACCGGCGACATTGCTTTAAGCTTATCGCAGATGCTACCGTTAACCGGAACCGTCATCGTCTGCACGCCACAGGAAGTTGCTTTGATCGACGCCATCAAAGCAGTTGGAATGTTTCGCAAAGTTAAAATTCCCATCCTCGGCTTAATTGAAAACATGAGCAGTTTCATTTGCCCCGACAATGGCAAGGAGTACGACATCTTCGGCAAAGGCGGCGCACAGAAATACGCGGCGGAAGACAACATCGAATTCCTCGGGGATATCCCGATCAACATTCAATTACGTGAACGCGGCGATGCAGGTGAGATGGCAGCCAATTTCGATGATGAAGAGGTCGCTCCACACTTGGTAGCGATCGCGCACAATCTCGTCAAAACGCTGGCAAAAAATGCCGCCGAAACCCCCGTGCAGGCACAACTTCCTGTGCTTGGCTAACTGCAGCCACACAAAATCGGTTTACCGACAGCGCAAAAAACTAGGGCCACTTTTTAAATAAAGTGGCCCTTTCTCGTTGTTTCAATTAATCAGTTGCTTCACTCGAAAATCGAGTTACTTCTTCTTTGCAACTTTTTTCTTAGCAGCTTTTTTCTTAGCAGGCTTCTTCTTAGCAACCTTCTTCTTGGCTACTTTTTTCTTAGCTACTTTTTTCTTAGCTACTTTTTTCTTAGCAACTTTTTTCTTAGCTACTTTTTTCTTAGCAACTTTTTTCTTAGCAACCTTTTTCTTGGCTACTTTTTTCTTAGCAACCTTTTTCTTGGCTACTTTTTTCTTAGCTACTTTTTTCTTAGCTACTTTTTTCTTTGCAGGCTTTTTCTTTGCTGCTTTCTTTTTGGCCACAGGACGTCCTCCGTTAATAGACCGTGGCGAGTCGCCCCCTAGCAAACATATGCCAGTCTTAAAGCAAACTCACCATTCGAAATTAAACCACTTCTAGAAATGGCTCGAATGTCAGCTCGTTTCCAACCTTCGATGGTCAGAGCTTAATTTCAAATTTCAATTTCGAAAAAACAATCTGTTCTCGTCGACATCAAAATCTGAACTCAAGTTACCGAGCGTCTTTGATGCGTAAGTTTTAAAAAACAAAAAAAACTTTTCAATATTGTTTTTGAAGTTTTCGGATTTTTTTTGCTCAACATTGAACCTGTTTTTTTCATTCAATCTAATCGACGTTAAAAAACAAACGTGAACACTTCGTTTTCAAATCAATGCCTTCCATTTTCAACTGCAACAAGTTGTTAAAGTTGTTTTCACAAGTAACGCGAAGCAACATTTGGTTATTCAAAGTGACTTTGAACAAGATAATGTTTCTCAACATGAGACAAACTGCCCAGTCGACCAAACAAGCAATTGCATTAAGGCTGTTTTAAAAAAGCGTTTTCGACATAAAACACCTGAAAAAGAACAAAAAACAAAACTTCTCTCTTAACGTTTGAGTTTTCCTGCAACAGGAAACAGTTTGCACATCAATTGGAACTGAAATATTCAAGGCAGTGATTCCGATCCAAACATTCAAGTAAAAACTAACGCAAACACGCACTGCAAGATTTTGACCTAATCGATTGATGCAAAACCGACGCACTCCAGTCGATAAAACAATTGCCATTGGTGCGATGAAAAACACTGCGGAAAAAAAATTGAAAAAAAATGGTTTTTTTTCTTCGTTTTCTCTCCCTAAGTCACTTTAAGAGTCACCGATCGCAACATTTTGCAAAACGACTCGACCTCGATTGAATCAAACATCACCGCAACTGCGCGACATTAGAAACACTTACAACGCCTGTTCGATGCCAGGATTCGGAAGTAGCCAACGTAGAGAGCATGCAGTTTCGGCACCGTCGATTCGCGTCAATCGAACGCCTTGAATTAAACAAGCGCTCCCAACTTCAACAGGCAATTACCAGCGCGGCCCATTGTACTGCTGCAGCATTTGATAATTGGTCCACGCCATGAACGCAAAAAAGAAAGCGAGAAACCCGTCCCCATACGCCAAACTCACCACTGCAATCAAGACGGCAGTCCCGAGTGACAACACAATGCTGTTTCGAATTCCATTATAAGCATCCTGTTTCACCATAAACTGACGGGCGATCTGGCCTCCATCGAGTGGGTATATCGGTGCGAGATTAAGAATGTTTAAAACCACGTTCAATATGATTCCGCCAAAACAGATCATGAACACAATCCCCCTTCCCGCATACTTAGACCCTTCGGGAAAGACAGGAACAAATACCGATAAAATTTGATCGTTTTCAATCCCGACGCTGCCGCCGAGCAAATAAACCAAACCATAAAAAACCACCGCCAGCGCAAGCCCAAATACTGGCCCCGCCACCGAGATGATGATTTGCTGATCCGGACTTAGCGATCTATTCGATTGACTCCCCCATGCGCGAGAAGATTCAGGAATTGCTAATCCCCCCATCCAATAAAGAACGATCCGAGAAGGAATACCAAAATATCGAAAAGCAACGGCATGCCCGATTTCGTGAATCAAAATTGAGACGAAAAAGATCCCCGTGACCACCAGGAGCCCAACCCCTGTATTGACCGCGGGAGAGATTAGCTCGTTGCCCAGCAACAGCGGCATGATGAAGAACGCAGGGTGCACCCGAACGGGAAAACCGAAACAGGAAAAATTAAGATCATAACCGGTTCGCCCAGGCTCACTCAGAAACACTGCGACCTCCCACTGACTCAATGCCGACAATAAAACGCCCCCAAAGGAGCAGACGATTGTGCAAACCTAGTGTCCGCTAAAAAGACAATCGAATTTGCTGCCATTCTAACCAATCTCAGAGATTCTCCAACGGTCACTCAAGAGATGAGTTCAGCCCTCAAGGGATTCAAACCTTGAGAACACAGCAACTCAGAATATTAGGCAGCCTGTTCAGATTCTGGCAAACTATCAAAAGGCTGATCCTCGTCAGACACCCGCTTCTCACACAACTCATGTAACAAGTAATCTGCTGCGCGCGCTGTTGCTCCTGGCTGAGCATAGCGAACTGCTAAGCGATCCAATTCAGCAACGTTTTCAGAATGTGCCCGGGGGTCCCTCAACCAACCTAGCATCCGTCTAGCAACTTTTTGCGATGGGTCGCCGGCGGTCAAATATTCAGGCATCACACATGATTCGGCATTCGGATCATCAGGATCGTACAGTCGGAAGCTTGGTCGGCGAATCTCCTTCGCCGCGATCAAATTGACCAGCGTAATAAACTTAATCCTCAACAAAAAAGCCTGAGCAACCATCACCCAACGGCGGACTTTAAATACGATCACAGTGGGTTTGCGATGGTACAGCAGTTCTAAAGAAACGGATCCACTACAAGCAACACAGGCATAAGCCGCCTGCATTAACTCGGGGGTCTTCCCCACATATACCTCCACCGGAAGGTTGGAATCAGCAATTAGCTTCGACGACATCTGCCTTTGAGCGTCATTGTAAAACGCGATGGCGAAACGGCACGTATCGTCCTCCACCAAAACACTTTTCGCTGTATCCAGAAGAATCGGCAAAACACTTTCAACTTCCTGGTTCCGACTACCAGGCAACAATGTGATCAGCCTTTTATTGCTTCCCGTCAGGCTCTCAATAAAGGCAGTGTCGTATTCTTGATTTTCCAATTGATCAAAGTAAGGATGCCCGACATAGGTCGCATGACAATTCCGCTGTTTGAACCATGGAGCCTCAAAAGGAAGCTTACAGAGAACATGATCTACCAGCTTTTGAATTTTTCGAATCCGCCACGGGGCCCATGCCCAAACCTGAGGAACTCCGTAAAAGAAAACAGGAACTCCGTGCTTCTTTGCTTTCCTGGCAATCCACCAGTTGAACCCTGCGTAGTCGATTAAAACAACAGCATCCACTTCATGATTTTCAAGAAAACGATCCGCGTCTGCAATCAAACGAAAAAACAACCTAATGTTTTTGAGCACCGAGGCCAGAAACATAACTGCCAGCGAGGTTAGATCAAAATGCAAATCGCAACCGGCAGCTTGCATTTTGGGGCCACCAAATCCAACGCACTCAATCGCTGAATCGCGAGCCTTCAAACGACGAATCAAATTCGCCCCGTGCAAGTCGCCGCTTGGCTCGCCTACTGAAAAAAAAATCCGCATTGGTCCGTCCCTGGCCAGTTTCTGAATAACAGAAATTATGCCAAAGCCACGCCAACGCGGAAAGATCAGTAAAAACTCGCGATTTACCGCTTTTGTTTAACTGTTGAAGACGAACTAAAACGCGACCCAGTAAACGATCGCCAATAAAGCAAGCAAACCTGCAAACCAAATCAAAGCACTTCCGATTCCATAAGCGTGCAGATCTTCTGGCCGTGGATTTTTCACCGGGTCGTAATCTTTCTCGACTGGTGTATCTGAAGACGACATAAGTAACTCCCTTTGATAGTTGCCTAGATTTAAAAAACCGCGATCCATCGCGGTCTTCATTTCACTTGAGAATTTATATCTCAGGCGGATAGTCCCAACAGTTCTTAGTTAGAGAACGCTTTATCAAACCGCTTCTTCCCGAACACTAATTCAATCTTTGCTTCCTCCGAAGCGGCACCTTCAACTTTTGCTTTGCATTTGTCGCAACACAATTTGACGGTCACACCACCAACCACCACTGATTGGTCTTCATCGACATCGCCACCTGAAATAGGGCAGCCAATCTGGTGGTATTGCCCCGAGGCAACAAGTTGGTGGTTTGCCAGCGTTTCGAATTTTGCGGGCGAACCAGAAAACTTTTTGACGCATCGACCACAGCAGAAATAGACTTTCCCGTCTTTGTAATCTACTGATTTGGATTCAACCACTTTTCGCTTTTTCATTAGCAAGCAATTGATAGACTCCAAATTCACTTCGGCTTTTTTCTTCTCAAAACCTTTTGCGAACGCAGCTTTGGAGAAAACTAGATCAGCCTTTGCCGCCAGTCCCTCAGCGCTGTTGACTTTTCCAAGACAATTGCCGCAACAAAATGCCACTTTGGTACCACCTACCTCGGCGACTTTGGACGCATCCACCGCACCACCGCTGATCGGGCAGGCCTTTTGAGTAAATTGACCAGTCACGACCAACTGGTGATTCGCTTTCGTGGTGTACTTTGCTTTATCCTTCAGTTTCATGTCGGCCTTAAACGTTTTCACGCAATTGCCGCAGCAAAAGTAAACCTTGCCGCCTTGATAGTCGACGGACGCACTCGCCTTCGCAGATTTCTTGCCATTCAGGATGCACTTTACACCTGTCAAATCCTGAGCGTTTGAAACCGAAGATGCGACCAAGACAACGGCCAACGCCAACAGACCAGAGCACGAGATTCGCATAGCTTTAAAATTAGACTTCACCTGTTTCTCTCCAACAAAACCAAGACACAATAATTTATCGGAGAGTCTATCGATCGATGTCAGCAAAATCCAGAGTCAACGGTCGTGAGAATTATTCAACTTATTAGGGACTGTTACTAAACTCACACTTCTGGAGGGGCAGACGCTGCAACCCTCGCAAAAATGAACGTTATTCCGAACCTGAGCTCAAATCCCGAGGTTCTGCCAACGTGAATGCCAGCAGCCAACCCGTAAACACGCACCCCGTCACGATCGCAAAAATCAGCTCAAAACCAACGGAGTCGATCAACGCACCAATTAATGGACTCAATAGAATCGGGGGAGCCGCGATCGCGAAAGCCAGCGTGCTCAAGTAGCGTGGGTGCTCATCTCGGCTCGCAATCTCCAACGTATAGTTGTTAAGGAACCGCATCGCCACGGGTGTCAGCCCCAACAAACCAAACACAACCGTAAACCAGGCAGGTTGCAGATCAGCACTCCACGAAATAGCCAACGCCAACAGAGGGGCGATGCACAACACCACCATGATCAACTGAAGTACCAATCGATTACCGTAGCGATCCGCCAGCCAGCCGGTAGGGATACTAAAGAGTGCCGCTCCAATATTCTGAGCCAACACCCAGGGAATCAACGCGCTTAAACCAAGGTCAAGCCGATCTCGACCGAGACGCTGGTAATGCGGGAATAAGGTTAGGTACATCCCAAACAACGCTGCAATAATCGCAAGCCTTCGGAAGTTGCGATCGGTCTTAAAAGTCTCATAGGCCGCCAGTAGCAGATCTTTGCCACCGCGCCGCTGTATCAAATTTTCATCCGGGGCCTCCCTAAGAAACAGGCCCACCACCGCAGCCCCTAAAAAGGTCATGCCGGTAAAGAAAAATATCATTTCAAAATTCGCTCGAGTCCCATCAGCACTAGACCCATCGACCAGCCAGCGATTTAAAAAATACCAGCCGCAAACGACGGCGATGGTCGCGCCAATCACCGTTCCCAACAAAGACAGTCGCCCGCGACGATCGACACGGATCAGTTTTCCGGAAATCGTATTCAGGATCATCATATTGATCCCCGTCGCGGTAAAAAACACGGCGTAAACTAAAAGAAACACTACGGGAAGCCACCAACTTTTCGCTCCCTCGGTTATCGCCCAGATGGCCGCAAGTAATAGAAAACAAATGCCCATCGTTGAAGTCGTGGCGCACAATCCAAGTTTTTTTAATCTCGCTCCGCGGACACGATCGGACGCCAACATGGGCGGCAGACTCTGTCCAAGGCGGTTTAGCATCGGTAGACAGCCTCTCAGCCAACCGGCACCACCAATGACGTCTAGAACCGCGGGCATAATGATGCTCTCAGTTTTAAAGATCCAGCCCGTTCTCATGAAAACCATGTAGAGGACTGCCAGCCGAAAATTGTGAGCATGTTCTGGCGGTTCAATCACCGAACACACCTGATCGAAACTCTCTTGCCCTTCAGATCCACGATCAGATTGGGGCAGGGGAGAACGCAGCGGTGTTTCAGAGGGATCGTCAGGCGGTTCAGAGGACATGCCGCAAGTTTAGTCATTCCTGCTGATTTTCACGAGGACCCGTCGGAGAATCTGTGAGCGTCGATTCGCGTGACTCCAGCAACATCTCCAAATAACTTGTTCGCGTGCTGCCCGATAATCCCAACTGATCTGCTAGAGCAATCAGCTTAAGCTTGGCTGGCTCAACTCCCTCTTGAGACTCAACCACCAATTCCAATTCTACAAACCCACCCACTTCAGTTACTTCATCCAAGCAAAAATGGACAGAAGACAAATCATCGCAGCCGACAAATTCCTCCCGGCGCTTCATAACCTTGGCAACCGAAACCAACCCCATGCCTGCCAGCACTCCCCGCATTTGCTCAGCAGCCAAAGCGTCGTTAAGTGGCATTTCGATCTCTTTTCGGATTTTCGCCGCTGGATCCAAATTCGGCCCTTTAAAAGTAAGCCAGAATTCATCGTCGCTCTGCCGAATCCGCACCGCGATATCTAGTTTTGCATAATTGCGTTTTGGATCATTGAAATACTCATCGGCTTGAACTGAAACACCCTCGGAGATTGCTCCCAACGACTGCAAATGACTCCGGATCTCTTCAAGCGAAGCGACTGGAAACTTTAACTCTACTTCGATCATGTATTTCTCAGAGATAAATGTTTTAAGAATGTTAAGGTGGCTGATTTGAATTCCAATCAAACCCAAGCGGACGCTTCGCCGGAACCGGTACCACTTCAGATCGATTCATTTTTATTATTACACCCGTGACATAATAGCCAACAGATCTTAGACTCAGAATCTACTTAACGAAAATTACTATTTTCAAATCAAAAATAGCGAGTTGATCATGAGCGAACGAATTGTAATGAGAACCGGCGAATGCCTGATTGCAGGAGGACCTCCATTTACGGCCGCCGAGCCTGAGATCGTCATCGGCGAACTCGATGGCCCCGTGGGAACTGCCATCGCTACCTTGACCGGTAACCAATCCGCTGGGCACTCAAAAGTATTTGCTATCCTTAACACAGACATCCAGGTTCGCCCGGTAACGCTGATGGTTAGTAAAGTCACCGTCAAGAGCTCCCGCTACACTAATATACTCATGGGAACGGTTCAGGCAGCAATCGCCAACGGCGTACTTGATGCCGTCCGCGCGGGATTCATCCCCAAAGAAAAAGCAAATGACCTGGGAATCATCTGCTCCGTCTGGCTAAACCCCGGAGTCGCAACTGACGACAACCTCGATCACAAGGCTTTGTTTGAAATCCATCGCGAGGCCACGACCCAGGCGATCCGCAAGGCAATGTGCAACGAACCGGACATCGACTGGTTACTGGAAAATCAGGAATCGATCACGCACAAGTATTATGAACGCGGACTCGCTGGTGAAATTTAATTCAGTTCATCGCTAATTTGGAAATCAAAAGATCGACCACAATGGGAAGGTCTTTGGTTTTTAGAGATTGTTGATTCCAAGTCACATTCGAAGTTGAGGATGCAAACAGATGGCAATTAAGGGCTACTTAGGTATTGATGCGGGTACGCAAGGACTTTCGGTCGTCTTCACCGATGAAGACCTGAAAGTTCTCGGCACAGGTGAGGCATCTTACGAGATGGTCCCGAATCTTGCTGAAGGATGCTATGAACAACTTCCCTCTGACTGGGACGATGCACTCTCAAACGCCATGCGTCACCTTCGCGATCAAATGAATGACGATTTCGAAGTTTTGGCGATTGGAATCTCTGGACAAATGCACGGGGAAGTTCTTGCGGACGAGAACGGCGTCTCACTGGGGCCAGCAAGGCTTTGGTGTGATGCCCGAAACGAAGCAGAAGAAAACGAGCTCACCGAAGCGATGGGCGTAAAAATGCCCAAAAGGATTACCTCGGCAAGATGGCTCTGGACTTTGCGCAACCGCCCCGAACTGGCTCAACAAACCCGCCACATCACAACTCCAGCTGGCTGGCTGGCCTACCAACTTACCGGGGACTGGTTGCTAGGCATTGGTGATGCAGCGGGGATGTTCCCCATTGATCAGAAAACCCTCGATTACGACCTCGGACTTCTTGAGAAATATGACAGCGTCGCTGGCCATTCCTCGCCACTGCAATCGCTTTTACCCAAAGTCCGACAAGCTGGACAATCCGGTGGAGTCCTCAACGCCCAAGGGGCCGCTCGACTCGGACTGCCCGCAGGAACCCCTGTCGCTCCCGCCGAAGGCGATCAACCTGCGGCGCTCGCCGGTTCTCTGATCGGTGAGGCAGGAATGATCTCCTGTAGTTTTGGAACCTCCGTTTGCGCAAACTCGGTAGGCGACCGTTCGTTTTCCGGTGTCAGCAAAGCAGTTGACCATTTTTGTGCCCCCGACGGCAAACCAATCAATATGGTTTGGCTTCGCAATGGTACGACTTTTATGAACAGCGTCGTCGAAATGTTTGGACAGGCAATCGGTGGAAGCCGAGGTGACGGGTTTGAAAAGGTCATCCCAATGCTTCTCGACGCCGCTCCCGACTGCGGCGGAATCCTGGCACTCCCGTTTATGGACGACGAACCTGGCCTCAATGTTCAACGCGGTGGAACCGCAATGCTAGTCGGGCTCAACTCTGAAAACGCCACCCCGGGCAACCTAGTAAAATCCGCGTTGCTGGCCACGATGTTCAACCTTCGTCTCGGTTGCGAAATTCTCGATGGCCAAGGATTCCCTCGCACGGAATTAGTCCTCTCTGGAGGGCTGACGAAGACTCCAGAACTCGCCCAGTTACTTGCCGATGTATTTGCCAATCCTGTTACGCTGCTCGAGAGCGCAGAAGAGGGAACCGCGTGGGGCGCTGCACTAATGGCGAAATACCGCAATCAAGTGCTTGAGGGATCAAAGCGTCCATGGTCTGAGTTCTTAAATGAGCACGCCATGGAATCGCCCAAACAATACCAACCCCAAACTGATGCAATCACGGCTTACGAGGCCGCCTATCAAAAGTACAAAAAACTCGTAGGCACTCACCCGATACTGGATCAAGCCATCAACGAATAGCTTTTCCGCGATACTTTAAAACAATGACCGCATTCGATTTTTGCAGGTCAACTTGCTTTATGTTCACACGAACTGCCTGGATCCCCGTTCTCTGCTTGAGTTCTTCAATGAGTTCTTCCTCGCGGTCTGGATGCAACAAAGCGATGTTGTCGTAGACGACTTCGTAAGATGCCAACTTAGGTGGCTTCACTTTTCTCGGCTCTGCCACCCGCCACTCAAGTAGATAGGTCGCCCCAAAGATAACGGAATTTGTGAGCAGTAACTCGAGATAAGAAGTTTGCTTATTCGACAACGCATTAATGACCGCCAAGCCAATGACAACAAACAAGTACGTCATGTCCTTAACGTCAATCGCGTCGGTTCGATACCGAATAATCGCAAAGATTGCGAACAGACCGAGGGCCATCCCCAGTCCTAAATCGAGTTTCTTCAAAGTAAAGCAGATGAAGAACACGACTACATTCATAACCAGCAAGTTAAAAACTTGGCGATGATTTTGCTGGTGAAGCCAATAGGAAACCCCAACAACAAGATAGAGAAAAACAAGGTTAATCGTGAGCCGAACGATCAGCTTGTAAATATCGTCATCAAAAATTGGAACATCGAGAAATTCCATTAGCTTCACGTTTCTCCGGCCACAAACGGCTTAAAGACCATTTAAACAAAAATGCGGACGACCCGGCAGCCTGCTTTGCCAGACCAAAACCAACCCTTCCATCGTTTTGCAATCATAGCCGATGACAGCCGAGATAAAACGTCAGGTCAATGCAGATAGGATGCAAAAATTAAAATTCTCCCCTCGCGACCCGCAATATACTCATAAGAAAGGAGCAAGGAATTGCCCCACAAGACGCAGCGGTGGGCTCTCCGCGACCAAACTAATTAAAAAATTGACCTAGTCCGCGAGACAACGTTTGAATTCTCGCACTACGCGCTCGAGCTCGCCCAGCCCATTCATTGCGCCACTGACGGCAACCCCACACGCCCCCGCTTCAATGACTTTCGAAAGGTTGCCAAGAGTGATTCCACCAATTGCAAACATCGGCAGCTTAATCTCCGCAGAAACCTCTCTTACCAGCGTAAGCCCCACATGTTTTTCAAAGTGTTTTGTAGTCGAGGGAAAGACTGGCCCAACGCCAATATAATCAGCACCTTCTGACACCGCCTCTCGCGCTTGCGTGAGCGAATGAGTTGAAACACCGATCAGTTTTGAGGGGCCAACAATTCGTCTGGCTTCTCCCACGGTTAGATCATCCTGTCCTAAATGCACTCCGTCCGCCCCGGCAGCAATCGCCAAATCCGCGCGATCGTTCATGATAAACGCCGTATTGCTATTACGAGTCAATTCAGCGATCTTTCTTCCAATCGAGACAAGCTCTCGGTCAGTGCGATCCTTATCACGTAATTGAACGAGATCGACTCCCGCCGCCACCATTGCTTTGACTCGGGACTCCCATTCGCCTTGAGAATTAATTAAAGCGTAGAGACTGGCGTCGACGAGTTCACGACGCCCAGATAGCGTTGCGTTGAATGCCTTCTCAAGCGAATAACAACGATACCGAATTTGTTCTATTTTTTTTGCAACGTCGATGTCGATTAACTTCGAAAACTCTTCAATGGTTCGAAGACCTTGTTGCGCCCTCGAAAAATTTGCTTTGATCGTTCCGGCAACACCTTGAACCGGTTCTTCGCTGGAACCAACACTTGATTGAACGCCGATCTCATCAACGGCCGTTCTTTCATATTCACTTGGCAACTCGATTTCAGTACCGACATCGCCAAGGGTATCTCTCGCATGCATTCTTTGGGAACGATCAATCCCCTTGCCGGCTTCCGTCAAATCATGTCGAAGACGTTTCAACTCCGCCGATAAAAACCCGTCATCAATCGCGAGCCGGGCATAATCCTCGACAACACGCAATCCTTCAGTTGTCCGGTTAAAGGCCGCGTCCAAGATGCGAAATAATGAAAATTCGGAATGTTTATCGTTCATTTTTTTTGAAAAAAATCTGCCAGTTTGACACCTCGAAAGTTCGTTTTGTCAGTGAGCAGTAACGTGATTGGGAAAAATTTAGACTTGAAATGAAGTTTTTTTAGTTCGAACCAGTCACCCTAAGTTGACTCTTCTTAATTTGATAGCGGTTTCAGAGGAATCAAAAACAAGTGAGCGCTAGTTCAAAACTAAACCAAATACCGAGAATTTACGTATAGATCATACGCAAACGGTCATTGATAGTCCCCCTTAGAATCCCCCGAAACCTGTTTTTTGATTGAGATTGACCTATTTTGCGTCCAGATTGATACTTATTTGTTACGGGGAACCTCGACTGGCAAATTTTATTGCCGCACCGCTGTTTTCCGGTGGTATTTTTAATTGGAACTTGGAGATCACCCATGCGTTGGGGTCCATTATTGCTGTGCAGCTGGCCCGGATTACCGGGTCTTTGGTGTAAAGGCCATTGGTCTTCACTGTTTGCAGCAATTGGTTTCTCAATCCTGTTGAACATTGCGTTGATTTCCAGTTTCTTATGGAAGTGGTCATTAGGCGAAGCGTTCCCGCTAATCGCCTGGCCAGTGATTTGTTTAATTTGGGCCGCAACGGCTTTAGTTTCGTATAACCGTCTAACTGACTTGGTGGCAGTTCCTGTGACCGACAAGGTTGCTGTCACCGAGCGACCCGACACCTTGTTTATTCAAGCACAACACGAATACTTAAAGGGGCATTGGGGAGAAGCTCAAACTTTATTGAATCGTCAAATTGATCAACACCCACGAGACATCGAAGCTCGGCTATTACTGGCCACACTATTTCGGCACTCACGGAAGTTAGATCAATCGCTTCAACAACTAAAAGAGATCAAGCGTTTCGACGAAGCGGTAGAGTGGAACTTTGAATGCAAACGAGAGGAAGAATTAATTCGAGAGATTATTTCAACGCAAGACGAGGAAAAACTCGAACATTCTTCAACGTTAGAGTCAAACAATAACAATGAGTGGTCTGACGCCGCTTAATACAAAGCCGATAATCACGTATAATCGAACAACAAAGAAAACCAGCAACTAATAAAAACGACTTTCAGATTTTGAAACCTGAATAATCGATAGGTTAGGACGAGGAAAAGAACATGTACGAACGCTTTACTGATCGAGCAAGAAAGGTCATGCAACTGGCCAATCAAGAGGCTCAGCGTTTCAATCACGAATATATTGGCACCGAGCACATGCTGCTCGGCTTGGTTAAAGAAGGCACGGGCGTTGCCGCCAATGTCTTGAAAAATCTTGATGTTGACCTCCGAAAAATTCGCTTGGAGGTGGAGAAGCTAGTCCAGAGTGGTCCAGAAATGATCACGATGGGGAAACTTCCACAAACCCCGCGAGCCAAAAAGGTCATCGAATACTCAATGGAAGAGGCTCGCAACCTCAACCATAACTTCGTAGGTACCGAGCACATTTTATTAGGCCTCCTTCGAGAACAAGAAGGGGTTGCCGCCCAGGTGCTGATGAACCTTGGACTAAAACTAGAAGAAGTTCGTGAAGAAGTCCTCAATCTCCTCGGAAACGGCCTTGAAGGAGGCGAGGGTTCCGAGCGAGGAGGTCGCGAGAGCTCAGGCGGTAGCGAAGGCAGCGAACGTAAGCAGGGTGGAAAGTCGAAAACGCCCGCTCTCGATAGTTTCGGACGAGACCTTACCGAGTTAGCCAAACAAGGCAAATTGGATCCCGTTATTGGTCGCTCCGAAGAGATCGAGCGAGCCATTCAGGTTTTGTGCCGACGAACCAAAAACAATCCAGTCCTTCTCGGTGAAGCCGGAGTTGGAAAAACTGCGATCGTTGAGGGGTTCGCTCAGCTAGTGGTTTCCGGGGAAGTACCTGAAATCCTAGCCGACAAGCGGATCGTTGTTCTCGACCTCGCAATGATGGTTGCTGGTACTAAATACCGTGGACAGTTCGAAGAACGCATCAAAGCGGTAATGAACGAAGTTCGCCGTGCGAAAAACACCATTTTGTTCATCGACGAATTACATACGCTCGTCGGTGCCGGCGGTGCGGAAGGAGCAATTGATGCTGCCAACGTGCTCAAGCCCGCTCTCGCACGTGGCGAAATTCAATGCATTGGAGCAACGACGCTTGATGAGTACCGTAAGTACATTGAAAAAGACAATGCACTGGCTCGTCGATTCCAAGAGATCATTGTCGAACCTACGTCCAATGAAGAAACAATCGAAATCTTGAAAGGACTTCGCAAGAGGTACGAAGAACACCATCGAGTGCAAATCACCGATGATGCTGTTGCCTCTGCGGTTGACCTATCCAGTCGGTACATCACAGGGAGATGCCTCCCGGATAAAGCAATTGACGTGATCGACGAAGCAGGTGCCCGTGTCCGATTACGAACCATGAGCCGTCCACCAGATCTTAAAGAAATCGACGAAGACATCGAGCGTCTCAACAAAGAGAAAGAGGACGCGGTTGCCAATCAAGATTTTGAGAAAGCAGCAAACCTGAGAGATCAGGCCGATAAACTTCGTAAAAAGAAGGAACAAATCAAGCGTGAATGGCGCGAAAAGTCTCAGGAAACTGATGGCGTAGTCGACGAAGAAGTCATCGCAGAAGTCATTTCCAAGATGACTGGCGTTCCACTGACACGCCTCTCAACCGAAGACTCGATGCGGCTGATGAAAATGGAAGACGAACTTCACAAGAAGGTCGTCAGCCAGGACGCTGCGGTAGTCGCGATTTCGAAAGCTGTTCGACGAAGCCGAAGTGGTCTTAAAGATCCACGACGCCCAATTGGTTGCTTTATGTTTGCCGGCCCAACCGGTGTTGGTAAAACATTACTTTCCAAGGCACTGGCTGAATTCATGTTCGGTGACGAAGACGCTTTGGTTGCAATCGACATGTCTGAATACATGGAAAAACACAACCTGAGTCGTTTGATCGGAGCCCCTCCGGGATACGTTGGCTATGAAGAAGGTGGCCAATTAACCGAGAAGATTCGCCGACGTCCGTACTCAGTCGTGCTTTTAGACGAAATCGAAAAGGCGCATCCTGATATTTTCAACATGCTCCTTCAAGTCATGGAAGAGGGACGCCTGACCGACAGTTTTGGCCGCAACATCGATTTTCGAAATGTAATTTTAATCATGACCACCAATGTTGGTGCTCACGCGATTAAGAATGAATCACATTTTGGACTTCCTGGTGCCGGCGAAGATCAATCGTTCGAGGGCATGAAGGCTCGCGTTTACGATGAAATCAATAAAGCTTTCCGACCGGAATTTCTCAATCGTCTTTCCGAAACGCCGATCATTTTCCGACACCTTGAAAAGAAAGACCTCAAGTTGGTCATTGACTTCGAGCTGGCGAAAATTAGAGAGCGACTTTCAGAGCGTGGATTTGAACTCACACTCTCCAACGACGCCAAAGACTTCCTGATCAAAAAGGGAACCGACTTGGAGTATGGTGCACGCCCATTGCGACGCGCCTTGGAGAACTACGTCGAAGACACGCTTTCGGAAGAATTGCTGAAAGGTAACTTCCAAGGTAAGAACCGAATCATTGTCGACGGTGTCAAGAACGACAAAGGCAAGATCACAGGGCTCAAATTCGATAGCGAATTTGTTCCACCTCCGGAAGAACCTCCCCAGGAAGAAGCCGTCGGTGTCGGGGTCGCAGACGACGATTCCGGTGACGATTCACCGGAAAATTCCGGCACGAGTGAAGACTAAGCCGAAGTTTAAATTTGATAACTAATACAAGCCCCGTCTGGAAACAGCGGGGCTTGTTTTGTTTCCCACGATGAATTCAGACCGCTTACCCACCTGCTACTTAAACCGCGCTTCCAGCCAACGACTCATTTCACTCAACACCGTGTCGTCGAGCGTCTGCTCGATGATCACGTAATTGCTAGGCGAACCCGTCTCACAATTTTGAAAAAGATGATTTAACTTCGGTAATAAAACCTGAGTGAAGTCCTGATTCCCCGCCTTTTCCATCGCAGCTTTAATGGCAGGCATGTTCAGTTTAGGATCGACCTGAAGATCATTCTCACCGATCAGAGAAAGAACCGAACAATGCGTTTTGCTGAGCGTGGTCGCCGGATCAAATTCTAAAAAATATTCCATCCACTTCGATTTGAACATCAGTATTGTTTTCGTCGCAACATCGTTAAGACCGTATTTTAACTTTTCATCTTCGCTTAAATCAGCAAAAACGTCATTCAGCGAGTCGACAAAATCTTCGTCCATAGGAAGTCCGTCTTTTGATCTGGCAACAACTAGCCGTAACAACTCATCCTGTAGATCTAGAATTTTCTCGGGCAGGCCTGCTACCGCTGCAATCCTTCTAGTCTGATTGAGAACAATCTTACGCCCAGTCACGCCAGTTCCCGCCAAAAGAATGACCCCCGCAACATCCGCATTGCGACTCGCAACGATTGGCCCAATAATCCCTCCTTCACTATGACCAGCAAGAACAATTTTCTTGGAATCTATCTTGGAGTTCTGCTTGGCCCACTCAAAAACAACCTCTAAATCATCTGCCAGATCTGCAGTGGTCGCTTCAACGAAAATTCCCTCGGATTCTCCGATACCCCGGTCATCGTATCGCACGACGGCGAATCCTTTTTTGGTTAAATAATCAGCAATGACTAAAAATGGCCGATGCTCAAAGATCGTCTCATCACGATCCTGCGGGCCTGATCCACTCGTCAAAATAACTGCTGGAAAAGGGCCTTTTCCGATCGGCATCGTGACCGTCCCGGCAAGCACAACTTCGTTTGAATATTTAGCATCAATCGAACTCGCTTGTACTTTGAAATCTTCGGATTCGTAATCAAAAGGAGGCTTCGGCGTTTGCGGACGCTTCAACTCAGGCGATTTCGTTTGCTCAAGGGGAATTCGTTTTAGCACCAACGGAATTTTTGCACCCGATTGGATCCAGGTTCCGTCAATCACTTTTCCGTCTGCCTCAAGTTTCCCCACGACCCTGGCTGCCGTCGCCGGGATGGTCAGCGTAATTTGATCCCCTTTTTGCTCAAAACCGCCTTCTAATCCATTAACCCCCTCGGTGAGGCTATCCAGCTGAATGGACTTCTTTCCTTGAAAATCCACGAACACACGAAACTGAAAATCAAACTGCTTCGGCCCCGCTTCCATCTTGCCCACCCAAGTCGCAACGTGTTTCGATGGTTTCCAATCGTCAATAAGTTTAAACTCGATGTTGAATTTTAAGCCCTGAGTAAACACTCCAGTCACGGCGGTTTGATCTGCATTCATATCACCTGCAAAAGAAACTCCCAGCTTCTTAATTTCAAACGTCAACTGTTTTGCGGTTCGCTTAACCTTATCGAATGGGATCGGAGTCGCCACTTGATCGAGGCTGACCATTGCTCCACTGTAAGAGCCGTCTTTTTCAGGCTTCAACCTCAGCTGAAGCCGCAGTTTCTGGGGACCAGCTTTTAATACGCCCATCCACGTTTCTGCTTTCTTTTCCTGCCCAAAACACTGATTTACTGGCATCAACAGTGAAATGGCAACCACCCCCATGATCATCCAGCGGGGACTAATAGGCAGTTTGAAAGTCTTTCGACCAGTGGTTTGAGCCATTTTGAGTTCTCCAACAAGACAACAAGATTCAGATTCGCCCTGTTTATACCACCGCTCGAAGCAAATACTAAATAATATTTACCTGAATCAATTGCCGCCGCCTCGACCTAGGTCCTCACCGTGAATGCCATCCATTCAAAAAGCTAAAACTCGATTCAACTCGCTATTTCACGGGTTAAAATTCAAAAACCCCCTTTCCTTCCCCCGCACGAAGCCTCGTTAAACGGTTGCTCCGATCACGAAAGGGTTCCGGTTTGCTTCGAAACCAACGGAAAAAAACACAACGATCGTGGAAATCTGTTGACTTTTAAGGTTTCGCGGTTGCGATGCCGGTAAGAATAGGTATCTTAACTGGCAGTGCGGCCTTAAGTAGATGTAGATTCTGGCAGGCACTGTTAGATTTCTTTTTAGGATTTTGAGTAATGGCTGAAGGTACAATTAAGCGTTTGACTGACAAAGGTTTTGGATTCATTGACACTGGGACAAGCCAGGACATGTTTTTCCATTCATCAAACGTTGAAGGCGTCGGATTCGACGATCTTCGCGAAGGACAATCGGTAACTTACACCGAAGGTATGGGTCCAAAAGGTCCACGCGCTGAAAACGTGACACCTGTCGATTAAGACTACATTCATTGAATGTTTTCATGAAAAGCCGGCTTTTTAGCCGGCTTTTTTTATTGGCATTCGCTCCTATTTCGTATCTCGGAGCCGCTCCTCACAGGCAACGGCCTAGGTCGCCTGAGTCGCTTTTGAGTCAAAACCCCGCCTCCGATCCTGATCTCATTTCGCGATCTTTTTCCTTTTGAGTTCGATCGACCGCCTAACCACCGCTTTGCGAACTTGCTCACCCCCGTTTGAATAACCGCTAGCACTCGCTGGAATGACCGACCGATAGCATCCGCGGATTCAGATGAAAATTGCTGGGATTACTGGGTTTAACCATCGCAGAAAAATCGAGCGTGGAAAATCGTTCCATCTTTCGACCAGAGGCCAGAAAATCTTTCCTAATCCTCAAAGTTACTCAAGCTGTACCAATGTTTCGTCGATGACAGAGATATGTATCCGTGGGGGGCACCACAGTACAGGCGTGCGCGCAGATTGTGCACTAATTTCATGTCGATCGTTGCCCCCAATAATTCGAAACCTCGACTAGCCGCTCGGATCACGGGTTGGTTTACGGAATGGGTATCGGACTGGGGCGAGTTGGTAATCTCGAGCTGTATCGCTCTGGGCGACTTTTGTCTTTTTATTCTCAGCACATTTCGCTGGATGTTTAGTCGCTTCCCCAAAGGCGAAACCCTCTGGCCCAATTTTTATCAAGTTGGCGTTTCCAGTTTACCCGTCGTTGCTCTTACTGGCACATTCATTGGCGTCGTCCTGGCCTTACAAAGCAGTTCGCAGCTTGGCCATTACGGTTTAACGAATCAACTCGGAGGCGTCATCAACTTGACCCTCGTACGCGAGCTCGGCCCGGTACTTGCCGCGACCATGTTGGCAGGCCGCGTTGGCAGTGCCATGGCGGCCGAACTTGGAACCATGCGCGTCACAGAGCAAATCGACGCCCTCTCAGCGATGGGAGCAGATCCAATTCACTACCTAGTCGTACCCCGATTTCTTGCGTGCCTCCTATTCATCCCCACACTCACAATCATGGCTGATTTCATGGGTGTCGCTGGCGGCTATTTTTACAGTAACATTTGGCTGAATATCGATCAGCATTATTACTGGACGAACAGCGCTAAATTTGTCAACAACTTCGATTTATTCACAGGGATCTTAAAAAGTCTATTTTTTGGATCCGCTATCTCTTTAATTAGTTGTTATCAGGGATTTAACTGTAAACCCGGAGCCGAAGGAGTCGGCAAAGCAGCAACTTCATCGTTCGTGTTTGCGTTCATCGTTATTTTGATTCTCGACTTAAGCCTTGGGCTATCACTCAAGGCCCTATACGAGTCGTGGTACCCGGGAGGGACTTACTAAAATGATGATTGAACAACTACTCGATCAAGAACAAGAATCAATTGTCGATGTCGAAAAACTCTCCGTTACTTTTGGCAGTCAAGAAGTTCTAAAAGATATCACACTGAGGATTCCTCCCGGACAAACACTCGCCTTGCTGGGTGAAAGTGGCTGCGGCAAAACTGTGCTAATGAAGTCGATCATCGGCCTAGTCAAACCCACGGTTGGCACAATCGAATTTGATGGTGAAAACATCAATCAACTTACAGAAAGACAGCTCAGTCGCATGCGTCTGCGGTACGGGTTCATCTTCCAGAATGCCGCTCTGTTTGACAGCATGACCATCGGACAAAATGTTGCCTTTCCATTGAGGCAACACGGGAGGTTCTCAGATAATCAAATACGGGAAATGGTATTGTCCCGATTGTCCGAAGTTGGCTTGCCCGATTCTGTCGTTTTCAAAAAACCGGCAGAACTGTCCGGGGGCATGAGAAAACGAGTGGGACTCGCACGAGCGCTCATCATGAATCCTGAATTAATTATGTACGACGAGCCAACGACCGGGCTCGATCCGATCATGAGCGATGTCATCAATGAACTAATACTGCGAACGCGATCTCGAAACCCCGTGACCAGTATCGTCGTCACTCACGATATGCACACTGCTCGCAAGGTAGCAGATCGGGTCGTGATGCTGATTCCACGGCAACGACTCGACCCGGGTGAAAACCAGGTCATTTTCGACGGTTCGGTAAAAGAGCTTGAGTCATGTCGCGACCGCCGGGTACAACAATTCGTCAATGGCGAAGCAGGTGAGCGATTGATGGAGATGCGCGCCAATGGGCACGACCAATAAACTTTTTTGTCAACTGATTTATACGACAACTGAAATTGAAAACTTCGACTTTCGAAGGTGAACATTATGGATGAAAGAATCTTAAAATTTCGAGTCGGCATTCTTGTCGTTATCTCGATGCTGATTTTAGGGATTTTGATCCTCACCATTAGCGGCAAACCCTTCTTTGGCAGTTCCTACCAAATCTCGGGAGAGACAAAGAATGCAGCGGGCATCTCCAGTGGCACTCCCATTAAGAAATTTGGGTTGCCGATCGGGCGCGTTACTAAGGTAGCTCCTTCGCCCAATGGAGAGGGCGTTACCGTATGGATGAGCATTCAGGAATCCGATGACAACGGACAGAAGCGAACGATTGATACTTCCAAAGAAATGGCAGTAATTGGATCCGAATCTATTCTTGGTGACGTCGTGATCAACATTGAATCTATTGAAGATCCAAACGAAGGAAGCTCAATTAAGTCCGAAATTATCATCAAAAAAAATAATCCGATCGAAGCAGTGCTCGGAGAAAAAGGAGCAAAGTTAATCGAAGGTCTTGGAAATCTAGTAGGAAATGACACTGAACAGGATGACACTGAAAAGAAATTAAATCTCAGCGAACTAGCAAATAAAATTGACCAAGCTGCCGGGAAAATCACCGAGATAATTGGAGCTCCCGACGATGAGTCAAACAACCTTTTTACGACAATTAAGAAAATCCAGACTACCTCAGACTCAATCACGGGCATGTTTCAGCGGCAGGAAAATCAACCCAATTTCGCAGACGCAATTGCGAACTTTGATAATCTACTGGGAGCCAACGGAGAAGCACAAACAACTTTTCGCGGCACACTCAACAGCATCGACGAGAGTATCAAAGAGACGTCGAAAAGTATTCGGGATACCTCAGATATAGCAGGGAATACACTAGAGGTTTACAAAGAAATTCCAAACGAATGGAATGGGGATATTAAGGACAAAGTTATTGAGTTTATTGACAATGCAGGTCGGACTGTTAAGAGTTTGAAGGCCGAACCGAATACACTAACAAAAAATGCCCTCACGGACGAGAAACTGAGGACAGACTTCAATGAGATCAATAAAAATATTTCCGAGAGTACTCGCACCACAAAGGACATCGTGGAAAACAAGGCAATTGAGAGCATCCTCGTAAAGCTCGACCTGCTCCTC
>JAAEMV010000077.1 GCA_024225195.1 Planctomycetaceae bacterium | reverse complement strand
TCCAATGGTAATGCGAGATCTTGGAAAACCTGGTCTCAATGGTTTGTTGTTGGTTACTTTCTTTGCTGCATTCATGTCGACTCTAAGTACTCAGATGAACTGGGGAGCGTCTTATTTGGTCCGTGATGTGTATCAGCGGTTTATGAAACCGGATGCTACCGAACGTCAGTTGACACGTGCCTCGCGAGGAGCATCGTTGATCATTTTGATCGCGGGCGCAATTGCTGCCATCCAGATGGCCAATGTTTCGATTGACGCAGCGTGGAAGATTTTGTTGGCACTGGGCGCCGGCACCGGTGCTGTTTTCATGCTGCGTTGGTTTTGGTGGCGGATTAATGCGTGGAGCGAAATCGCCTCGATGGTGGGATCCCTGGTGTTTTTCCTTTCCTATGAATCGGTAATAACTTCGCTGGCAGGCGTTGATTCTTTACGAACCGGTGAACTGACGTGGGCTGGTTTTGATCCCGCTCTCTCTGAGGTCAAAATGCTAGCCGTCGCTTTGTTGACCATTGTTTTCTGGTTAATTGTCACGTTTTTGACGCGTCCGGAAAATCCTGAGACGCTTGATCGGTTTTATCGCAAGGTTCGTCCTGGCGGTCCATTTTGGAAACCGGTAGCAAAACGCAACCCGGATGTGACGCCAGATGATGATGTCGGGCTTTCGATTGCAGCTGCGATTTGTGCGACTGGAATCGTGTATACCGTGCTTCCGTGCATTGGCAATATTATTTTTCAGCACTACAGGGAGGCGGCTTATTGTGGCGCCGCCGCGATAGGATTTACGTTAATCGTGGCATTTTTGGTCCGTAAAATTCTATTGAAAATTAAAAAGAATGAGGCCTCAAACCAGCTTTCTGATTGAATCGCGTTAGGTTCGCCAGCGTTTAATTTTGCGTGGGGTGGCAGATGGACGGATTGATCAATATTGGCCAGTTTTTGTTGTTGCGGTAACATCTTGTTTTGGCTGCCAATGAAACTTGAGACTGGTATGGAAAACAAGCAACCGACTCGAATTTTGATCACTCGATTAAGTCACATTGGGGACTGCATCTTGACGTTGCCTGTGTTGTCGGCAATTCGTGGTCAGTATCCTGAAGCGTTCATTGCCTGGGCGGTTGAATCTCCTACTCAGAAACTGTTGCGGCACCACCCAGATCTGGATGAGATTATCATGATCCCCAAAGGGTGGATGACCAAGCCAAAATGCTGGTCTCAAGTGACGAAGAATTTACGATCATTTAAATTCGATATTGCGATTGATCCGCAGGGAATCACCAAGAGTGCACTTCTTGGCTGGGTTAGCGGCGCGAGAACACGAGTCGGAGGGCGAGGTCGATGGGGTCGAGAGTTGTCACCGTTCCTGAATAACTGTCTCGTTGAGACTGAATCCGCTCACGTCGTTGACCGCTCCATGGAACTGCTAACTGCGATAGGAGTCGAAGGAGAAGACTTGGAGTCGCGCAGGCGAGAGCTACCGCTTTGCGAGCAGGCTGTAAACACGATGGCCGCCTGGATTTCAAATGCTGATGTTAACGGTCCCTTTGTGGTGATCAATCCCGGTGGCAGTTGGGCCTCTAAAAGATGGGAAATGGATCGATATGGGGCAGTCGCAAGTTATTTAAAGCGGCGATACCAGCTCCAAAGCGTGGTTGTTTGGGCCAGTGATGAAGAGCTTGAAATGGCGAAGGCAATCCACGAGGTTGACCCTAAGGCGTCGATTATTGCGCCTGCAACGAGTCTGACAGAATTGGCAGCACTGACGCATCGGTCGGCGTTCTTCGTCGGCGGTGATACTGGTCCATTGCATTTAGCGGTGGCTTCAGGCACGCCCTGTGTTGGGCTGTACGGCACAACTCGGCCAGAAGAATCTGGTGCCTATGGTTCTGAGCACTTGGCAATTCAGAAGTGGTACCAGGCAGGAAGCTGTCGAGAAAGAAGATCAGCAGAAAATGACGCGATGCGCGACATTCACGCCAGTGATGTCATTGAGGCCTGCGACGAGATGATCTTGAAACTTGGTTTAAAGCTTCAGTCGGTGGCTTAGTCTGTTATCTAGTACTCGTTTCGGTTGAGACCTCTACGATAATCGGGAGGTGGTCTGAACCCGTTGCATTGCCAACATACCGATCGTGGACGCAGATTTCTGGGGAAACGAATGCATGGTCGATAGGAATTCGAAAGATTTTCCATTGCGTCGGCCAGGTCGCTTGATTCCCAAATCCACGACGGCTGTCACGAAGTCCCGTTTGGGCTTGGAAATCCTTTAAATAGGGGGACCAGGGCGTGCAATTAAAGTCACCCAC
>JAAEMV010000076.1 GCA_024225195.1 Planctomycetaceae bacterium | reverse complement strand
GAATCTGCGTTCCCATTTGAGTCGCGATCTCACCCTTCCTTTTTTTATATTCATCTTGCATCAATCTCGCTTCGCGAACCGTATGCGCCAGTGGTTTTTCACAATAGACGTGCTTCCCTGCTCGCATCGCGGCGATAGAAACCAAGGCGTGGTGATGATCGGCCGTGGACACAACAAACGCATCAATTTTGGGATCGTCAATCAAGGTGCGCCAATCCGTCGTCACAATGGCGTCTTTAAAGCGCTGGCTCACTTTGGCAGTTGTCGATTTATTGATGTCGCAGATTGCATAAATATTTTCACCCGAACAACCATTGAGATTCGCACCGCCCCGGCCGCCAGCACCCACCACTGCGATATTCAATTTATCCTTAGTCAAATCAGGTTTAGCTGCCAGAAGGTGAACGGGACCTAAGGCTGCCGCACCTACAAGCGTGGAAGCTTTGATAAAATGCCGGCGGTTGGCAGAGCCACGGTTGAGATTAGTCGGACTCATACAAGAACCTCTCGTTTAAGAAATAAAAATCATCGACCACACTGAAACTGTGCAGCGATTGATTTTATCCGATCTGCCGCTGCACTTCATCTTTTCCATTCAAAAAAACAAAAGAGAGGATTCCTCGCTCAATAGCCAAAGATCACCGACAACCGCTCGCCTTTGAATGATTACAAATCTTATTCGCTTATTTTTTGCCCTGTTCAAGATCGGCAGTCGCGTTGGCGAATTGGCGCCCGAGATCAATATAGCCGGGAGAGTCATAATGCCACGGATCTGAATATCCGTATTGATCAGTCGTGGTCACCAGCGCCGCTGCTGCATCGGCTTTAACATACTCGGCTTGCGCCTCTCGTACGATCTCTCCATGTTTCCAACTGGGTGGTTCTTTTTTTGAATACGAAATTCTTCCGATCACAACTGGAAGATCATCTGTTCGAAATGCCGCTCGAATCAAGTCCATCAATCGCTTCAAATTTGCCTGATAACGCTTAGCAGTTTCGGGTGTATGGTGTGCGTCACTTTCACCTTGCATCCAGACAATCCCGGCAGGAATCAAACGATCGGATTGACCATCATTGTCAATATCCGTGTCCGCATAAGCGTGACGCACCGTGGCCAAGAAATGATCGTACTGATTGACCCCCGCAGTACCTTTAAAATCGGGCTCCCAGCATCCAAACCCCCCAGCGGCTGCCGCATCGATGGACGTTCCACCTCGCGAGTACTTAACAATCGCAATTCGGCGATCAGGAAAACGTTTCTGCATCGTCTCTGCGAATGTCAACTCAACGCCAAACCGCTTGGAATACTGATTGGTTTTGCCATCTGATTTAAATCCAACGCCATGCCCTGGCTGCAGTTTGCTCCACACACCTTTCCCATCAACTGCGGCTTTATCGGGTGAAGTGTTGCCATGAAAAATCATAACATCGTTCTGTGCACCAGTCTCGGCGGCAGGCAATTGATTGACATACCCGTAGCCATCCAT
>JAAEMV010000075.1 GCA_024225195.1 Planctomycetaceae bacterium | reverse complement strand
TTAGTCGAAGACTTTGGTGACCCTGCAGTGGCTGCAAAATTAATTCAATCATCCAAACGGCAAAATCGACCTTTCTGGAAGAAATCCCTTCATGCTTTTGGTTATGGAATCATCGCTCTGATCGTAGCCTACGCAGGTGTCTGGGTCTTTTATCATCAAGGTGTGCCGGTTGTCTCAACGGATTACGTTGTTCAATTAAACGCGGGGATCGCGGATGTCGCTGATTCCGAAAAGGCCTGGCCAATTTATCGCCCAATGTGGACAAAATATAATTTTTCAGTAGGCGAGGTAATTCCTGAAATCTGGTTCCGGGAAGGGGAAGGTGAACAAAGCTACTTGAGTACACGGTTTGTCCGGAAGGGGGAACCGGGGTGGGAAGCCGCCAAGGCAGCAATCTACGAGCATCAGGATTTAATAGATGCTTTTCGGGAAGGAGCAAAGCGACCGTATTTTGGAATTGAATTAAAAGCAAACCAAAACGAATATTCTGAGGAAGATTTTGCTGCTCTGTTTCCTAATTTGACTCGCGGTGATTCTCAGGATGGCGGAGTGGAGGAAGGGAGCGATGGGGTGTCAGGGCGATTGCTTGATGATTGGCTTGTTGGCATCTTGCTTCCACATGTGCAGCAGTTGCGAAATGCCGCGCGTTTATTTGCGTTCGATATTCAATTGGCGATCGAAGAGGGAGATTCAGATCGGGTAGTGCAAGATATCGAAACGATGTTTGGGTTTGCGAGACATGCAGCAGAAGGTCGTGTTCTGGTATGTGGTTTAGTCGGTTATGCAATCTCGGGAATGGCATTTTCAGAAATTGAAAGTGTTATTAAGGAAGATCCCAATTTTTTTAATGAGCAACAGTTGCAAAAACTGCAGTCGGCAGTTCGTGGTGCGAAGTTAAAAGACTGGATTTCCTATGATGGCGAGGCTTTGTTAGTCAGCGATTTGATTCAACGTATTTACACGAATGATGGTCAGGGTGACGGTCACATTACTCCTCAAGGCTTTGAGGTCATGTCAGCGTTGACCGGTATGGGCATGCCGGGCATTTTCGGTGGCGAATTATCTGAGAAGGAAAACTGGGAGTCTTTCGCTGAGAGTGTTATTGGGCCGCTCGGTCTTTTTACGGTTGCAACAAGGGGGGAAGTTGCGGCCAAGGCAGATCAGTTTTTTGAAGCCGCGAGTGCCGACTTAAACCGCCCCATGTGGGTTGGGAAGTCAAAAGACATTTACAAAGAGTTAAATCTTGAAAAATGGAAGTATTCGGCTTTGGGGTTGGTCTTGCCTGCGACCGAGAATATTCGCAAAGCAATGGATCGGTTGATTGCACGCCAAGAAGGAGTGCTCGGAGCAATTGCGCTACAGCGTTTTTACCTTGCTAATGGAGCGTGGCCAAATTCGTGGGATGAAATTCCCAAAAGCACGCTCCCGAGGTCACCAGTAGATCAGCTCACGGGGGAACCCTTAATCTTTAAAATCGTCGATCAAAGTCCGCTGATCTACAGTTTAGGATACGATCTTGACGATGATGGAGGTGTTACGCCGGAGGGCGTTAAGCCCGCAGCCTACTTGCCGAATGTACAAAACGATGGCAAATCTGACGGGGACTGGATTGTCTGGCCTAACAATGATGATGAGGATGAGTAGTGTTCTTCGAGGGGCTGGTGAGTTTTTCTAGCGGCCCGGTGACTGATTTTTCCCAAGCGTTGAAGCCCGGTCGCCAGAAACTCTTGAATGGCTGGCGGATCGGCTTTCGCTTGTTTCCAGTAACGAAAACTAATGGAACTGGTTTTGCTGGATTCAGCGGGCAATTCAGGATCTTCTTTTGCTTTTGAAAAAAGTAAGGTAGCCTGATGGGAACACAATCATAGTGGAGAGGCTAATGAACGGATCAAAAAGTAGCGTCTTGAGAGATT
>JAAEMV010000074.1 GCA_024225195.1 Planctomycetaceae bacterium | reverse complement strand
TGTGGTTTAAGCAAAGAATTCGATTAAAGACCGATCCAGCATTTTAAGCTCAACCAATCCTAGTAAGACCAGCAGCGCCAGCAATAGAATGATTAGAACTGCGCCGACAAAAATGCCGATCGCCAGTCCGTGTTGATAATCGAGCTCAGGCTTGGAGGTGTGTTTAAACGGTTGGGCGGAGCGATTCCATCGGGAAGCATTTGATTTTTTGCGATTGCGTTTCCGCTCTGGTTTTTTTTTCCATTTTGGAGATTTGGATCGCTGTTGTTTTTTGCCCGTTGTATTTTTTGTGGATCCATTTGCGCTACGCTGTTTAAAACCGGGACGCGGACCTGGTTGGCGATTGGCTCGGTTGCTCGAGCTTGTCTTGCGATTTGGATTGGAGTAGGTCTTGCGATAGGTTGAATGAGAATTTTGACTGGAATTTTTTCGTTTAGTTTTCTCTTCCGCTCTTTTTTTCCGTCTTTCAATTCTCTTTAGCTTCGCATCGTACCGGGCACGTTCGGCTGGGTTGGTTAAGACCCCCAGGGCTGCATTGAGTTGTCGAGATCGTTTCGCGGCTTTCCGTTGGTTGGGATGTAGATCTGGGTGATATTTCCGCAACACATTCCGATAGGCTCGCCGAATTTCTGGTTCTTTTGCATCCGCGTTGATCTCCAGTATTTCGTAATATGACTTAGCCATGTTGCTACTGAACGTTGAAAGTGCTGGAAGTCACGGATGTCAGTTCCGAGCTGACCACAGGGAGATCATCAATAAAAAAATCGCTTGCTTGAAAATTTTAGACGTCAGTCTAACTAGGCGTTGAACTTATGGGTAACGATCCTCGGATTAAATTTAAAAAAAATATAATGTAGATAAACCAGGATTGCCGTGGTGATGTCTTTTGGGAATGAGGAATTCAGCGGCGCAATTTATTTTAGTTTCATCTTGCTGGCTTTTGCCCGTACGGTTCGACGGTCGAGTCCGAGAACTTCGGCGGCTTTTTCATAACTACCATATTTTCGGTAGGCTTTTGCGCAATATTCGGATAGCAGTTCATCGGATGTCAGGGTCACCTCATCGATAGCTTTTGAGAAATTGCTTGTTAGTGATTTGGCCGGAGGTGCGTAGTGGTTGTGGATAATTATGTTTCGAACGCATTGCTCAAGTTCACGCATGTTTCCTGGCCACTGGTAATTATTCAGTTCAGAAGATTCAAACCATTGTATGACTGAGTCTCGAATTTCCTCGTGTTCACCGGGGGCAATGCGGCGACAAATAAAATCGACCAAAAATCCAAATTCCGAGGGGCGGTCGACAAGTTGTTCGATCAGTGTTGGAGTGGAAATGACGTCAGAGCAAAGTCGATAGTAGAAGTCTTCTCGGAAAGTTCCTTCTTCTATTTTCTGGGCGAGGTTTCGGTGTGTCGCACCAATAAACTTTCCTTTGAACTCAAGGGTCTTGCTATCACCAATTCTTTGAAATTGACGTTGTTGAAGAACGCGGAGTAGCTTTACCTGAATGCTTACGTCGAGTTCACCAATTTCATCTAAGAAGACGGTTCCATATCTCCCCGCCGATTCGAGCCAGCCAACTCGTGAGGCAATAGCGCCAGTGAAGGAGCCCTTTTCATGCCCAAATAATTCTGACTCGATCAGGGTCGGTGAAAATGCAGAAAGATTGAGTGGAAAGAAACGTTCTGATTCAGCATCAGTGAACCGTCTTTTATTTTTATCGAAAGGAACATATTGCGAGAGGCCAACAGCACGGGCGACTAATTCTTTACCCGTGCCGGTGTTACCCACTACCAAGGTGGTAACCTCATTCATGGAGCTATACAGGGTTTGTCGACTGCGGCGCATGTCATGGGTGAAAATGGATTCCCAAATGTTGGCTCGCAACTTGCAAATAGGCCACGACCGTCCAATGACGCAGTGAAAAATATTTAAAAATGCGCGTTTGACTTGATAAAGACAAGCATAAATATGTTCTGGTTGGTCGTGACTTGGGATTGTGCGGTCGCTTAATTTCATCCAGTAATCGACTGATTTTAAGAACCTCTCCCAAGCTGATGTTTCGTCCTTGGGGCTGTGAGTTTGGTTACCGCGTTTTGCAAAATGTTCGTAGTAGAGGACGTACCAAACTAAGTCGGAATAGAGAAGTAACTCCTCGTCAGATGCCTGCGCTGGTGTCAGTAATTTTGCTCTGGTCTCCTCAGCCAGCGAGAGTACTGTTTGCGTGAGCTTGACGACGTTGGGGCGATCTAATTCATCGTTAAGCGACCACGACCAAAAAGGGCGGGTGTTTGGGTCGAACTGATCTCCCAGAGCGAGTTTTTCCAGTTCCACGCGCTTGGGCAGAAAAGGATTGGCGAAAGAGATTTCGGCAATCGTTTTGGCGAGCGGCCTTGTGGTATCGGTAAAAAGCATCTGGGGCTCCAGCTGGGCATTTCACGTACATTGCGATGTCCCGCAATTGTACATCACATTAGTTGGTTTTCTGGTTTTGCTCCCCCAGAGGTCCGTAAGTCCTTTGTTTGCAATGGCTTATATTTTTTATTGTTGGTTGGCATGCCGATTGCGTTTGATGTTTTCAGATAATCAATGCTCATTTTGAGCGTCCAAATTTCTGGAGAGTCCAATGCAAGTTTTCAAAGAACAGAGGTTTACCGACGAAGAAGGGCATCGCAATCGAGGCCGCCTTCGAGGTTATTGGCTACCTGCCATGCTGGTGGCGCTCGTGCTTGGGGTAATGCCCTCGGGGTTGGCTAGTGCGTCGGGGTTGTTGGTAGCCAAAGGTGGTTTCGGTGGGCGGTTGCTGATTAAGGAGCAAGTTGTCAACGTCACCATTAACAATGGAATTGCCGTTACTGAAGTGAACCAGGTGTTCCTCAATACGGAAAGCAGGATTGTTGAGGCACTTTACACATTTCCTGTTCCGGTGAATGCAAGTGTGAGTAACTTCAGCATGATCATTAATGGTAAGGAAATGATCGGTGAGGTTGTGGAGAAAAAACGAGCTCGCCAGATTTACCAAAGTTACAAGAGAACGAAAAAGGATCCCGGGCTACTGGAGCAGGTGGATTATAAGACCTTCGAGATGAGGGTGTTCCCGATCCAGCCGCATGCCGAACAGCACATCAAAGTGGTTTATTACCAGCCGTTGGATGTTGATCATGATTGGTCAACTTATGTTTTTCCACTAGCAACATCAACGAAGGCTGAAAACGAAAAAACGACTGGAAAATTTGCCTTGACCCTTGATATCAAGAGTGAAATTCCAGTGAAAAAAATCACCAGTCATTCACATCCCAATGAGTTCGTGGTTGTTAATCATTCAAGTGATTACGCACAGGCCAGCATGGAAGTCAACGAAGGTGATTTGAGTCGAGACATCGTGATCGCTTTCCAGTCTAAGCGAGCCAAAACGGGAATTGATTTGATCACTTCGAAGCACGAAGGAGAGGATGGCTACTTTTTGATGTCGCTCACTGCTGGTGAGGAGTTAGAAAATATGGCTGGTGGCATGGACTATGTATTTGTAGTCGATATCTCGGGGAGTATGAGAAATGATGGAAAGCTAATGCTCTCTCGGGGAGCGGTTGAGGCATTTGTTAATTCTCTTGGCGAAGAAGACAGATTTGATGTCATGGTTTTCAATAATGCCCCCAAGATGCTGTTCAGCAAATTAGCAGACGTGAATGTCGAAGCAAAGGAAAAGTTGACGAAGTTTCTTGGTGAGCAGTATGCAAAAGGCGGCACAGATCTCCGTCCGGCGATGAACGCAGCCTATCGATACAAGCAACCGGATCGGGAGTTAAATGTGGTGGTTTTGTCAGATGGGATGACCGAAGCTGGTGGCCAGAAAGAGTTGCTTGAGTTGATTTCAGACGCTCCAGCCAGTTCTAAGGTCTTTTGCGTCGGGATTGGAAATGAAGTGAACCGACCGTTGTTGACCCAGTTGGCACGGGATGCAGGTGGTTTAGCAACTTTCATTTCGCATGAAGATGATTTCATTCGGCAGGCAGATGCTTTCCGTCGAAAATTAGTTCATCCAGTAGCGACAGACCTCGTCTTGGCGATTGATGGTGTGCCAGTTTACGACACGCTGCCAGGAGCACTTCCCAATCTTTACCATGGAAAGCCGATTCGGATGATTGGGCGATATAAAGATTTTGGTCAGGGCAACGTCACATTAAAAGGAACGGTGATGGGGCGTCCGTTTGAACAAAGTGTCAGTTTTGACTTTCCAAAGCTCAACGCTGACAACCCGCAAATTGATCGAATGTGGGCTTGGTACCGGGTTCAGGGATTGATGGACGAGATGCGTAAAAATGGAAATTCTTCTGACCTTGTTAATCAGATTGTCGATTTGTGCGAAGGTTATTCAATCGTAAGCGAGTACGCCTCCTTTATCGTTTTGGAAAATGATAAAGAGTACAAGCGATGGAAAATTGACCGCCGCAATGCGACGAGGATCCAGCGAGACCGGGCAGCACGGGAAAAACTTAATGATACGCTCAAGGAGTTGCGAGAAAATTCGATGGCTAATTTGGGGCCGATTGAAAGCGATCCAAAAGCTAAAGAAGTTGCGAAAAAGGTAAGCAAGCCGGCGGCACCTAAAAAGCGAGTAGCTAACAAAACTCCTCAGCGAGGGCGGGATTTGAACTTTGGGACTCAGCCAGTTTCAACCTCTCCCAGAAGATCAAGCACGAGATCTACGCCGCCGGTAAAGAGCTCACCTTGGCAATCGAATAGCAAACGCCCGGCTAGCAATCGCACGACTAGCAGCGGGGGCGGAGGCGGAGGTGGAGGAGGAGCAATTGATCCGATTACAGGTTTAATTGCTGCAGGGATGGCGGGGGTTGCAGCCGCTCGCAGGAAACGAAAAGGAGCCTTGGATAAAGAGGCCGATGTTTCTTAAGGCAGGGTTGTATGTGATTGGATTCCAGGTCGCCGCTTTTTCGCCTTCGGGCGAGAGAGCGGCCGGGGCCTTGGGAGTCAGTAGAGTTTACGATTGATAGGCTGAATCCATTTTTAAAATCGAGAAAGCTATGTACCAGTTGATTAAAGAAATTCCGATCACCTTATCCGTTGCGGTTGCTACGGTGGTGGTTTTTTTAGTTCCGGGTCTTGGGGGTTTGCTCGATTTTCAAACGAACGTACCTGCTTTGCATCAATTGCTTCAGCTGTTTACCTGTCACACAGCTCATTGGTCGCTTGATCATCTTGTTTGGGATCTTCTGATGTTTGTCACGATGGGCGTTATTTGCGAGCGTAAAAATTCGGCTCAATTCGCGATCGTGTTAATATTGTCGGCAATCGCGATACCTTTATTCGTTTCTTGTTTTTCGCTGGATGTAAGTTCTTATCGAGGCTTGAGTGGATTGGATACCGCTCTGTTTGGCTTGGCCGTTCTGTATTTGGTAAGAAGTTCGCTTCAGGAACAGAACTGGCCGGGTGTTGGAATGTATGGGTTTCTGTTTATTGGAATGATGGGAAAAATAGCCTACGAGTACTGTGTCGGGGGAACGTTGTTCGTCAGTAGCGATGGATTCACCGCTGTCCCGATTGCTCATCTTGTTGGTGCAGTCATCGGCACGGCGATGGGATTATTTGATATGGCACGCATGCCACCCGTCTCACTCGCGAAGCGAAACGCATTTCAGCGAACACGAGTGATCGGCTAATCACCGGTGCAGGTCAGGGTGTTGGAATGGTCTGCCAACTGTCTAAGCAGATTAGTTGATCGTTCCTACTGACGCGTGAGAATGACCTGGTGTGGGCCTTGCTTTTGTCCATTGAAATCAGCGGTAACAGACAGACTAGTTTTGCCTTGAGGAATCTTAACAAGATGAGTGTGGCCTCTCTTTTGACCGGCGGAGATTTCGACAGTTTGCGTTACCTCGCCAATTTGGATTAGAGCTTTGCCCTTAGTCGGTAGTTGATTAAAGATGATTTCGAGTTCGTAAGACATCGGCTTTTCTGACTCCAGCAGCCAAGAACCGTTGGAATCTCGAGCCCAGGGTTTGCCTTGTGAGTGTCGCCAGTCCTGCCGCGTTAATACCGTTTTAGATTCGTGGTCAGTACCGATAACAATGCGCGGAGGGGCATAGTTATCGGGGCGGGTTGAGCTGACGTCTTTGAACCATGATTCATAGTTTTCTTTTAACCTAGCAAGAACTTTCGGTTTACTGGCTGCGATATTGTTTTGTTGTTGCGGATCCTGTTTGAGATTGTAGAGTTCCAGTTTGACTTCGCCGTCATGTTTTTCTTTTCCAAATCCACTGGGATGTACCAGTTTCCAGGGGCCGTTGTGGAGTGCGAAATGATGGTAAAGCTGCGGATTGTCTCCGCGATGAGTTTGGAAAACGAGTGAGCGATTGGGCCATTCTGGACGGTCGTTAACAAGCAACGGCAGGAAACTTCGGCCGTCGACGGGGTGAGTTTTATCGCTTTGGATAGAGCAGGCATCCAGTAGCGTTGGAAGCACATCGATATGAGCACACATCAAATTCGATCGGTGTCCTGATTTAACTTTGGCTGGCCAGTGAAAGAGTAAGGGTGATCTTATACCTCCATCATCGACATGGGTTTTCATGCCTCGCATATTGCCTACGAATCTCATCGAATTCGGCCCGTTGTCATTGAGGTAAATGACAATGGTATTCTCCAGCACGCCAAGAGATTCAAGGTGTTCAATGAGCCGGCCTACATTGACGTCAATGTTAGTAATCATCGCCGCAATCCGTGCTAGTTTATCATTTTCCTTTTCCAGACGTTTTTCATTGAGCTTGTTAATGAGGATGGGCGAAAAATCGACTTGCCGATATTTTTCATAAAGCGCTTCGGGAACATCGTGGAATGGCCCATGGGGAGCATTGGTCGCGATATAGGTAAAGAAATTTTTCCTTTCGTTTACGCTTTGGTCAATGAACTCCATGGCTGCATCGAAGTAAAGGTCGGTGCAGTATCCCTTCATGGCGGTTTCAATTCCATTCTTAATTAGTGTCGGGTCGGTGTACTTTCCTTCAGCACCAATGGGATCTGAAGGCTGGCCGATTCCCCCGCCTCGGTGGACCAAACTGTCCTGAAACCCTTGGTCATTGGCGCGTAGTGGATAGTTGTCGCCGAGATGCCATTTGCCATAGATTCCCGTTCGATATCCAGCGTCTTGAAGATATTCCGCAAGGGTCTTTTCATCGGAATCCATCATTGCCCGTCCGATGTAGGTGTCGATGCACCGTGTTCGATAGTTGTATCGTCCCGTCATGAGGCTTGCCCGCGTTGGAGCGCAGACAGGACTGACGTAAAAATTTGTCAGGCACCCACCGTTTTCAAACATAGTGTCGAGCGAAGGAGTTTCAATTAAGGGATTCCCCTGAAAACCGTAATCACCTCCACCTTGGTCGTCACTCATG
>JAAEMV010000073.1 GCA_024225195.1 Planctomycetaceae bacterium | reverse complement strand
GCGCAAACGATACGCAAAGATCGAATCACAGTTGGAAACACAACAAAACGCGACATAACAATAAAATGCACCCGAGTCGCGAAGTCGGGCGTTTTGGCAATGGAGAATCTCTCGTCGCGACCGGGTGATTTTGGACGTTATGCCACTTGGCCAAAGCATGAATCCGCCAGACAAAATCGACGGTGCAAGCGTGATTGAATGGGCGTGGTCCGGCACTTACCCATTCGGCGAGGTGCCAGGCGCACAATCACCTGAAATTTTCGGGTTGGCAATTGCAACATACGACAACATTGAATTCTATCGGTTCTCGTGCGACCGCAACTGGAATACTGTTCAGGACGGACTCTACGATTCGATCGCTGACGCGAAGGCACAACTTCCCGATCAGTACCGAAACGTAGACGCTCACTGGCAGCAATCCTGATGCCCGGTTGCTGTTAAACCGCGAATTTCCTTTGTTGGGATGGACGCGTTATAATTGAAGACGAGAAATACCAAACTGATGAATCGGACCGTCACGAGGATCGTGGCATAACAAGCGGATGAACCGAAGTCGCCGACAGCGCGGCAATTATATGGTGAATCTTCTCCGGCGACTCGGTTATCCCTAGGCGTTGTGAGCATTGACGAACCCCGATGAATAGAGGCAAGATTATGAAAACAATGACTATTACCGTTCTCCTTGCTTTCTGTTGTATACAAACTTGTCTTGGGCAAAACCAAGACGGGGGGGCATTTGAAAGTCTCAACGAAATCGTACTCGTTGCTGAAACGTTGGGTACGGAGGGATATTGGAATTATGATGATGCCAAGCTCGACCAGAAAAGGCTGCAACGCATCGCTGACATTAAAGATCGGGAGCAAGTCAACCAGAGGTTAATTGCCGAGATTTCCAACCCAAAATCAACCATTGGAGCCGTCCGGGTGCTTAACGCTCTAAATACTGATTACGCAGTTGACTTCCACATCTTTGCATCTAACGGCAGACTGATTTGCGCTTCGGTTCCACTCAAAAACAGGCGTGGCGATACTGTCATGATTACCGTTTCGCCCAGTACTTTTCGATCTACGGTAAAAGCGATGTGGCAGAATCAGTTATTTCCTCCCGAAGGTCTTGAAGACGAACTAAATCGCTTGCTTCACAACAAGCTGGACGATAACTAGACAATTCAAGTTGCGAAGATCTGGAATTTCATTGGGCACAACAAAAAAATGCACCCGAGTCGCGAGGTCGGGTGCATCTTTTAAATTGGACAATTACTCGTCGCGACCGGGTGATTTTGGACGTTATCCGATTGGGTGCTGGGAGGTATTAATGTCTGTTTTTCTTGAAACAGGAACTGGAGACGTTGGTCCGGAAAATAGACGGCGGGTTTGGTTTGCTGCATTCACGGCATTTGTTTCCTTTTTCGCGATCGTTTGGTTCTTTGGCTGTTCTTTTTTCTTGGTTGTTCAGGCAATTGACTTTCACCAGGAGGCGAAGGTGATTCCCGCGGAATTCAGCAATTCCGATGAGCTTACAGTCGCCCGGGTAAGCCTGATGGTTGGGATCGCCTGTGGGTTATTTGCATTGGCTTCTGTGTTCTCGTT
>JAAEMV010000072.1 GCA_024225195.1 Planctomycetaceae bacterium | reverse complement strand
TTTGCCATTTTTACTTTCAATCTCCTCCTGTCTTTCAAGCAAGGAAGCTTACTGGGCTCAGCTTCCACTGTTTTCTGTTTTGCATTGATCATTGGTTGGCTGCATACAAGGTTGTTAAAGAAAAATCAGCAACCAAACAGCCAGCATGTTGCCAGTCCACAATTACCCATACACAGACCGGCACCGCTAGACAAAAGAAATTCTATTTAGGCATCACTTCTAAGCGTCCTCCGTCATGATTAGTTCGTTCCGAATATCTGATAGGAAATCCGTCTTTATTTCATAAAAGCGAATGGTGACTCTCCAACCGTTTCTAGCACAAAAGAAAAACTCATCGATGTACCTTATTAGCATTCGACAAAACATTCGTTTTTGCTAGTTACCCTCAACCAAAATGCCCAAACAAAAAGAACTCAATTCAGAAGTAGACAAACGACCGGTCGTTGTCCTGCAGTACCTGACGTTGATTCACTATCGAGAATCGGTCTTCAATCGAATTGCCTCGGATCCTCGAATTGACTTCACCATCTGCTGTGGCAAAAAATCACCGTATCAAAAGATGCGAAACTTTGAGCCACAACCCCCATTAAAGATTAAGTGGGTCAAGAACTTTGTCGTTAACATCACCCAAATGCACTTTATCGTTTGGCAATGGGGAGCGATTATCAACTTGGTTCGGACACGACCGAATGTCTTAATATTACTGGGAGCAGATCCACATATACTCTCGAGCTTTCCGCTATTTTTCATCGCGAAAATCCTCAGAGTCAAAGTCTGCTGGTGGAGTCATGCTACGCTCGCCGGACAGGGTTTTTTAGGTCGGTGGCTTCGATTATTTTTCTATAAACATGCCGATGGAATTCTTGCCTACGATGAAGTGGGGCGGTTGAGGCTGGAAAAGGCTGGAGTTGAACCGTCGACCATGACTACGATTTGGAATTGCTTGAATGACGCGGATTACAAGTTATCAGCGAATGATCGGCAAGTTACCGAAAATGACCGCACCATCCGCGTGCTGTACATTGGCCGGCTTTATCGCGATAAAAAAATGCGTCTCTTAATCGAAGCAGCGGCAATTCTAAAAGATCGGGGCGTCACTTTCGTGGTTGACATTGTGGGTGACGGTCCTGAACTAACAGCCACAAAAGAAAAATCAATCGCCCTCGATCTCAATGATGTCATTCGTTTTCACGGGGCAAAATACGACGACGACCTAACTCAATTTTTAAGCAAAGCTGACATTGGTGTGATTCCCTCTTGGGCTGGTCTCTCTGCCATTCAATACATGGCTTCTGGCATCCCTGTCATCACAGAAGAAAACCGAGGAATAAACCACCCTCCTGAAGTCTCAGCTATCATCGAGGATGAAACCGGAGCGTTTTTTGATTTTGAATCAGCTGAATCGCTGGCCAACACCATCGAAGCAACCTATCCAAAGGTAAAAAGCTTATCAAACTCTTGTTTGAAATTAGTTCGAGAACAATTCACGCCCGAGGCTGTAAAAGAGGCTATCATTCTCGGTGTACTAAAAGTTAACGCTTCCTAAGTAAAGCCTGCGTCCATAAAACATACATTGAAAATCAGCTATCTTATATTTCGGGCGCTGTCGTTAGAAACCGACAAAGATTGATGTTGGGAAAACTCAAACAACTAATCAAATCCAATAAGAGCCTTGCGTACGGCGTCCGCCGCTGCCGAACCTGGCTTCACGCAAATCTCCGGTGCGGCATACGCAACTATGGGCATAATCTGCAATTTAACCGCGGAGTCGTTGTCTGTTTTCGTGACCTTAAAATTGGGCACGATGTCTTTATCGGCTACGATTGTTACTTTGGGGTTCAAAATATCCAGATTGGCAATTACGTCCAACTCGCACCAAAAGTTGCGATTACTGGTGGAGACCATTTGATTGAAGTCATCGGCACACCAATGATCAAAACGGGACTGGATGCCTCACGAGAAATCCAGGCCACTCAAAAGGGTGTGGTCATTCAGGATGATGTATGGGTCGGACTGGGCGCAATCATCATGGACGGCGTAACGATTGGCGAAGGTAGTATTATCGGAGCGGGCAGTGTGGTTACCAAAGATGTTCCACCCTATACAATTTTCGCTGGTTGCCCTGCAAAAAAAATTCGCGATCGATTTCTAAATCAAAACGACCGAGTCGAACATAGTAAGAAAATCAATGGAACGTGGCACCGTTCCGTTGATATTAAATAGGCGCTGAAATGAATATTCTTATTACTGGAGGAACCGGGTTCGTCGGTTCAGTATTCTGCCGTCTCCTGACAGACGAAGGCCATTACTGTACCTGCTTTGATTTACACGAACCGTCTAGCGAATTGGCAAACAATAGCAACGTTAAATTTATCCAAGGAGATGTCCGAGATATTGCTGCATTGAACAAAGCGATGGTTGGAGTTGACGCGGTGATTCATCTCGCGGCGGCCCATCACGACTTTGGAATTTCAGAACAGACATTCCACGATGTCAACGTTGGCGGCATGTCCAATGTTTGCGATTCCATGCAGCAGCACGGCGTTAGAAAACTCTGCTTCTTTTCAACCGTGGCTTTATATGGAAAACAAGATACACCTCCAACGGAAACAACTGAACCAAAACCAAACTCGCCTTATGGCTCAACCAAACTCGCCGCCGAAAAAGTTTGCATTCAATGGTGCGAAGCGGATCAAGCTAACCAATGTTTAGTAATGCGACCGACAGTTATCTTTGGCCCAAACAGCTTCGCCAATATGTATTCTCTAATTCGACAAATAGATAGCGGCAAATTCTTGCGAGTCGGCAAAATGGCAAATATCAAAAGCCTCGCATTTGTCGACAATATTGTTTCTACCTCCATCAACCTTTGGATCAATAAAAATCAACCGCAACAAGGCATTGATTTCTTTAACTACGTCGATGTCCCAGACCTTTGCAGTCGCCAGATCGTCGAAAATGTATATCGAGAGCTCGACCGCAAAAAACCAACTTTCTCACTGCCTCTGTGGCTCGCTCGTCTGTTAGTTTTTCCCCTCGACTTATTGATCAAACTCACGGGTAAAAACCTGCCGATCTCTTCCGCGAGAATCAATAAATTAGCCGTTGCGAATACTCAAATTGACGCCTCGAAAATTCATAAAATTGCAGATCCGCCAGCGATTTCGGTAACAGACGGCATCCAACAAATGGTGAGTTGGTACCAGGCAGAAGGCAAGATTCACTCCATTCCTAATCGCAGACCACCCAGCAAATTTCAAGCGTCTTCGAATGCCTAACACGATTTGGATAGTTTCTGAGTTATTTGCGCCAGACGATGCCGCCACTGCGCATTTGATGACACAAATCGCGGAGGGTCTAGCGAGCGAATCCAAAAACAGCAATTACTCTATCTCAGTAATTTGTGCTCAGCCAACGTATACGTCTCGTGGGCAAAAAGCGTTACGGCGTGAGGTTATAAACGGCGTTCAGGTTAACCGCTGCTGGAGCACCACGTTTTCGAAAGACCGACTGATGCTCCGCGGAGTCAACGTCATCACGATCATGATGACTTTCTTCATAAAGATGTTATTTCGATTTCGTCGTGGCGATCGGGTGTTGGTGGTAACCAATCCACCACCCTTACCATTTGTCGCAACATTGGCAGCTAAAATGCGGGGAGCACGAACCTACTTACTCATACACGACATTTATCCAGACGTGCTTGTGCCCACCGGTTTCACGCAATCTGCATCGCTACCATATCGAATTATCGATTTTGCAACTCGACGGCTCTATCAATCTGTCAATCAAATTATCACCATTGGCCGAGACATGAAAAAGCTCGTTTTAAAGAAAGACCCGCAGCTGAAATCAAAAGTCTCCGTCATTACAAACTGGGCCGACGACCGAATGCGTCGGGTTCCAGCAGAGAACAATAAATTCAAAAGTGAGACCAGCAGTAAAAACGAGCTGGTCATTCAGTACTCGGGCAACATGGGCCGAACACACGGACTGAATATAATTGCGGAAGCCGCCACAATTCTTGAGCAAAAAGGATTCAGCGAAGTGCGATGGATGATGCGGGGATGGGGTGGCGGCAAACAAAATCTTAAACAGATTTGTAACGAAAAAAAACTCAAATCCGTTACCATACTTGATCCCGTTCCTCGCGAAGATTTAGCCGCATTAATTAGCGCCGCTGACATTTCCATTATCTCATTTATCCCTGAAATGTCTGGAATCTCGGTCCCCTCTCGCATGTATAACATTTTAGCAGCGGGATGCCCGATCATCGGAATTACCGAACCTGATTCGGAACTTGCTCAAACCATTTTGGACGATGATTTAGGTTGGGTTTCCCCTCCCGACAAACCTGCATTACTAGCTGATTTAGCGATCCAAATTTACGAGAAACGCGGAGAGTTGGCCCTTTATCAGCAGAGATGCCAGATTGCTGCAACAACTCGATTTACAAAAGAAAACTCGATCCAAGCCTATTACGATCTGCTGTCAGAAGTCTGATGGCGGGGAACAACGTTGTTCAGATAACCGGCGTGCTTTCCCCAACGATCCGAGACAACTATCACAATTGTTATAACACGCCCGTGCACGTTATTCCGCGAGCTAGTTTCGAAGCGGTAAACAAATTTAACGGGACTGTCCGCTTGTTTGATTATGATAGACAACCCACCAAGTAGAAATCCTTGTGATAACCGCGCACAATGACAATTTTCGTGGACACTAGACGGTTGCCAACGTACTAAACAATCATTCACTTTTAATACCATGACCACAAAACTACGAATCGCATGCATCGTCGGGGCACGCCCTAACTTTATGAAAATAGCCCCAATCTTAAGGGCTTTTGAACAACATGATTGCCTTGATCCAGTGTTAATTCACACTGGCCAACATTACGATTCCAATTTATCAGATATTTTCTTTGAGGAGTTGGGGATTAAGCGCCCGGAAATTTCTTTAGGAATAGGTTCGGGAAGCCACGGAAAACAAACCGCGGAAATTTTAATCGCGATCGAGAATGTGCTTGTGGAGGCGTCGGAGAATGGCACTCCCTTTCACCGGATGATTGTCGTTGGCGACGTCAACTCAACCATGGCCGCCACCATTGCGGCGGCGAAACTTCTAATACCCGTGGCTCATGTTGAAGCCGGTCTTCGCAGTTTTGACCTCACGATGCCAGAAGAAATCAATCGCATGCTGACCGATTCAATTTGCGATATGCTTCTTCCCTCTGAACCGGATGGTGTAAAAAATCTTCAACATGAGGGACACGACGACTCCAAAATTCATCTGGTTGGAAACGTCATGATCGACACACTATTGAATCAGGTTGAACGAGCAAAACAGAGTAGTATTCTTCAAGATTTGTCACTCGAGCCCGGGAAATATGGTGTCGTTACTTTGCACCGGCCTGCCAATGTAGATGACGAAAAAGTACTCGGGGAATTGCTAAAGGTTTTGGTAGAAATTTCTGCCAATTTACCGCTGGTTTTCCCAATCCATCCGCGAACAAAATCCCGTTTAGAAGCTTTTGGATATTTGGATCTTTTAGATTCAGCCAGCAATATCACCTGCCTCGGCCCCGCAGGTTACAACGACTTCCTTTGCCTTACCTCTCAGGCGAAAGTCATCGTCACCGACTCAGGAGGGTTACAAGAAGAATCGACAGCACTTGGTGTTCCGTGCCTTACGATGCGACCTAACACCGAGCGACCGATCACCGTCACCCTCGGAACCAGTACGCTCGTTGGCAGCGACTCCGAAAAACTGAAACTTCATTTGACGGAAGTTATTAACGGCACCTACAAAACAGGTGAATGCCCTGCTTTATGGGACGGACATGCCGCTGAACGAATTGCTGAAATCTTTGTTTCTGAGGCAGCCCGTTTGGAGTAGAACCTGATTTGCAGTTTGCCAAACAACCCAACTCAACCGCCCCCATCTAACCCTTTTTTTCCGAACATTCTGACGTTGTAGTAAACATCACTTGGTTAGCCACCCTCGGCTTATCAACTGATTCTTGACTATTTTAATCGCAGTAACGATGCTGAATTAGACCTGCTAAACACCTTATCTCTCTTCATTCGAATTTATAAGATGACCGACACAATCACAAACACAGCTGAAAACCTATTCCAGTCAATCGACAATAAAACCGCAACCGTTGGTGTTGTCGGATTGGGGTATGTTGGCTTACCCCTGCTCGATGCCTACATTTCCGCAGGTTTTAATACGATTGGTTTCGATGTGGACCAATCAAAAGCGGATGCACTTAATTCTGGCAACAGCTACATCGCTCATATTAGCCACGATACCATTCAGGGCTGGCTAGATAGAGAACAATTCGAAGCAACAATTGAAATGAATCGGCTCGGTGAAGCTGATGTTATTCTGATCTGCGTGCCGACGCCACTATCAGATAGCCGTGACCCAGACCTAAAATACGTTGAGCTAACAGCGAAATCGATCGCAAAGACCCTGCGGGCAGGTCAGATGGTAGTGCTCGAAAGTACGACCTATCCCGGAACGACCAAGGATGTTCTACTTCCAATTCTTGAAGAATCTGGTTTGAAAGTAGGGATTGATTTCTTTCTCGCCTACAGTCCCGAACGTGAGGATCCGGGCAATCCAGATTTCACGGCAGGAACCATTCCAAAGGTTGTCGGCGGGCACGAGCCCAACAGCCTCCGGATTGCAAAACGATTCTATGAGCAGGCGATCACCCAAGTCGTACCTGTTAATTCCTGCGAGGTTGCCGAGGCTTGCAAGATTCTCGAAAACACCTACCGCAGTGTCAACATTGCGATGGTTAACGAATTGAAGGTGCTATTTCAGAAAATCAACATCGATGTTTGGGAAGTTATCGAAGCGGCGAAAACTAAACCCTTTGGCTACCAAGCTTTTTTCCCTGGCCCCGGTTTAGGTGGTCACTGCATTCCGATCGATCCGTTTTACCTAAGTTGGGTCGCGCGAAAACATGAAATGCCGACTCGCTTTATCGAGCTTGCAGGTGAAATTAACAGTAGCATGCCAACTTACGTTGTGAACAAAACAGCGGAGGCACTCAACAGCATGAAGAAACCAATTAGCGGAAGTAAAATTGGAATCTTTGGAATGGCGTATAAAAAAGACATTGATGATCACCGGGAAAGCCCTTCCTTCAAGCTGTTGGAACTGCTTCTCGAGCGCGGAGCTGAAGTAAGTTACTGCGATCCGCACGTCCCCAGTTTGCCCAAAATGAGGCATTACGATTTGCCCGCCATGACAACCGCGCAGCCAACGCCCGAGTACTATGCGAGCCTCGATTGTGTGCTAATATCCACGGACCATTCGTTATTTAATTGGGACGAAATTGTCGAACACGCTACACTGGTTGTAGACACGCGAAACGCGACCAAAAATGTTACTAACGGTCGAGAGAAAATCTTTAAAGCGTAAAACTAATCCATCATCTTTCGAGTCAATAAGATAATCATTCGTGGAAAAAGGCATTTCAGCCTAGCTTGGTATCCAGGTTTTTATCTTTGGCACACCTTCGTTAATGAATAAAGCAACTGAAAATACTATCTTAGGTGACGATCAAAAATCCCGATCAGATCTCATCAAGATCATGCTGCCCTACGGCTTGGCATTACTAGCTCAACTGCCATTGCTCGTGCTTTATTTTCGAAGACTTTGGAACCTTCCCCATTATCAACCTTTCGCGATTGCAATTCTGGCTACGGCAGGGCTCGCAATTTATCGATGGCCTTTTGGCCAGCCGCAGCTCTTTTTTCGCAGCCTCGCCAGCGACATTATTTTACTTCTGGGAATGATCGTTGCGTTTTTAGGCATGCTCTTTGTGGAACCATGGTTTGCGGCGCTAAGTGCGATGCTGATTGTGACCAGCTTTTTAGCACGCACTCTAGATCGAGAAACAGGTAAGTCACTTTGGACCTGCAGTTTACCTCTGTATGTTTACCTGACACTTCCTCTGTATCTCGATGTGAAGCTAATTACTTCTCTCCAGCGATACAGCGCTTCCTACACTAGCCGGCTTCTGGATTTGTTCGGCCTGGGACACCACATGGACGGCACCGTAATTAAGGTGGCGGTCGAGAATGTCAATGGTGTCCGTGAATATGGAATTGAAGAAGCCTGCAGTGGAGTTCAGTCGTTCTTTACGTTGCTACTGGTCGCTGTCGTCTTCGTTGTCTTATCACGGCGGATAAAACTAACGGGATGGGCCTTTGGAGTTCTTGCCATTTGCGCCGCCTTCCTTTGTTTTGTACTGCGTGCGACGGCCCTTACCATGCCAGTTTGGAACGAATCTCTACTAACTGCCGGCGTTGGATTTCTCTTGCTTCCCATCCTCGGATTCCGCGCAACGTTGCTGATCTTATCTGCCGTATTTTGGGCGTTGTTCGTTAACATCGTGAGAATTTTCTTAATTCCCGTTGTCGATATTCTCTTGGGTTATGACCTGAGTCATGGAATTTCCCACGATATTCTCGGGTATGGCGCACTGACAATTGGAATCTTGATGATCTTTAGCACAGATCAATTCTTATTATTTCTCTTCGGCCCCGTTGAAACGGGCGAAAGTGAATCCGGATCAATCGGGGAATCGATTACTCGATTTTGGAATCGTATCATTTCTGCTGACGGCTCCAAAACCGAATCCAGCAATAGTCTTAAAGATTCGTCTGTTATAAACCCCATTTCCAAAGCGGGTTTCTCATTCATTTGGATTGTTGCATTTCTGATTGTTTCGATGGGTGTTTTTCAGTTCGCTGATGTTCGAAGATCGATTGCTCAAACCGACCTTCAGGTTCGATTCTTTGACGCCGACGTTACGTTGGACTACGAAGAGGACGATATTCCTAAAGAAGTCGATGGCTGGAAACTAGTTCAGTATGAAGTGCAAGATCGTTCTCGAGGTAGTGACCTCGGCCAACGCTCAGACGTTTGGCAATTTCGATCGCCAACTTGTGCTGCCGTCGCTTCTTTAGATCAAGCTTTTCCGGGTTGGCACGAATTAACCACATGCTACAAAAATCAGGGCTGGGAATTAAAAACACGTGTCAGGAAAAATCCAAGTGATGTATTAGGCAGCGAAGACGGTGACGATTCCTGGCCATATATCGAAGCCACGTTTGAGAAGACAACCGGCGAAAAAGGCTATCTTTTGTTTAGTCACTTTGATGCCTTCGGCGAAGGAGTCGATGCACCAGAGCAATGGAATTCTATCAACTCGTTTTTCGTGAGAGCCCAAAATCGCATGTCTCACCGAATTCGCTCCAGCCTCCTTCGGGGTGAAGTCTATCAGACGCAAGTCTTTTTAACTTCGTACGGCGATCTCGATGAGTCGGTAAAGCAGGAAGTCAATGAACGCTACCTGAAAATCCGAGAGCAATTGAGAATTCGCTTTAAAGAAAAAAAGAAACAGCTCGACACCACGACGACGACACCTTAATGCGATTCGTCGGATGCCGATTCTGGTTCCCCCCAACCTCCGCCTCCGGGCGTCTCCAACCGCAAACGCTCACCTGCTGCAGTTTTTAGCTCACATGAAGGCGAAAGTGTTTCGACGCTTCCGTCTCTTCCAATCTGCAGGTTGACTCCCCGCTTACCAGGTTCTCCCCCAGCGACTCCGTACGGCGATTTCAGACGTCTATTTGTCAGTAGAGAAACAGTGAGTGGTTTCAGAAATTCAATCTCTCTCACAATTCCATGACCGCCGTGATGGAGCCCTCTTCCTCCGCTTCCCTGACGCACTGAAAATTCTCTCAAGATGACCGGGTAGCGAGTTTCCAGAATTTCTGGATCGGTCAGACGCGTGTTGGTCATGTGAGTATGGACTGCATTTGCCCCATGATTTTGAGGCGTTGCACCTGCACCACCACCAATCGTTTCGTAATACCCAAAACTGTCATCTCCCATCAGCCAGTTATTCATCGTGCCCTGACTCGCCGCTGCGAAACCTCCCTCTACTGCCTGCTGCAGTGCCCCCAGCAATACATCCACGATACGCTGTGAGGTTTCGACATTCCCCCCAACAATCGCGGGGCAATCCTCTGGGTTCTCATAGCTCACTGGATTTAAAAAACAGGTCGGTAAAACAATCTCGACTGGCTTGAGAATGCCTTGATTCAATGGAATATTATCCTCAATGAAGCATCGCATTACATAAATCACAGCGGAGGAAACAATCGCTGGGTTGGCATTCTGATTCCCCTTAAGAACAGAATCGGTTCCACTAAAATCAATTGTGATGGAATCCTGATTGATCAGAACAGCAACGCGGATCGTCGCTCCGTTATCAAGTTGATCTTCAAATTGAAAAGTCCCACTTCTCATGCGACCGATGGAGTGACGCATTTTTTGTTCGGCAGCATCTTGCATAAATACGGTATAAGCCAAAACATGGCTTTCAGAATACTGGTCCACCAATTTTAATAAGTCGCGTAGACCCGTACGATTAGCGGCGACTTGTGCTCGCAAATCTGCCAAATTTTCGTCAGGTGCTCGAGAAGGGTAGGGGGGCCGCGTCAGCAGTTGACGTAGAGTCTCAAAATATGCCTCACCTGTCTTGCCATCGACTAATTTAAAATTCCGTATCAGGACTCCCTCTTGCTGTAGGTTAGTGGCGTCCGGTGGCATCGACCCCGGTGCGACACCCCCAATCTCCGCATGGTGCGAGCGGCTGGCCACCCAAAAAATCAAGCGGGTATGGTCTTCATTAAACACGGGTGTGATGACCGTGACGTCTGGAAGATGCGACCCGCCACCATAAGGGTCATTCGTCACGAAAACGTCACCCTCAGAAATCTCTGGATTCAAACGAATAATGGTTCGAACGGTCTCGCTCATCGCTCCTAAATGAACCGGTATGTGCGGAGCGTTGACGATTAAGTCTCCCGTTGCTGTAAAGATTGCGCAACTGAAATCGAGCCTTTCTTTCACGTTAACACTCATGGATGTCATTTGCAGGGCAATCCCCATTTGCCTTGCGATGGTTCCAAAGTGATTGTTAAATATTTCCAGTTGCATCGGATCAGCCCGACTCAATAGCCGAACCGATTGATCCTCTGACAACTCAACCGCTTCATCCATTTTTTCCAACAACAGTTGCCCCTCACTCAGCAAAGTTGCCTTCCATCCGGGCTCCACTATGGTTGTCGAAAGCGCACCGGCGATTAAACCAGGACCTTGAACTGTATCACCGGCGTTCAAACTCTCCCGATCAAATACCGGTGTCATTTGGTAATCGATACAGCCAGTTTCTAAACTCTTGAGGGCGACATTTTGCTCGGCGACTGACTGCGGCGATGTAAGATTTTTGATTGCGTTCGTTTTTGGCAAACGCAAGCCGATTTTGTTGCCTTCCATTCTTGCCGCAACAAGTTCAATCTCTCTATCACTAGTAAAACCAAATCGTTGTTGATGTTGTCGATTAAATGAATCAACAATTTCCGCAAAGCCATCACTTGGGTCAGCTATTTCAACGGATTGAGATGCATCTGTGCCGACGTAACGCAAATCTAAACTTTTCGTTAATTGGGCATCCTCACCTAATTCTGCCTGAATTTCGGTTTCCATCTCCTCCCACAACCGCTGGATCTGACTCAGCAATTCAACTTGGAGAACTCCCAACACAGATCTGACCCGGCTGGACTTCTGATCGGCAAGGCGGATTCCAGCCGCACTGAGAATACTGCCATTGGACGGGTCTAATATTTTTTTGACACCTATCGAGTTGGCGACCTGGCAAGCATGTTGTGGCCCCGCTCCCCCAAATGCCACCAACAAATAATCGCTCGGATCAAACCCGCGCGAAACTGAAACACTACCGATCGCCGATGCCATATTTTGATTGGCAATCGCTAACAACCCGTAGGCTGCTTCGAGCGGCGTCAACTGATAACCTACTGACTTCATCTCCCGACACAATTCTGTCAAGCGATCGCTAACGGTTGTTTGATTTAAGGGAAATGGAAAACGACTTTGCACAATGCGGCCAAGAAATAAATTAACATCCGTCAGTGTTAATGGACCTCCTCGCCCGTAACAGGCAGGCCCCGGGTTCGATGAAGCGCTTTCTGGACCCACTCGTAGGCTTGCACCATCAAACCAACAGATCGATCCTCCACCCGAAGCCACGGTCTCAATCGCCACCATCGGAGTCATGATTCGAATATCAGATTTACAGGTCTCATATTCCAATTCCAACTTACCGTCGTATCGTCCAACGTCAGAACTGGTCCCCCCCATATCAAACGTCAAGAGTCGACTAGCGCCAAGCTGTTCCCCCGCGCGAACCGCACCGACGATGCCACCGGCTGGCCCCGAAAGTACGGAATCTTTTCCGGAAAAGAACTGCCGTTCGACTAAACCTCCGGCGGAAGTCATTAACTGCAAATGACTATCATTCGATAAACAGTTTTCGATTTCATCGAGATAATCACCCAGCACTGGATTTAAATACGCATCAAGCACGGTCGTTTCCGCTCGAGACAGCATTTTAATTAAAGGGGCGACCTCGGATGATAGGTGGACATTTGAAAATCCGAGAGAGCCAGCGATATCTCCAACCAATTTTTCATGTTGTGGGTAGCGATAACTATGCAGCAGACAGATCGCGATTGAGGTGATACCTTTCGATTTCAATTCAATGAGTAAATCTCGAACCTCCGTTTCACAGGGGCTTCGCTCAACCGTCCCGTCGGCGAGTATTCTCTCATCAATTTCAACACACACCTCAGTCAGTGATTTTGATTTTTGAATATTCAATTCGAATAGAGATGGCCTCGCTTGATCGCCTATTTCCAGCAAATCACCGAGACCCTTCGTCGTTACCAAAGCTGTAGCGGCGCCGGTGCGTGTCAAAAGTGCATTCGTACCTCGAGTCGTTCCTAAATGAACCCGACACGGAGGAATCGGTGAACTTAGCGGCAGTCGAAGGAGTCGTCTGATCGCCAGAATTGGGGCAGGGATTTCAAGATCGAGCTCGTAACGAATCGAATTGGTTGACTCGCAACTATCTAATATCTGAGCCACAGCCGATTGAGACGGAAACTCCTGCAGCCAAATCTCCCCAGATTCCGAATCGTATCGCTGAACCGTTGACTCGAATTGAGTTATCCCATCCCAAGCAACGATGCGAAAAGTTGCACCAACCCAAAAATCATCTCCAGCATCGGAATCGACAAACCAACGATTCGGGATCTTCGAAACATCCCGCAATTGACTTTTTACTGTTCCAGAACTGAGTTCCTTGATCTCATAAGAGTTGCCTTGCGGATCGACAGCCTGGCAATCAGTAAAGGTTCCACCGACGTCAATCCAGAATTGCCAAAGGCATGTCTCCATTTGACTGGCTCGTGAGCGGGTCATATTTATCTTACTTATCTCCAACGCAAATCAAATGAGAGTCCGTTCTCAAATAAAGTCGATTTCCAGCCACTGCCGGCGTCGCCCGAGTCGATTCGCCCAGAGAATGCTTACAAATTTGTTCAAACTGATTGCCAGTTCCAAGCACGAGTAGATTGCCGACCTCATCCATAATGTAAATGTGACTTAAGGTTGCTATCGGCGATCCTGAAAACCCTTTTGCGATTCTCTCTTCCCAGATAGGAGCTCCCGTTTGGAGTTCCACACATTTTCCAATCCCTTTATCACTAAACAGATATAACTTGCCGTTCACTGCAATCGGCGTAGGAACATAATTCGCTTTCTTTAGTTCGTACACTTTTTCTGGTATTGAATTAGGTTCATTGCCAGGACGAATGGCGACCAAATAGTTACCGCCGCCGCCAGAACCATTGCTGCCAATGATTAACCCATCAGCTGTCAGCGTCGACGCCACGGTTCGCATTCGAAACGGCAGTGTCGCCCAGTTTTGTTTGCCTGTTTCAGGATTGAGACTAAAAAATCCGTCGCCGGTGTTACAGGAAACTAATTGTTCAGTTCCATTTTTACCTTTAAAAATTGAGGGGACCGCATAACAGGCTCTTGTCGATGTCAGCGAAGAACTCCAAGCGTCCTCGCCCGTCTCACAGTCTACTGCAATCACGTGACTCCCTCCGGATTTTTGCCCCGGTTTAAGACGATCAGATTGCTGGGAATTGAATACGATTACTTTGTCTTCATAAACCATTGGACTGGCAGCAAATCCATGCTGAGAAGTCCACGTACCAAAATCTCTTTGCCACTTTTGGTTGCCATCGTGGTCAAGAGCAACCAGCATCGTATGTTCGGGGTCGGCATAAGTTAAATAAATGTGATTTTTATCAACCGCCGGCGTACTTGAAGCAAAATTATTTCGCCCATGAACGCGATAAACTTCGTGTTTGAAGAACTTGCTCCAGCGCACCTTGCCTGACAAGGCATCCAAACATTCCAACGTGAGTTTCCCACTGCTTGGCTCACAACTAGTCACGAATAGATGCTGCCCCCAAATTACTGGCGAACTCGATCCGACTCCTGCAAGATTTACTTTCCAGCGATATTCATCGTCCGAAATGTCGCTTAGCAGATCAGCTCCGTCGACTAATCCCGCGCCGTTGGCCCCACGAAATCGAGGCCAATTCGATTGTGAAAAAATTGAGCTGTTATTCAGCAGCACGAACAATACAGACCAAGCCAAAATGGCTGTTACTGGTTGGCGAAGCATAGAACCCTCGTTGTTAGTGATTTCAAGTCACCGATTATATCACGTTCAATAGAGCTAAACACGCATTTAAAGTTCGCCGTGACCACGACTCACGAACTACCGACAAATTTCAGTTATTTCAGGTGATGTCGATTCTGTGGTCGAAACCGCTAACGATTCGCTCCACTCGCAAATCCGCCAATCTAACCAATGACGATCAGGATCCTCGCCACGCCGACCAAAAAAACCAAGATGTCCACCGTGCTGGGTTGCCACAATTTGAATTGCATTCGACATCGGATGATCAGCATACATTTCAAAGGGCACAACGGGATCGTCCATTGCAGTTACTAACAAAGTCGGAACCTGCACATCCATCAGATTGGGTGCGGAACTCGCGTCGCGGTAATAGTCGAGTGCGCTACGATAGCCCCAACAGGGTGCTGTAAATTGATCGTCCCAGTGAACCAATCGCGTTGGAAAACGCGTCATGTTACTTTCAACTAAGTTGGGAACTCGCTTCCGACGACGCTGCAATTGATTTTGCAGTTGTTTAACAAAATACGATTCATAGAGTCGGTTACCATGCTGCCTCAAATGCCAAGAGCAATGAACCAGATCGATTGGAGGTGAAACGACGAAAGCAGCATCGATCTGGGCGTGAGGCTTCACGCCCCAGATTCCAATCGTTTTCAACACGATGTTTCCACCAAGGGAAAATCCCACCAAACTTATCTTTGAGTTCGGACTCAATTGATGAACGGCATCGATAACAGCGTTTGCATCCCAGTAATTCCCGCCATGCAGGTGAGATCTCGAAACTCCAGAACTGGCACCCGAACCCCGCATGTCAACGCGAATTGTTCTGACCCCCTGCTGGTTTAATTTCGCTGCGACTCTGGACACCCCCGGCGAGCGATGCGACCCACAGAGTCCATGTATTAAAATCACAATGCGATCACCCAGCGCCCAGACTTCCGGTTGATCGTCATGAACAACCAAACGATCGCCATCGTGCAGATTGACAATTCGTCTGGTCGCATTATCCGCTTGGCAATTCCCCTTAACCGTCGCACCCAACACCGTCTGCAGGTGAGCCGATTTCAATAACCGATGAGGGCGGAACGAAGGGAATTCACTGGTAGGCACGGCGACAGACTCAGGTTTCCAAAAGGGATGATTTTTCCCCGACTATAACCGATTACCATTTAAAAAACGAATTGTTTTATCACAGACAATTTCGTTTTCTTAAATTATCTCTTTCGCTTCGAGAAGCGCGATTACCTTAGCCACGCAGTCAGCGGGTTTCAGTTCGGCCGTGTCCAAAACTAGATCCGCGTCCGTGGGTTCCTGATAGTTGACTGTCGATTCACGAGGGGCATCCTCGGAAGATGACTGCTCAGCTTCGTGCCGCTGTTGGCAAGTTTCCTCTGGCGCCGTTAGGTGCACAACTAAGAATCGATCGCCCCCAACGACACCGGCAGCCTTCTTTCGATCGTCATCATTAGGCGACACAAAAGACAGAAGACAGATCAGGCCTGCATCGTTCATCAGAGTGGCCACTTCTGCAGCCCGGCGAACATTTTCACTTCGATCATCTTTAGAAAAATTCAAATCTCGACTTAAACCAATTCGCATATTCTGGCCATCTACCACCATCGCGCTTCGGCCCATATCAAACAGTTGACGCTCGACTCCAAACGCCGTGGTTGATTTTCCAGCCCCCGGCAGCCCGGTAAACAATATCGTTGTCGGTTTCTGGCCGTACCGCGATGCTCGTTCTTCCGGCGTTACTGCGCTGATTTCTTCGACCAACGATTCACTAACAGAAGCTTTCTCCCAGCTCGCACCCGTATTTTCACTGGTACGTTGATCGATGATCATCCCAGCGGCGACCGTCACGTTTGTAATTCGATCGATCACAATAAACGCGCCGGTACTCTTGTTGGTTCGATAACGATCGAAACAAATGGGCTGGTTTAAGACAACATTGACTCGCCCAATCTGGTTAAGCTCCAAAGTCGGTGCGGGACTGCTGTGCATCGTATTCACATCAATTTGATAACGAAGCGTTGAGAAGTTCCCAGTTACCATTTTGGTAGTGTGTTTGAAAACATACTGCCTTCCGGGCACCATCGCGGCGTCCGACATCCAAACCAGCATCGCATCAAATTTTTGTTCAAGCTTGGGCAAGTTCCCAGGTTTGACGATCATATCGCCTCGACTCGAATCGATTTCATCGTCTAATGTCAGTGTCACTGACATTGGCGTGGCTGCCTCATCGAGATTGCCGTCGAAGGTGACGATCTCTTTAACGGTACTCGTTTTTCGCGACGGTAAAGACATCACTTTATCGCCAACGCGAATAATTCCTGAAGCAATCGTGCCTGCGAAACCGCGAAAGTCGAGGTTGGGCCTAGTGACAGACTGAACGGGGAAACGGAAGTCTTTGAGATTGCGGTCGGAACCGATGTAAACCGTTTCAAGGAAATTCATCAACGTCGAACCGTTATACCACGGCGTATTTTCACTTCGTTCGACGACGTTGTCTCCGTTGAGTGCCGAAATTGGAATGAAATGCAAATCATTCGGATCAAGACGCTGAGCAAACTCTCGGTAGTCGTCACAAATTTCTCGAAAAACCGACTCGCTGAAATCAACGAGATCCATTTTGTTAACAGCAACCAGGACGTGCTTGATGCCAAGCAAAGAAGCGATAAAGCTGTGACGCTTTGTCTGCTCCATCACGCCATGACCGGGTCGCGCGTCAATCAAGATAATCGCAAGATCCGCGGTGGAAGCACCAGTCGCCATGTTTCGCGTATATTGAACATGGCCCGGAGTATCAGCAATGATAAACTTGCGTTTCGCTGTTGAAAAATAACGATAGGCCACATCGATTGTGATGCCCTGTTCTTTTTCTTCTTTCAAGCCGTCGGTTAACATCGCGGGATCAAAACCGCCGCCAGTTGTTCCATGCACCGCCGAATCTTTTTCTAATTTGGCGAGCGTGTCTTCGTAAATCATCTTTGAATCGTAGAGCAGCCGCCCAATTAGCGTGCTCTTCCCATCGTCGACACTTCCGCATGTCAGAAAACGGAGCAGCTCTTTTTTCTCGTGCTGATCGAGGTAGGCGTGGATATCGCTCGAAATTAAATCGTCTTGATTAGACATTGTTTTGAATGCAAAATTCTAGTGGTGGAAACGGAAACGCTACTTGGACAACTTCAACTCATAACTGGACAAGGGTTGGATTAAAAATAACCCTTTTCTTTCTTGTCTTGCATCGATCCTTCGTCATCATTATCGATCACCCGACCATTTCGCTCAGAGGTTGTCGCCAGTAACATCTCTTGAATAATTTCAGGGAGCGTCGTTGCAGGAGCCTCGACAGCGCCCGTCAGTGGATAACAACCAAGCGTTCGGAATCGTATTGTCTTCTCAACAGGAACTTCACCAGGCAATAGGTTGAGCCGATCATCGTCGACCATGATCAAAATTCCATCTCGCTCAATGGTCGGTCGTTTAGCGGCAAAATAAAGCGGAACAATTGGAATTTTTTCTAGGTGGATGTACTGCCAGACATCTAATTCCGTCCAATTGGAAATTGGAAACACGCGAATGCTCTCGCCCTTGTTTACTTTGGCGTTATAGAGATTCCAGAGTTCAGGTCGTTGGTTTTTGGGGTCCCATTGGTGAGACGCACTTCGGAACGAATAAACCCGTTCCTTCGCCCGAGATTTTTCTTCATCTCGTCGAGCTCCACCAAAAGCAGCATCGAATTTGTATTTATTGAGCGCCTGAATTAATCCATCTGTTTTCATGACCTCCGTATGCTTTCCGCTGGAAACCATCGGATCAAGGTTTAACGCTCGCCCCTCTTCATTGATGTGCGTGATCACATCTAATCCAAGTTCCTTGATCGCATAATCTTCCTTGAATTTATACATGTCCTGGAACTTCCAGCACGTGTCGACATGCATCAACGGAAACGGAGGCTTCGCAGGATAGAACGCCTTGAGCGCAAGGTGCACCATGACTGACGAGTCTTTTCCGATCGAATACAGCATGACTGGATTGTCAAACTCGGCGGCAACTTCGCGGATGATATGGATGCTTTCAGCTTCCAGTTGCTTCAGGTGCGTTAATTGATAGGAGGACAATGGAGACTCACTCTAATTTTAAAAACAACGAAAATCAGGAGCACCCATAATAGATAGGAGCCCGAGAGGCCACAATGCAGATATAAACCGGTTATTTCCGCCCCAAACTGGCGTTATTGGTGGAAAAGCGCGTTGTTAACCGCGGTCCGGGACTCAGGCTGGTTCGGAGCGAGAACCAGCCCGGTGGCACTCTCTAATTATCGCTAAAAAACCAAGGCCCATTTCCATACGAACCCGCCAATCAATTAACGACCCACGAGACTAATTCGCTTCGCGTAATTACGCCGATTGCCAGCTTTCTTAACGCTGAACACCAATCTTAGACTCTCACCCGTCTCCGTTTAAGAAATACTGATCGCCGCTCGCTTCTCTCCAATGAGTGCAATTAATTCTTGCTGGGGCTTTGAGAATTTAGAAATGCCTTCCCGCATTAACACTTGCTCCAGTTGAACAAAATCGACATTGGCTTCAATGTCTTGCTGAACCAACTCTGAGACTGGCAAATCGATCTGACGGTTAAACTCAACATCACCTTCAGCAATTGCATCATTGGTGGCAGGCGGGTTTGTCTGGATATCACTTCCCGCTAACGCCGCGACGTATTTCCATTTGGGGTCTTCCGGTTTTTTCGTTCCAGTGCTCGCAAAGATCATCTCTTGCTGCAGCGGACAACCTTTTCCAGACCAATACTTTTGATTCGCTGCCCAGATATTTTTTGCATTTACAATCCCGACTTGTCCCTGTGTTTCTTCCTGCAAGCTTGGCAACTGCTGCTCGGTATACACATCAATCCTAGAAACAAAAATACTGTAAACGCTTTTAAAATGATCCAATGAATCACGTCGCTGCGCGCCTCGCCAACAAGCGTCGCGCGCCGCCTCATACTGCCGCGCGGTAAAAATCAACGTAACATTTAAACTCGCTCCAAAGGCGGCCAACTCTTCGAGCGCTTCAATGCCTGCAGGGGTCGCAGGTACCTTGATCATCCGATTGGTATGGCCAGCCGACCATTTTTTGCCCAACTCGATATAACGAGCAACCCGATCAGCATGGGGCAAATCCAGTTCAGGATCTTCGATGAGTGGATCCAATTCGAAACTGACATAGCCATCGTTACCTTGAGTCTCCGACCATACCTTTTCAAAGACCGTCTGGGCATCCTTGACCATGTGGTCTGTGATTTGCCACGCGACTTCATTATCGTCTGCACCTGTTTTCATCACCTCGTTAATTTCTGAATCAAATCGACCTGTTTTGATCAGATTGGAAACGATGATTGGATTGGAGGTTGCTCCAGTTGCACCGAGTTCTCGATTGGCTCGTACTAATTCAGGGTCAATGCTATCCAACCAGAGTTTTGTTCCGGCGTTGATTAGCGACGTTAACGAATCCGACATAATTTATCCCCGTGTTAGGCTGACTTCATTTTCCAAGTCGAAACTTCTTTTTAAAGAAAGCCGATTTGAACCGCTACATGGGGTAGCCTAGGAAATAGACCAAATATTGACGGCTGAAAAATTGACTCAAAAAACACGTGGGATTATGAGATTTCACAAATAGACAAAATTGTCATTCTCGAATTCAACGACGAGCCCATCCACGATATGAAACATTTGCTTTCATTGATCACAGACAATTCGACATTGCAGAGATAGATTGCCGACAACACCAAACGTGATTTACAAAAACTTTGCCAAATCCGTTGCGATAGAATTCGCTGCTTGTTCGTCATCACGCCCTTGATCACTCGTCGGTGAAATCTTCGTTTCTGTGCTATTCGATTCCGAAGCCGGGCCAGCCACCAAAAAACTGGCGACCGCCATGTGAGCGTTTTCCTCTCGTGGAAAATCATGTAAGTAGGCTCGGTCAATGTCCCACGCTCTCATTGCCAGGAATTCCGCCGTTTTTCGGAAAACGTCTCGCGCTGAGCGACTCGATGAAGCGACCGTTACTCTCGAAGACCGTTCGTCTCCCACTGAGATCCATCGGACCGCGGTCTCTTTCGTTCGCTGTGAATCGAGACAGACAAGGAATTGATCAGCAACGTCACTTGGAGAACTAAGAATCCTGTTGCCGGGATGGTACTGCGATACAAAGTCACGAACTTGATCAATCGGTGATCCAACTTTACTGGCAACTGCTTCGACAGTCGATTCTAAATCGACCCAGTCGACCGGGGCTGCCGGTTCGGATTTTTCAATTGGCTTAAACTCAAACAGATCGATAATAAAGTCGTGGTCGGTTGAAGTGAAAATCTTTGCACCGATTAACTCCAACTCCGCCGGAATTCGCTTGAGCAAGTTAGCGAGCAAGCCTGGATAGTTTTTCCGGGCGACCACTGCAATCTGTTGGCCGTCATCGCTGCGCAGCATAATTTCTTCCGAGAGATTACAGACGCCCATCGCAAGCAAAGCCTTTAGCTGGCGAAGTTGATCATCTCGCGATAGCATTTTGAAATAATCTTCTGGCAAGCCTCGCACAATTCTTGCGATTACATCATCGAGTTCAAAGTCAATATCGGCCCGCAAGTCTTCCACTATCTCATGAGCACGCTGTTCAATTTCGGCTGACATATTGTTTGCTACTGGCTCTAAATTTCATGAATCACATAAGGTCATTGTCACTATTTATCGAATTTCTGACAGCAGGCAATCTCTCTAATGCAATAAAACCGCGGGAAATACGTGCTATCTGGACTTAACTGATCAAACCAACTTAGCGAACTGTTTCGCTTTACATGCGTAGTGTTTTTCTGTACACTAACACTGTTCAGGGGATAAAAGAGTGGCCTCTACGCCCTTAACGACACGCCAATGGTGCCTGAAAGGATTTCGTGGCACAGATCGATCGTCAGGATGTCGGATTATTGATTACCGACAATCAAACTTTTGAAAGGAGTCTGATATGTTAATTCTCTCGCGACGCGAAGCAGAAAAAGTTCTTTTTCCAGGTCTCGGTATTTCAGTCGAAGTCACAAGAGTCCAGGGTCGTTCGGTTCGGCTTGGGATTCAGGCTCCCGATGAGATTCGTATCATTCGTGGAGAACTCGAATCCATCGCGGATCTAACCCCGCGGAAACGAAACAGACCAAAACCGAAGTGTTCTACTTCTCCCGAAATTAAAAAGTGCCTGGATGCCGCCAATCTTGCCATTCATCTCGCGCAAAATCAGCTTCGGCAGAACTTGAACGACAAGGCAGAAGACGCACTCAATCACGCCTTGGAGTGTTTAGAAACACTTCAAAACGTGTCTGGAACCACCGAAGAAACTAATTTATCGTCGGCAACAGTCAACGAAGTGCAATCAGATTATAGGTTAAGTCGAAAAAAAGTAGCTCTTGTCGTTAATGATATTGATTACTCAGCCGAGCAGTTGATCGGTCAACTCTCATCTCTCGGTTATCAAACCACGCATTGTAACCACGGTGAGTCACTCAATGAATTTTTGCAATCACGCGAACAACCCGATCTGATTTTGTTGCTCTCACCTGCCGACTTGTCGGATGTCACAACCACCCACGAGACAGACATCTTCACCCTTCAGACGGCACCCAACGTTTCAACGAGTGGAGCGAACCCTGAACCAGCGGAGGCCAATCGAAAAATCGAACAGTCGAGTCTTAGGATGTTTGGTGTCGGCAGTTTACAGCGATCAAGTCGTACTTACCTCAAGCAAGACATCGAAATAACCAGCTGGTTCGCTGAGACAAGCGACGAATCAGCAGTGGCAAGCTGCTTTTCCTAACAAGCGATTTCGTTAGTGCTGTTCACTCGACTCACCCTTGGCGACGCGACCTGGCCGTGCGGTTTCGTTGCCTGGCGTTAAATTTGTATGGCCTTCAAAAACAGAAAACTCAGCCCACACAGGAACGTGTTTGGACACTTGCGAAGCCACCTCGAGAGGCAAATTGTATTGCTGGACGAAATCAAATACGCCTCCTCGGCCCGTGAACTCAACAGTCGCAACTTCATTGAAAACTAAATTATCAAATCGAGTCGTATTGAAATAATTGGTCCCGCGATCCGAAACTACCCAGGTCAAACCTGCTCGTTTGCGCATTGGCTGGAGCTCAGAATCACCGCCGCTGAAGTCACCGACGATCAGCACGTCATCTTCACCCCGCCCATCATTTCGAATGGCACGAAATAACTCAATCAATCCAGTCAGTTCTCGCTGAGATTGGTGATACCCAAGTTTTACATTGACCAACGAAAACGTGAATGCTTCGTCATCGACCGGCCCGCGTGTCTTAAAACAGGTCACCAACGGTTTGTGACTGAGTAGCTCATCCGGATCGTCAATCGCGTACCATTGCGTTTGATTTAGCTTTAACGTTCTACGGTTGAAAATTACCGCTGACGAAAGACCGGTTCCATTTCCGCGAGATGGATCAGAAGAAGAAAAATCAGAGACATAAGTATAGCTTGGAGCTTGATTTTCAATCTGTGGAAAAATTTTGTTCCGACGCTCCGCGTTATTCATGTGTAACACAACACGATCAAGCCAACGGTTATCCTCAGCATTGATGTCTTGTAACGCTATTGCATCGTAGTGAGAGCAAATATCAGCTAATAACTCTAAATCAGAATCTGTTTGACGCCCCTCGACCTCGTCATTGATTTTAAAAGACGCAATTCTAATTACATTAGTGACATATTTGGGTGATTGGTCGGCCTCCGTTATCGACTCAACCGATTCACTTAACCCTTCTTCGAATCCTTCGTTAAATTCAAATCCAACTTGAGATGTTAAAAATTGTTCCTGCACTAAAACTAAAATATCAGCAGGTTCACGAATTCTGTCACGGTGAAATAACACCCAAACTCCACCCACAACCACACTTGCTAATAATAGTGTTTTTAAAAATCGGGAATTCATAACACCACTGGTTGATTCGGGAATCGCTTTTGGGAAAAGTCCAAAGGGGAAAAGTCAGAAGCTCGGGAAAACCGTTGAGGTTCTTCTCTCACCTTAATGAGGCTCTTCATCTGTAATCGGTAATAAGCCAGAGCAATCACGAATGATTCTTATTCCAGTCACTTTTTGGCGTGAATACCGATTGTCGCAAGACAATCGACTCCGAACTCGACGGAGTTGATAGTGCCAATCAATTTATTCGGCCTAATCAGACCCCGCCGATTAAACTTTGGGCACCGAGACTCGCGGAACAAACCAGACTCTGTCCGTTAGGGAACGAAATCTTTCATCGGGCAACTCGGCATTGAATTAATCAAAAGATTACTTAGGAGGATGGCAAAAGATCTTCGGCTGTTTCTTTTTGCCGACGTCTTATTTCACCGACTTCCATTTGAGCAGTTCGGCCATCAAGATTTGGCCGGAAGAAAATTAGCAAGACCATCGGAAGGTACCAAGCCATATAAACACCGCCGGAGAACCCATGCCAATATTGGACTGCCAACATGACCGCTGCGCTGTAACCCACCAAAGTTCCAATGTTCTTTTGCGATGGCCACGCCACAAACGAAATACAGAACAGAACGAAGGCAACAAGCAATGGCAGCCTCCACCAATTACTCCAACCCAAAGCCCAAATTCCCTGAAGCCCATCCATTCGTGGAAACCAAAAACCAAACATCACCTGCAGTTGGCCCCAAAATGCCAACAGCGTGGTGGAAGTGAATAGCAAAACACCAATGCAAATCAGAATGGAAATTAGTGAGCCAACGATAAATCGCCAACGACCACGTTCCCAGTAGAAACTGATCCAAAGTGGCAATAAAAAGATTGGATAATACGATACGCTGGTTGCTAATCCAAACAAGATTCCCGCGATCCACGGTCGCCGAAAACTAACAATTGCCCACAAAATCAAAGCCGCAGGCAGGACATGCAGCACATAGCCGGTGTACATGGAAGTGTAGGGCAGCATTAAATAGATCGTTGAAATCCCAACGCCTACTTTAAAATTGTTGTAGTTAAAATAACAGAACAGCACGAGGCCCAAAACAATCAGTACCTGGCTTGCAATCGCCAACGATTTGGCGGCAATGATATACCGCGACATGTCCGTCAATTCCTGAGTGTCTGGATTCGTCTTAAGAATCGCATCTCCGCTTTCAAATGACGGGATGATCGGAAATAAATTGAAGAGCGTGTAACCGGGGCCTCTCCGTATTAACTGCTCTTTCTCATCCGCATCGACAGCCTTTCGTTGCAATAATTTCACCGCATTTCGAGACCCGCTAAGATCTTCATTGGTCGGTTCTGAAATCGCAATATTGGCGAACAAAAACATCATTAAACTAAATCCGAAAAAGACCATCCCGCCGATTGCCAGGTTGGGTTCCAACTGCGGTCGACGTGTCAAACTTGGATCGATCAACATTCGAATCAAAATTAATCCGCCAATTGAGAATAGCCAATAATAGCCAAGTCGCTGCCAGACCACTCCCTTGCTATCTAGGTTTAATTCTTTTTCACCAGCGCCCTTCTGTTCACCCCCGGGCAATTCTTGATCTTGAGGATTCGCTGTTTCCAACTCCGAATCATCGGACAACTGCGAGCCTGAAGGTGGAATATTCTTTTCCGGCGATTGAGCTAAATCACTTGCTGAAACTGCTACTGATTTATTCTGAGCTTCCCACTGTCGGCCACCCTCGATTAACAACAGACCGGGTGCCAATAAGATAATCAGGCAGAGATCGAAATTGCGAACACTCCAGAAACGATTAAACTTGAAAAACAGCGCAAGCATCAAAAGCGACGAAAGGTATGCCCACGTCGACGGCGCTACTCTGACATAGATAAATGGAAAGGTGTCCATTAGCTCGCATATTTTCCAGAATCAATCATCTCGTTTCCCAAACAGCAATCTTGCCATTTTTAATCATTGGAAACAAAGCTACCAAGGAGTTTGCTTAGTGTAACCCGTTCCGATTCACGCACAATGATGAAAACAAGGCCCTACTTGTCCTGTTATCATCCTGTATCAGCGTAATCAAGTCACCTCATATCTCCAATCTATCGAACTAAATTCCGTCAGAGAAAGTATTGGTTTTTTGATTTCAGCAACCATCTCTTTTACGATTGTGAACCAAAAACCACGGCCCCACCGTGTCGATGAACCAATTTTCACCCCGCAGGCATAAATTTAGAGATAGTAGAGAATCAAAAATACGCCAAGCAAAACGGCGGCCCAAAACGCCATCGAACTGGTCGACCAAGTGCTGCCTAGCCAGCCTTGAGCACTACATGATTTTGAAAGCCAATTTAGAAATTGCTTGATCATCGCCAGACAAGCAACTCGGAACATCGAATCAATCAGCCGAACAAGTTTTCCGATGTGAGCAATCAATCGCGGCAACAATCGTCGATAGACCCAATCAGTATCGAGATTGGTCGATCGTATTTCCGCGGGATAAAGATTGGCTTTCATCAGAAACACAAAGGCGAGCGCCGCGAATAACAACAACTGGAACTGCATAATAACGTGCGCCGCTGTATACGGTTCGTAATGCGTTTCAAAGGGAAGCATATCGTAAAGCGGTTGGTAATAGACACCGATTGCAATGCAGCAGAAAGACGCAATCGCCATCGCTGTTAACATATTCCATGGCGCCTCTTTGACTCGCTTACCTGAGTCATGAGCAAAAAATGCAAAGAATGGTATCTTGATTCCAGAGTGCTCCATCACACCCGCTGAAGCAATTAGCAAGATGATCCATACCGAGAACATTTGCTCATGACCAGCCGCTGAGATGATCATTGATTTACTCACAAATCCGCTAAGCAACGGGAATCCCGCAATTGCTCCGCCACCGATCATGCAAAACACCGTGGTGAGCGGCATTGATTTGTGAAGGCCCCCCAGCTCCGTCGCTTTGGTGGTACCCACGCGATGCAAAACCGCCCCCATCGACATGAACAAAAGTGACTTATAAATGATGTGACAAAAAGCATGAGCGGCTGTTCCATTGAGTGCCAACTCTGTGCCGATGCCAATCCCGACAACCATAAAGCCAAGCTGATTGTTGAGACTGTAGGCCAACACTCTGCGAAGATCATTCTCAATTACGGCAAATACGATCGGAAAGAGCGTCATTGCACAGCCAATCCAGATCAACTCCTCCAAGCCCGCAAACCCGCGAGCGAGGGAATATATCGCCAGCTTCGTCGTAAACGCACTTAAAAATACGGTCCCAGTGGCTGTTCCGTTGGGATAGGAATCCTGCAGCCAGTTATGGAGCAGCGGAAAGGCTCCCTTAATTCCAAACGCAATCAGAATTAACAGCGGACCAAATTCCAAATCGCCGATCGCACCACGTTGTCCCGGTTCTAATCCCAGAAAGTTCTCAAATACCAATGAACCTGTTTGTTGGTAGTGAATAATAGCCCCGGATAACAGCAGGACTCCGGACGTGACCTGAATAATCAAGTAACGCATTCCCGATCGATAGGCCGTTTCAGTTCCGTTAGCCCAGATTAAAAAGACACTCGATACTGCCGTCAGCTCCCAACACACAAAGAGCGTGATCAGGTCGCCAGCACAGCAGGCCGCAATCGCGCTACCCGCATAAATCATCCCCGCAACATGTTGTTTCGTATCCTTCACATGCAGCGCGTAAATAGAAGCAGTAATCGCGGCCAAGTGAAACACTAGACCAAAAATCCAGCTCCACCGATCGATTCGGACGATGTTTAAATCTTGACCGAATAAATTCAATGTTACGGCGTGGAAATCGGGAGTCGTCCAAAAGGCAACCAGACTCAAACTGGATAAAACCAGCGCTCCCCACGCACTTAAGCGTTGTCCCAAAAACGGCAGCAACAACGCGCCGAGAACCATGATCAGTCCTGGAGGAAGATTATGAATCATAATAATCCTCATCTCGCATAATGATCAAACGCAAACCTGTTCCTAAAAATACGACCGCGACAAACGCAGCAAAACCAAACATTGCCTCGAATCCAAACACCTCTTCGACCGCAAATTCAGCTGGGTGCAAATGAGAAGCCCCGTCATGGGAAACTTCATCATGCGCATGTTCATCGTGCGATGTTTCATCATGAGAGCCATCATCATGCGAAGCTTCGACGTGCGAGGCTTCGCCATGCCTGTCCGCAAACAAAGGTGCCCATAAAAGTTGGGCAACCAAGGAACCGATACATGCAATAACGAGGGCCGCAATCACGACATTGACATTACGTTCCAGCCAACTAGCATCGCCGCTGGAGTCGTCGCCTTTCGAGTTGTCATCTTCAGTTTTCATTATTTGCAGCTATCAATTTGCGGCGTCAAGTGAATACGGATCATCGAGCACTAGTCGCGATTGGCAACAGAACATCATAAATTTCATTACCAAAAAAGAAGAGCACGACACTCCCAACAGCAGTGATGCACAGAGGCACCACACACATCATCGGCGCTTCCTTGAATTTCATTGGAGCTTCGCCAGCCGGTGTCATAAATGCCCGGATGGGAATGGGGATCAGGTAGGCAATATTGAGCAGAGAACTGACCATCAGTGCCGCTAACAACCAAAAATGTCCAGTCTGAACAGTTCCCAATGCCAGGAACCATTTACTCCACGCTCCTCCGCCCGGAGGTAAACCAATAATACTCAAGGTTGCGAGCAGAAAAGCACCCATCGTTAACGGCATCGCCCTGCCAAGCCCACGCATGTCACTAATATTGGTCTTGTGAGCGCCGACATAAATCGCACCCGCACAGAAAAACAATGTGATTTTACCGACCGCATGCATCGCTATATGCATTCCTCCGCCAATCACACTATCGGAAGTTGCTAACGCAGCACCGAGCGTAATGTAGGCCAGCTGGCTAACGGTGGAATAGGCGAGCCGGGCTTTTAAGTTATCTTTCGTCATCGCGACCAGAGAGGCTAATAAAATCGTAGCCCCCGCCAGATAACACAGCCAGTCGCTCATCATGATCGGATTCGCGCCTTCTCCAAGCCGCGTTTCGCTAATCAAATCGATTCCAAAAATGTAAATCGATACTTTCAAGATTGAGAACACGCCAACTTTCACGACGGCAACGGCATGAAGCAATGCACTCACTGGCGTTGGCGCGACCATCGCCGCTGGAAGCCAGCGGTGGAATGGCATTATGGCCGCCTTGCCGATTCCAAAAGCAAACAAGCCCAGCAACACGGATAGTTGGAAATCAGAAATTTTCCCATCGATATTTGGCTGAGCCAGAATGCCTCCGGGTGTGAAGTCAAGCGTACCGGCTACTGTCCATGTCCAGGCGATTGCGAGCATGAAAAACGCAACCGACGTTGACAGTAGAATCCCTAAATAGATCCGCCCCCCTTTTTTTGCTTTCTCATCGCCGTGATGAGTTACCAAGGGATAGGTCGATATCGTCATTAATTCGTAAGCTACGAATAGCGTAAATAAATTGGCAGCGAACGCAGCCGCCAGTGCAGCGAAAATCGCAGAAGCGAAGCAGGCATAAAACCGAGTTTGGTTTTTTTCATGATGCCCTCTCATGTAACCAATGGCATAGACCGTTGTCAGGATCCATAAACCTGATGCCACCAAAGCAAACAACATTCCTAACGGTTCAACGGTAAAAGCAATTTCAAATCCGGGTAACATCTCACCCATTTTGAAAGAAGGTCTTCCACCGGAAAACACAAAACCCGCAAGACGCGTTGTCACCCAAAACAACGCGACTGAGATACCGATGGTACAGGATTCACGAATGTTTGGTGATTTTTCACCAATGATAAATACCAATGCAATTGCCACCAAAGGCAACAGCATGGCAATCCAAATTAAATTCTCGGGAGTCATTGAACGCCTCCCATTTGAGTAATTCCCAGCAACGACTCCGCCGCGGCATGAGCGATTCCAGCCGAGTAAACTGTCCAACAACCAAATACGATTGTGGATCCAATAACGATATAGGTGGGAATCAACATTGCCATTGGCGCTTCTTTGGCAGTTTTAGCTAAATGCGATGCCGGTGAAAAATATAAAATCTCGACGACCCGCCAGATATAAACGACTGCTAATAAAGAACTCAGGAGCATTAACACGGCGACTGGCCATAGCTCAAGAGAAAGAGCCGATGTCAAAAGCAGCCATTTGCTTACAAACCCCGCTGTCATTGGTACGCCTATTAATCCGAGTCCGCCTACCACCCAGGCGAATGAGGTTAGAGGCATTGTTTTTCCAGCACCACGCAAATCCTCCAATTTCAATGAACCGATTCGCAAGGCAAAGCAACCAACCACCATGAATAATCCACCTTTGATCAGGGCATGATTAAACATGTGCGTGATTCCGGCGGTCAAACCACCCACGTTGGACATACTAATTCCGAGCAGCATGTAGCCAATTTGAGCCACGCTTGAATAGGCGAGCAGTCGCTTGATGTTGGTCTGATATATCGCTGCCACCGATGCGACAAAAATACCGACCAATGAAAAAGCCATCAAAGCAGAATCAAGTGGTAATCGTTCAAACGCAAACTGCGGTGTGAAAATCACATAGATCAAGCGAATGAATGCATAGACAGAAACTTTTGTCGCCGTTGCCGCAATGAAACAAGTGACGACCGACGGCGCGTAGGTGTAAGCGTTAGGTAACCAGGTGTGAAGCGGAAACACGGCCATCTTGATAAACAGGCCAACGGTCATGAAAGCGAATGCGACTAACATCGTCCGCGAACTTTCAACCGCCTGAAGTCGACTGGCGATGTCCGCCATATTGAGCGTACCGGTCATTTGATACAGCAAACCAATACCGATCAAAAAGAAGGTCGCTCCAACCGTTCCAATTATCAGGTAATGCAAAGCAGCCAGAGGAGCACGACGAGTCTTGCCAAGGCTAATTAGTGCATAACTCGACAGCGAACTGATCTCAAGAAAAACGAACACGTTGAAAAGATCACCCGTGATACACATTCCCAGCAAACCGGTCATACACAGCAAATAAGACGCATAAAAAAGCGAATGCTTCGAGTGATGCACCTCCCGTTCAACGCTCTTTGGCGCGTAGGTGATCACAATGGCACCCAAACCGGAAACAAACAGCATCACAAATGCGCTCAGGTAATCAACGTTGTAGACAATTCCATAAGGCGATGGCCAACCACCCAATTCGTAGGAAATGGGGCCATACTGCATTCTCGATAGCAGACTCACCGTAATACCGAACACTGTCCAGCAAACTAATTGAGTCAACAAAAGCACAAGCTTTCGGTTGCCAATCAACACGAAAAGTGGTGCGGCCATCAAGGGAATGACGATCACCAAAACTGGTAGTTGTTCGATCAAGAGTTCCGATCCATTTCTAGGATCTCGTCCTCTTCAATCGTTCCATATTCTTCCCGAATACGAACGACCAGTGCCAAAGCCAATGCCGTTGTCGCAATTCCCACAACGATAGCGGTCAACATTAAAACACTAGGGATTGGATTAGAGTAAATCTCGGTAACTGCTTCGACACCCGAATCAAGATGCCCCTCGGCCGCTGAGTGCAATTCCTGGCCGTGTTCAGCCCCGTGGCTCTCCGCCCCGTGACCCTCGGCACCATGGCTCTCACCACTGTGAGAACCTTTTAAAATTGGCGCTGTTCCATTAGTTACTTTTCCCATGGTGATGTAGAGCAGGAACACTGACGTCTGGAAAATATTCAAACCGATAATTGTTTTGATCAAATTTTCGCGAGCGATGACGATATAGAAACCGGTCATCATCAAGAAAATGACGATCCAATAATTATATAGGCCAAGAAAATCGGTCATGAGGTCACCCGCTCTCGACCAGCGAAGGCATAAAAGATCATCGTCATAACTGCCGTGACAGTAATGCCAACTCCCAGCTCAACGAGAAAAATACCGAGGTGCTGTCCCTCGGGAAGAAAATGATTTTCTGTCAGAATTCCGTGCTTAAGCACATCGTAGTCCAGGAAATTCCCACCTAACAACATGCAGGCTAAACCCGTTCCGGCATAAACCAACAACCCTAACGCGGTTAGTTTCTCGATCACCTTCGGCGGCGCAACTTTATGAACTGCTGGAAGACCATAAACCAAGCCGTACAAAATTAACGCCGCTGCGAAAATCACGCCCGCCTGAAACCCACCGCCAGGTCCGAAATCTCCGTGGAACTGAACGTACAAACCGAACAGCAAAATATAAGGTATTAATAGCTTCGTGATGACACGAATGATAGGAAATGAATTCATGCATTCTCTCCTGTCACCGACTGGGATTCGGAGGTGCCTTGGTCATCTGTGTTTTTTCTAAGAATCAATAAAACAGCAATACCTGCTGTAAAAATCACCGCGGTCTCACCAAGGGTGTCATAGCCTCGGTAACTCGCGAGTACTGCCGTGACAACATTCGGTAGCCCATGCATATCCGGTTGTGATTTTTCGACAAACGAAGGTTGAGGGTAAACCTGAATTGGAGCGTTTGGATCTCCAAAATGAGGCATGTCGAATGTCCCATAAACCAGCGCACAACCGGTAATCGTCACAATCAAGAGTGGCACTAGCGGTGACTTCGATGGACGCTCTTCAAAGTCTTCACTCGATAATCGCCCACTTTTCCGATGTCGACGCGGCGTCAATGAAAGCGTCGCGAGCATCAGAATGGTAGTTATTCCAGCACCAACCGCCGCCTCCGTAAATGCTACATCCGGGGCATCGAGTATTAACATCCAACTAGCACTGAGAAAACTATAAATCCCAGTAAACATAACGGCAGCCCAAAGATTTCGAATTCTCGCAACCGTCACCGCGGTGGCGGCGAGAAGCGCGAGTATCGGGATGACAATGAAATCCATCATCTTTGAAAATAACCGTCCTGGTTTAAGTTAATTTTTATTGGAATCTAAAGTATCGACTTCTAAAACTGGCTTAAACCCCTGTGTCATCGCTGACCTTGCAAGCGCGTGACAGGACGTCGGGCTGGTGACCATTAAAAAGAACAAAATCATTAACAGCTTCACCGTGACTAGACTTAGCTCTCCCTGAAATAGAAGCCCGGCAATAATCAAACCGGCACCAAGTGTGTCGGTAATGCCGCCACCGTGCAGACGCGAAAAGAACTCCGGCAAGCGGACAATTCCAATACCGCCAACTACCGCGAAAAAAGATCCGGAAAGCAAAAGTAACCAAGTCAAAATACTGATCAATACCATCATGATTTTGCACTCGAACCGATCTCGGCTCCTTCCTCACGAAAGCTTCCGTACTCCGAAAATCGCAACAGCGCGACCATGCCAATGAAGTTCATCAGACTGTACAACAACGCTAAATCTAGAAAATCAGTGCGGTTAGTCAAAAAACCAATCACACATATAAGTAATACTGTTTTGGTTCCAAACATGTTGAGCGCCAGCACACGGTCAAAGACCGTTGGCCCCAGCATCGCACGGATCAACGCCAAAATCATGGTCACGAGAATCGCAACCGACGTTACCACTAAAGCGTAATCGTTAAACAACGAATCATTCGTTTCCGTGGCAGCTAACAGCAAATCCATGACTTATTTCCCCTCCAGCCGACAAACCCGGCGGTCCATGTCACCCGAAAGGTCTTCTTCTGCACCTTCAAATGAGAGGGCGTGGACAAGAATTCGATCCTTTTCCATCCCAACTGAAACTGTGCCGGGGGTTAACGTAATCGAATTGGCAAGGATTACTCGGCCTAGTTCTGTTTTTGGGTTAGCGCCGACCTCAATCATATTTCGCTGAAGCTTTAACTTCGGCGCGAGCACAATTTTCGTGACCTCGATGTTTGATTTAAAAATCTCTTTGATTAACCATGGCGCGTAATGAGTAAAAGGCCGTATCCCAAGCTGAATAGGTGCAGATTCTTCATCGACAATTTTCATCCGATGACAAATCCACAAACTGAAAATGCAAGAAAAGAGACCGAGTAAAAGAATAAACGGTTCGAAGTGACCGGACCAAAGCAGCCAACTCGCTAACAAAGCAATAAATAACGTGAACGAATATTTCATAGATTTCAGATGATCATCAATTACTTGGTTTTTGAATTTCTGGTGATCACTGAGCATCCAATAAACAGATAGCCAATCACGGTTAATTCCAAGATAATATTACTGCCTTGCCAAGCCAAAAGACCTTTCGCGGTGCCACTTTGGGGAGGCACCGGAGTTTCTTTCCCTGACAGCAAGCTAATGTATGCTGTGACGCTAAATAATTAAATACCGATCTCAAATGTATCGGAGGCGTCTGCTGAAAGAACCAAATCTCGTTCAGCGCACAACATAAACGCTCAACTGCGTCCAAGAAACGCACATCAAGCTACCCAATTCCTCCGTTTGATCTATTTCTCCGTTTGACCCACCATTCAACCCGAACGCACCTATCAAGAGGACACTCGCGGATGATCGAAGCGAGAAGAAAACCAAATCACCTAAAAAAGGCGAAGGAACAGACAATAGAACGCGAGATTCACGTTTCAACAGAAGAAATCCAAAACACCAGTTGAACGCTACGGTCAACGATCAACGGCGAAGTTGGTTCTTGGCACCAGTTTACCCTGACGGGTTCTCGTCACCTGGCTTTCGAAGCACATAGCCAAAGTAACAAAGCAGCAGACCGGTGACTGCAAAAACCGAAAACCAAAGGAATTTCTGGTAGAACACCAAGCCAACCCCAATGAACCAAAGCACAACCCCTATATTGAGCAGCCATTTCCCAGCATCGTATTTCATGCCTATCCGCCTTCGTAGAAGTCATTTGTGCCGCGAGATTCATTTAAAACCAAGTGATGGAGTGAGCCATTCACTTTAAAAAACTAATCTCGTCTCAATTTAGTCATTGTGATTTGGTTGCCTGCCGCATTGTGCGCGACTTGATCCATGAACGAACGAATCAAAAATAATCCACGACCGCTAACCTTGTGGAGATTAGATTCCGCTGTTGGATCTGGGACTCCTCCAGGATCAAACCCACGGCCATCATCTGAGATTTGCACGCAGATATGTTTATCCGAAAACTCAGCTTCAATTCGCACCCTACGATTCACATACGGTTCAATGTCTTTTCGGGCTTGGATTTCTTCGTAGTACCGAGTCCCATCCTCGCCATCTCGCAAACTTGAATCTACATCAAGGTTACCGTGGTGCATTGCGTTTACGAGCGCTTCATCTAAAGCCATGCCTATCTGCAACCGATCTCGGCTAGACCAACTCGGCAGGTTCTCTTGAAGAACCTCGATGGTTGGCCCGATCATTGAGGACTCGTTTTCTAGAACGTAATATCTTGTCACGTGCCCGGTAGATGTTTCATTTTCAGCCACAACGTGCTGCATGCGATTAGACATCTCGAGCACTTGTTTGATCGTCTGAATCAATGCCGACTGAAGCATTGTTTTGGGCGTGTAACTCGTAGCACCGGCACGCAATGCATCGATCGCAATTTGCTCACTCCCAAACGAGGTGATCAAAACGATTGGGATCAGAGGGTGTGACTTCCTGACCTGGCGAACCAGTTCGAGCCCATCCATTCTGGGCATCTGCAAATCAGTCACGATGACATCCGGAGTTGTTGCGACATCCGACAAGCGGTCGAAACCCTCTTTGCCATCAACAGCAAATTCTATCTGCCATGTCGGCTCTTTCCCTAAAAGCCCTCCGACGAGCATACGGTCGACCGAAGAATCATCGACTACCAAAATCTTTGGCACTGGCGGTACTCAAAAAAGAAAGGAACGAGAAAAGTGCATACGGACTTGGAGTTTGATTGATTCAACCGTTCAGCCGCAGTTAACGTCTTCGATTCTCACTTATTAGCAAACTTGAATCAACCGAAATCTGCGATTTTGCGACTCAGATTCAATTCTAAAAAGCTTCCCCATCAGGCTGCCTTGGCGGCCGCACCTAATTTGACGAAAATGAAGGCAGCAATCAGCAACAACACGCCGAAAACACCGAGCAGCAGGGCGACAGGCACATACCTCTCGGGAATCGGATTTTGCGTTTCAAAGGTTTGATAATACGTTGCCCGATCCTTTGTGGGACGCCGGGCGTAGACTCGCACCCGTTCCAATTCATTAAACTGAAGGCTGAATCTTGCACCCGTTCGGTTGAGAAACCGGCTTAACTCAAAGACTTTCTCACCTTGGGCTGGAATTGGTTCAACATCGTAAACCTGATAATTCCCGTTAACCTGGATGTTCAGGTGAGTCCAATCGACATCGCTGTGGTTGTAAATAGTGATCTCGCCGCCCTCCACCGGAGGACGATTGTAGTAATCGATACTGTAAAAATCGGCCCCGGGTAAATTGTTGGCCGTGACCGACGCCTTGAGTTGACCTTCGAAAACAGGCGGCAAATAATTCCATAAAACCAAGATTGTCACTACGGGGACCAGACACATAAACGACAACATGATGGTCAAGCCGCGATGGCTTAGGTGCGGAGATTTTTTCTGTTCGCTGGAGTGGTACTGGAAATCGCCACTTTCCGACGGGACATCGGGAGAAACTTGGGTTAAGTTTTCACTCGCTGAACTATTCTTTGTCATTACATTCATCATTTTTTAGCAATCGGTGTTGGTAGAGACGCTAGTATACCAATTCTTCTCTTTGGAAAACGCATGTCTGAAAACTCTTTGCCAAAAACCTCTCCCAACCAGCATTACCTCAATGCTTCCTGGTTGTTGAAATTGCGGTGGGTCGCGGTTATCGGGCAAGTCGTCACCATTCTTGGTTCAATAGCGTTTTTTAAAACTCAGATCCCCATGTCTTGGGCGATGGCCGTTGTTATCTCTCTAACCGCCCTCTCTAATCTCTTTCTTACGTTTTGGTTTAAACGTTGGCGAAAAATAGACGAAAGAATGCACCCCAGTTCGGAAAACCGAGGTTCCGTGCTTCCTTGGGATCTGATCCTCGGACTGATCCTCGTCATGGACATGCTGTCACTCACTACGTTGCTTTTCACAACGGGAGGTCCGAATAACCCGTTTTACTTGTTCTTTTTCGTAAACCTAAGCCTCTGCGCCCTGATGCTAAACCGTCGTTGGGCTTGGGCAATTAACGTTCTCACGATCGTTTGTTTCGCCGGACTCATGTTCGAGCATTACGATATTGAGCACCTGGACTTGGGACTTGATACGATTCGCAGTCGCCAAGACGTTTCCTTAGCTCACGTTGGAATTTTGGCTGCATTCGCAACCTGCTCAAGTGTCATCGTCTACTTCATGACTCGTTTGACGGACGAGCTTAGAGAGCAACAGCAACGCGTTCGCCAAGCTCAAACCCTTCGTGCCAATAGCGACAAAATCGAAGCACTCGGTACACTCGCTGCGGGGACAGCCCATGAGCTTGCCACTCCCCTCAGCACAATTGCTATCGTGGCTCGCGATGTCGAGCAAGCGTTCGAAGAAAACCCTCCTGACTTTCCAGGAGCTGAAGATGTAATCGAGGATGTTCATTTAATTCGAAGCCAGTTGGATCGCTGTCGAGCAATTCTCGATCGTATGGCAAGCCATTCAGGTGAAGCGATCGGTGAACTCATTCAATCTGTGTCTGTCGCAAAATTCTCGAACTTGTTGCTCGAAGACCTCCGCGGAAGGGGACGTGTCCAGCTGATCCTGCCCGATGCATCTCACACTGAAAATCTAAACATCCCGTTAATTGGCCTTAGCCAGGCAATGCGTGGACTGGTTCAAAACGCTTTAGATGCCGACCGCTCTGATCGTTCTGTGAAAGTATTTATCGAACGACTTGATCAGAAATGGCAATGGAAAATACGTGACCAAGGGCCTGGCATGTCGGCTGAAGAACTCAGTCGTGTCAGCGAACCTTTTTACACGACCAAAGCACCCGGTGAAGGAATGGGGTTAGGTGTCTTCCTCGCTAAAAATGTGATCCGTCGTCTCGGCGGAACTGTCGAGTTTGAATCGGCAAGTGGCGAGGGCACCTGCGTTACCGTCTGCCTTCCCGCCAAAGTGACAACGAGTGAATGAAATGTTTATCCCGTCCACATTCCAAATCGGTTACTTGTGTTTAAACAAAACTAGAACCTAGCCCCCGGTCGATGGGATATTGAAAACAGTAACGCAATACGCCAATATAAATCAGTTCAACCAAAAACTCAGAATGCCAATTTCTGAAAAAGTTTAACCTCGCCTATACCAACTGCTTTGAGGGTCTTTGACATGTCGCCAGCCGAGACAATTTTAATCGTCGATGACGATGATGTGCTTCGGCAACGCCTCGAAAAGTCGCTCGCCCGAAGAGGTTGGACCATTTTTGCTGCAGAGGGATTCGAGACGGCCATCGCCTTAGCAGAAACACACCAACCCCAGCGAGCTGTTCTTGATTTAAAAATGCCCGGGAAGTCTGGACTCGATGTCTTGCGGAATATCCGGGAAGTTTCACCGAACACCAAGTGTGTAATTCTGACCGGATATGGCAGTATTACAAATGCCGTTGAAGCGGTAAAACTTGGCGCAGTCGGCTACATCACCAAACCCGCCGATGCTGACCAAGTGTTGGCCGCATTTGATGAATCACGAGAAACCCCAACCCCCGATTTCCCGCCGCCGTCGCTAGCCGAAGCGCAATGGGAACACATCCAACGAGTTCTTGCAGATTCTGGCGGAAATATTTCCGAGGCCGCTCGCCGGCTCGACATCCCACGTCGAACGCTTCAACGAAAACTGAAAAAAAATGCCCCTTGAGGTATCTTGCTTTGTTACGTTTAAGATTGCACTCGAAGCTTTCTTTCAAGTACGATGCGTGGGTATCTGATTTTTAATCAGAGGAACCAATATCTTGCTCCCTGCACCAGCAATTCATTGCCTTAACCGCACTGAACGATCGATAATCTACAACACCACCAGTTTACAATTAAACCGTTTGGAACCCGAACATGATTCGAAGCATCATCTACTTGACCCTTTTGGTTTACGGCGGCCTGACATTGCAATTGGTTAACTCACAGGAAACCAACAATCACTGGTCTCAATTTCGTGGAATTGATGGTACTGGAACTGCAAAACCCAACGCCCGCCCGCCCATTGAGTTTGAAGCTTCCAAACAAACCGTTTGGGAAACTGCGATACCCGGCACTGGCTGGTCTTCACCCGTTTACACGGGAAATAAAGCTTGGCTAACCACCTCGATCACCAGCGCTGCATCACCCGCCGAAATTGCTGCCAAACTGAAAGGGGATCGGCTTGCACAAATCAAAACAGTCGCTTCGTCCGTCGAGCTACATGCGATCTGTGTCGACCTCAATGATGGGAAAATAATTCACGATGTAATTCTTCACGAAATTAAATCTCCCGAACCTATCAATCCGATGAATTCTTACGCCTCGCCGACACCGGCGATCAAAGATGGCAAGGTCATTTTCCATTTTGGAAACTACGGTACGTGGTGTGTGAACGAGTCTACCGGCGAGGTGATTTGGGAACGTCAATTTGTGGTCAAACATAGCGTTGGACCAGGCAGTTCACCCATCATTTTCAATGACAATGTCATCATCGTTTGCGATGGAACCGACTTGCAATATATCGTTGCGGTTGAACTTAACACCGGGAAAGATGTCTGGAAAACTGACCGACCACCCATTCGTGCCACTGATGGTGAATACCGAAAAGCCTATTGCACACCCATCATCATTGACGTCAACGGAACCAAGCAGGCAGTCGTGCCTGGTGCCCAGTGGGTTGCCGGATACAACCCCACCACCGGTCAGGAACTCTGGAGAGCAGATCATGGGTCAGGGTTTTC
>JAAEMV010000071.1 GCA_024225195.1 Planctomycetaceae bacterium | reverse complement strand
GACAGCGCGCTAGCGCCGAGCGGGGCCTCGGTACGAACATTTTCTAAGCAATCACGCTTACAATGCTTTGCAAGGCTAAGGCATCGTTTTGCTACGCTGCCAACAGGAGCTTTATCCATTCGCGGGCAAGACCCTTATGCTTATCGCAGGAAGTGAATCTACCGTTGGTGAAATGACACAAAAACGCAGATGGCATTGGGGCAGTTAACCCAAATGTCTGGCTCCCAGCAATTATTGCCGTAAGTAGAATATTGCGACGGAGAAGCTGGCAAGTCCAAGATATATATGATGAAACGTGAAAGGCCAGTCTATGCAACGCTCGAACTCGAGCTGATACCGCATCGTCGCGTATTTCCGAGGAAATGCTTACTTCCTGTCTTCTTTTTAAGCCTCACAGAAAAGCCAATCGTTAACGTGCCTACCTGGTCTAGCTTTTGAGCTTCCCCCCCCTTTTCACAAATGACGGGCCCTGAGTGACGAGGTTTCATCAGGTTAACTCAATTTTCACTCGATCTACCTAGGATAAGTGGGCTATCATTACAGTGAGAGATTTGATTTTTTTGGCGTGGTTATGGGAGCGTTCGTGCGATGAAAAAGCGGCCCGTTTTTTTTATAGTGCTTGTCGGAATTTGCTTAGGGTTGGGTGCTGCAATTGTCT
>JAAEMV010000070.1 GCA_024225195.1 Planctomycetaceae bacterium | reverse complement strand
TTGCTTTTGTCACAGATTCACCAATTGGAAATATCGCGGAACATGTCACCAGTCACTTTGTTAGTGCGGAAATAAAAAGCTTTGAATTCTGCGATCTCGCCAGCGGCAAAAAGTGGATACTCGGCGAAACCAAGCAGTAATTAAGACAATTACCGAACCACAACCATCACCAGCAATCAAATTGATTATCGCGCTTCGAAAACTAGAACAGAGTTATGATGCTGCAGATGCTTAATTAATTTCACTAATTTTAATACACCGTGACTTGCGAGTTGCGGTTCAAAAACCATGAAGAAACACGAATGGCGTGAAAAAACCGAAGACGGAGAAGTCCGCTTAGTTACTGCCTCGCGGCACGCCGGTAAATGGCAACTCCAATCCCGACTTAAAACGGAAACGGAATGGACGAAGTTTCCAAAAATATCACTGGAAGATCTTGAGTCTCTTCGCGAGATTATCTGGAATAAATACCAGAGAAGTCGCGTACCTCATGGTCACGTTCTAGAAATTGACAAATTGATTGCAGACACAAAAAACAGATAACTGGATGCACTTACTACACATTTATTTTGAGTGCCGGCATCGAGTTAACTGTCCGACTTGGATTGACTCTCCCTGAGCTCTATTTTGCCTGCCTAGCCAGACCACGGTCGTCCCCAAAAGTTGAGTGTCGAATTTGTCTTGGCAGACTCTAATCCGAGTCAAAAGCATAGGTAAAACTCGACGCTCCCCAAGTGGCAACATCCATTTTCAGTCGATAATTCACTACCACAAATACAAGACGAACTCCCAATTTTGCTATCCGTTCTTTTTTTTGAAACCCCACCGTTTCAAGCCAATATTCTTTAGGGGCTGACGAATAGTCGATGTAAACTGACTTTTTAAAGCAGCTTGCAAATGGCGGAAATCCCAAGCTACAAATGGTAACGCATTAACAATCTCAAGTCCCCTACTATTCGATTGCTACCAACATGCATGAAAACGCAACTTTGATTACAAATGAAATCACTAGCCGACCGGTTCTCGATGGAATCGCGCTCCAAACCAAGCCATTACCTTTATACACGACCGATCCTAACCAAAATGGCACAATTTTTACGTTTGCAACACTACTCAGTTGCTTCAACCTAAAAAAACTATTTACCAAAAAGAACAACTCGGCCGAAATTCTGCTCGGACACTCCGGCTCAATTTTTTGCGCGAGAACAGAGACTGACCTAGTCTTCATCGCATGCAATGAACACGATACGACACGCGACCTTACAGATGAACTGATCCGATTCCCATTGTCTGATCTGGTTTCCTGCGACTTTGATAATTATCCGCGCTCAAGTGAAGTGAGGTTTCAATTCAAATCAGGTCAGCAATTCTCGCTCCACTTCGTGGGTCAACAAAGTGACGTCGTAAAATTCATCGCTACCTTGACCGATTAGTTTTGCGGACCTCACCTTCAAAAGAATCACCGCATTGTTTGAAATTGGACGAATAAAAATTGCCTTGCCTGGATGACAGCGGGCAACGCGAACTAATAGCATGGCATTTATTCCGATGCCTGGAGACAACCGGAGTGCATCGCATTTGATTTTCCACTTCTATCCAGTGCGAGGGCGATCCAAATTAACAACCAATCATTCGATATCGCCACTCCCGCTGTCATTCTTATCTAATCCAACGACAAAGTTCTATACACCTATTCTGGCTAGGTAACAGTCGCCAACCTAACACTAATTGTGTGACCAGGAGACCGAGACACGATACGTCGCTGTAGAGTAAAAGGCCAAGATCAAAGTGGCGAGCGTTTCTCCGAGTGCGATTCGTGGATTCGCGTTACTGTGATACACCTAATGGTGAACCCTCGGGGCAGTTGCGACACAACATGAAATCTCGGCACAACCACCCGATGTCAGCGAAACTGAACTCGCAATCCTTACTTTCTATATAATTAATCGATGATTCCGGCTTATCGATCGTTGCTTTTATTAGTGATCCGAAGAGTACATTTAAATATGACGAAAAAAATTGACCGTCAGCGTATACCTCGATTCGTGGGATCATGTTGTTTCCTCGGGCTGACACTAATCGGAATCGTGTTTGTCTCCAACGATAAACAGGTCTCACCGTTTTTTGGATCACTGGCCTTACTTGCTTACTCGTTGCTTAGTTCAATTTTGATTGTGGGGATAACATCTCGCCTCTATCGCCATCACGAACTTAAAAAACTGAAATTTGATTTAGCAAGTTTAATTTTACTTACCGTCTTACTGGCTTTGCCATTCGGTCTCTCGAACACACTCTGGGAACATTTCATGTTGGATTACTCCGCAGAAATGAAAGACAATAAAACGATAGTACTTCTATTCTTGACCGCCGCCGCAGCCTTCCTTTTTCTACCCATTTTCTTTGTAACTGAAGCGTTGCTTTCTTGGTGCACTCTGGCGATTCAAACCTACCGATCAACAGACCGTGCGAATCCATAAATCACAGAAGGGCAAGCTGGTGGATTGTGGCAGGTTGTCTTTCCGCTCAATCCAACAACTAAATTGATGTTGTCCGATGCTTGCGAAGTCGGAAAGATCTGCAGAAGGAGGTTCGTGTTTTAGCATTGAACCGTAGAACTGGCATGCCCTTTTGGCTGAACAGAACGTTAACGTGGCCACCCCCGACATTCCCTTCGCCCGGCCCAAACGAAATACCTGAAGAACAATTACTTCGGGCTTTTGCTGGTTCGAAGGCGAGGTGGCAGCTACAATTTCCATACTACATTCATCTGCGATATCCGTGCTGTCGTCTCTGCAACCAGAAGAACCACGCGAATACCACGCTTCATGAAATCTAAATTCTCAAACAACGAATTAAGAACACAAACACCCAATCCCAATTACCAAGGGTTATGGTGTTGGGAGTGCCAGGCACATACGGCTTATCATTCTCATTCGAAAACTCGGCAGGTTTGCAGTAACGACGGGCCATCGAGGCTAACGACGTACACAACCTTTACCTGCGAGTTCTGCCAAAAGAAAATGTACACTCCACAGGCGGTGGACCCGATCGTGTTTAAACGGCCCGCCGAACGGGGCTGTCTCTGGATTTATTGGATTTGTGCCACAATAGCATTGCCTATTTTTTGCTGGTTTCTCGTTGCTAGTCCGATCGCCAACCTCGCTCTGATTCTCGCTATTTTTCTCCCCACAGCAGCGACGGTGATTGGCTTACCTTGGCTGATCATACGATGGAGCACAAAGAAATATGCGATCTGGAAATCCTGGGCAGTAGAGCGGGGGTGGAAAGAACCCAAACGAAAAAAGCGATTGAAGATGGAATTCAGGCAATTTTGATGGAATACCAAAGCCACCAGTCATTCCGACACGTTCGCTCGGACCTCGCATCGTCGACCGTATCAAAACGATAATAGCAAGCGGAATCGAAGTTTAAAAAATTGCCGCGAGTCGGCACCCACACCGGCGTTGGTCGAAAAAACCTGGTGCAGGCAGCCCAATTTAAACACCAATCATGCAGAACCCGCACATCCCCGTGGGCGCTACGGCGACGCGCAGCAATGATAAGAAGTACTCGAATCACAAACCAAAAT
>JAAEMV010000069.1 GCA_024225195.1 Planctomycetaceae bacterium | reverse complement strand
TAACTTTCCTTGTACCGCTCGTAGTACTTACCGCCACCGTATTTGTTGTAGTAGTAACCACCCAACATCTGGTAGCCGTAATTGTAATTGTACTCGTTGTAATACGGGTTCTGATCCACGCCGTTCACGATCACGCCCTGGATCCGTGCCTCAACCTGCCCCAACGTATCGATCGTCTGTTGAGCCGAGATCGTGACACCCTTGCGAACTCGCAAGACCATGTAGATGGCATCGACATAGGCGGCTAAAACGGTCGGGTCCGATACCGGAATGACGGGAGGCGAATCGATTAAGACAAAATCGAACTCCTCTTTCAGTTGTTCAAACAAGTCCGAGAACTGAGGCTGCAGAATAAACTCACCGGGATTTTCTGGATGCCCACCACAGGTCAACAAGCTGAGATTTTCCTCACCACTCGGTTGCAGGCACTCTTCCAGCGTCAGGTCACCATTGATGAAGGCCTTGCCGCCTGGCTTAGCTTTGACGCCAAAATAACGATGCACTCGTGGACGACGGAAATCGCAATCGACCAAACAGACCTTTTTGCCTGCTTGAGCCATTGAAATAGCCAGATTTGAAATCGTCGTCGATTTCCCATCCCCTGGAGAGGGGCTAGTAAACAGCAGCAGTTTCGAACCTTCGTTGGCGGCATTAAAGAAGATCGCCGTGCGAATCGCACGCATCGCTTCTGCCACACTGGAATTCGGTTGATGGGCCACAACCAACGTGTTGGCCATCTCAGTACCCTTTTTGCCGACGGCCCGAATTCTTGGAATCCGGCCAATGACAGGGGCTCTGAAGATATCAACAATTTCAGTGGGACTGCGGAAACTGTGATCAGCCCGGTCGATCAGGACTGCCAAACCACAACCCAAGACTAGGGCCAGCACTGCTCCGCCGAGCAAGTACTTCACGAGGTTGGGAGCCACCTTTTCCCCGACCGCCGGTTGATCGACCATGCGAACACGGACGTTATTATAGTTATCTGCAAGAATGTCTATGCCTGAAAGACTGTCCAAAATAGATCTTACCGCCGACCGTTTCTCCTCAATTTGCGATTTCAAGAAATTAACCTCGTCCACCTGCCTAGCCATTTTACTGGCCTCCAGCTCGACTTCTGAGAGAGCAGTCCGCGTGCCTGTGGTCAATGCGAGCAATCGCTGCCGTTCCATGTCCAAAGCAGTCGCGTACATACCCAGCCACTCTTGCTCGTCCTTGCGTTTAAGGTTTTCAATTTCAGCGGCACGTTTCTTCGTTTCATCGGTTTCCGATTCGTTGGTACTAACCGTCAACCACTGCCCGCGAACTCCCTCCAGTTCTTGGGACAACTGATTCTTTTTGGTTGTCCAAAGACTGACCTCTTGGTCCAAATTCAAGATTTCCTGATGTCGCGGCCCATACTTGGCCAACAATCTTAATTTTGCGGAACCCAGATCCATCAGGCGAGCTTCGATGGCCGACACTTGCGATTGCAGTAATGTCATCTTCTTGTCGAGTTCACGCTCTTCACGCGATTCCAATTTCTCATAGGAAGTTTGCCGGTTCGAGTCGGCCAGTGAATTGGTCTTTTCCATGCCGACATAATCACGCCCGGCGTAAGCCACAACCCGTAGAGCCTTGAAATCCCCTGCTGCTTGGGCCTTTTTGAGCAACTCCAGACGAGCCAAGATATTTCTCAGCTCTGTTTGGTACCCTTGGTCCAAAAGACGCAACTGGCTCAATTTTTCAACGTGCGGATTGGTAACCTCACCCTGCTCGTCCCGGCTAGTAACCCCCATCGAGTTCAATAGCTCCAGATAACGTTTTTCTGCCAAATCTTTTTCATCCAGCATTCGTCGTTGCAATTTGGTGATCAACTCGACGGACTCATCGCCAGCCGCTTTTGTATTTTCGTCAATCTCTTTCACGAATGCGTCAAATACATTGTTCAAAATACCCGGTAACTCTTCGGCGTTCGGCCCAACCAAGGAAATATTTAACGTATCCGTGCCTTTATCATCTGCATAAATCATCAATGATTTCTGCAAGACGTTCACCGCACGACCACCGGACAATGCGAGCTCGTCTGTTTTATGTAAGTCGGCGTCCTCGATCGCTCTACCCAAAACGGCTTGGCTGCCGAACAGACCCGCGTATTTTTCCATCGAAATCTTTTGCTTAAAGGTCTCTTCACCAACCATCGTTGGAGGCGCCTGAGACCAGACCATCAATCTCGCTTCGCATTGGTACAAAGGTTCGGCCTGCTGAAAGGCCAAATAACCGATTCCTGTACCGATGATTGCAAACAAGATCACTACGTACTTACGACGCAATAGTGGCCCCATAATATCTACATTTTGGGGACTACCCCCATGTTGGTGAAGAGATTGCTGGGGAGGCCCCATTCTCATTGAGGAACGCTGAGCGATAGGCCCAGCACCGGTCGGTTGTTCATGTTGAGCAATTAGATTCATCTGCTTCTATCTTCTCGTGATGTAAATCGCAAAGGTGCTAAATCAGAATTTGCTTGGAAGCCGTTTTTTAAGGGACCCCAAATGTAACAGGGCAACAAAAAGCCAGCCGGCTTATTTTTTTTATCGCCCGTTCTATCGACCGAAATCTCTGGACGCGTACTTTTCAGGAGGGCAGGCAGGTTAACTAAAAAAAGTTCAAGGCATGAGTTGCGTGATAGGGCATAAGTACGAACCCCTCGTGGCATCATTCTAAGAGGATAAATATTAACACGAAGCCGGTCCTAGAAAACGCCTCAATTTTGAATCCTTGCAAAAAAACCGCGAATCCTGATCAGCAAGCTGCAAAAACCGCACAGACGTTTAGCCCCCCGTAAACAACTAATAAATAATTAAAAAAAACACTGTTTCGCCGAAAATTCCTGCGTGCCCCAACACTTTTCCAACAGTAAACTAGAATCTCAACCGATTGAGCGGACCCACCAAGCAATCGCCTTCACAATTGCTACAAAATGCCACTTCTTCGATTG
>JAAEMV010000068.1 GCA_024225195.1 Planctomycetaceae bacterium | reverse complement strand
GCTGACTAGCTATTGGCCTAAGTTCCTAGATCAATTTATTGCATTGAAAGATGTGCCGGTCAGATCAGGAGTTCAAAGCGTCGGTGGAACCGTGAAGCCCGTCGGAGCAACTCCATTAGGCACTAACGCTATGCAGGATGGGACTAAAGAAATTCAAGAAATTGAGGAGCCAAAGGTTCCGATGTTTCGCCGAATTAGGAACTTAGTCCCTCAGCGGAAATCTCCTGCGAAATAGGTCGCCGGTCTCGGTTAGCTATCCGGTTTGATCAGTCGTTCTAAGTGTTCTTTCACTTCTTTTTCACCGCTCACAAATTCCACATCGACGACCATCGCATAAACGGGAATCCCGCCGAGTCGGTTGGTTCCGAGCTTTACCAGATCTTTATGGGTGCAGATGATCATCGTGGCTCCATTGGATTTTGCAGAATCACCAATGTGTTCCAAATCGCTCCGTTGATAGTGATAATGGTCGGCATAACTCACAGATCCGACGATCTTGCAATCAAGCCTCTCCAGTGAGAGCTTAAAGTTTTCCGGGTTGCCGATACCGCAAAAAAAGAAAATTGGCTGGCCTTCCAGTTTAGAGATCTCCTTTGTTTGTCCGTCGAATTGCAGAAGATGGCTGGCGCGGGTTCGGGTTTCCGCAATCGCGGTATTGGGCGCGTAGCGTTTGATCTTTTGGATGATCGTGTTGCGGTTGGGAATCGAAATCAAGTGGATTCGGGTTAGGACAATAAGGTCAGCTCGTGACAGGCCGTCCAGTGGTTCTCGCAAAAGGCCACGAGGCAATAATCGGTTAAACCCAAAAGGCGCGGTGGCATCAATTAAGACGATGTCGAGATCGCGAGCCAGTTGGCGGTGTTGGAATGCATCGTCGAGAACAATGATTTCTGAATCAAGTTCATGGCGTGCAATTTGAGTCATTCGGTAGCGATCAGGATCTTGCAGATGTGGTACATCAGGGAGCCGGTGTTCCATCTCGAGGGCTTCGTCATTGGGGCCATCGACTCCGTCGCGATTTTCAGAGCCATAGCCTCTGCTGACAAGTGCCACCCGCAATCCACTGGAACGAAGTTGTTTGGCTATCCAAATAACCATTGGTGTTTTTCCAGTTCCCCCGGTGGTCATGTTGCCAACGGAAATTACAGGAATACCAGCGTTCCGAATGATCTTACCGTTGCTCTGTTTCGAGGCGATATTGAATTTTCGGTTGCGTAGATAGATTGCTGCCCGATAGACGGGCGTGCAGCACCCTAAACCGACTCGGATTATGGCAGCGACAATTCCCTTTTGGTTGCCATTGATGATTTCGAGAAGTTGATTGTGATCGAACATGGCGTAAGTATGCCAGTGTGGGGCGGTTGAAATCAAGCCGTCCGTAAGGAATCTCGGGACGGCCGGCAATTTTCTAGAGATCGTAGCGGTCTTTGTTTTCCATGGATGTTGTATTCTCCCCAGAAGAATCATCTGGTTATAATTTAGGCCATCTGCTTTCTGGAAATGCGTAATCCCGTTGAAAAGCGACTTGTCCAGCAGGTGCGGTTAATTCAATAACATTTCGACTGGGTAGTTCGACATGAATTCTAATGACGATGCATCCAATGCTCACGAAGCGAAGGAAGAAATTAATGGCTCGGCACGCTGGTGTGCGTTGAGTTATATTCAGCGGCGAGTTGCTGGAGTTTTGGTTGAGAAATCAAAAACGACTCCGGATGTCTACCCAATGACATTAAACGGTATCAAAACCGCATCGAACCAGAAGAGTAATCGAAGTCCGCAACTCGATCTTCGAGAGGATCAGGTTGAGCAGGCACTTTATGATCTAAGGCAACTGGGGGCTGTTGTCGAGGTGCATTCGGGCGGGCGCGTTCCAAAGTTTAAGCACCAGCTTTACGAGTGGATGGGAGTGGATACGGCGGCCCTCGCTGTGATGGCGGAATTATTGCTTCGCGGTGAACAAACGCTTGGTGAGTTACGAGGAAGAGCTTCTCGAATGACCAAGATTTCCGATTTAGGAGAGCTGCGGCCAATCATTGCTTCCCTCATTGAGCAGCGTTTGGTGATCCCCCTAACTCCCTCAGGGCGTGGTCAAATCGTGACCCACGGTCTCTATGAACCTGGTGAACTGGAGGGTTTGAGATCTCGATACTCGACCTTTGATACGGGTGATTTGGAGCGACCATCGAAGGCTGCCACATCAACAGAGTCGATCGCGAATGCACCTCAGATTGACTGGTCTACAGTTCAGCAGGAATTGGCTCAGTTACGATTGGACGTGGACGAACTGAAAAAAACGGTCGCGGATCTTCAGCGTTAGCGAGCGGTAATTCATCGCGTCTAAGTCAAAGTTTGCGGGTTGTTGGGATCGTTTGGTTTTCTGACCATGCTCTGGCATCACAACCGGAATTGCACTCAAGGTCTACCTCAGGTGATTTGCTTGCTGAAACCATTCGACGCGTTTCAGCCGAGTATTCGCCAAGACGCGCGCAAAGGTTGAAATCGAAAATGCGCGCCGGGTTGATACAGGCGTCAGTGGTTTCGTTGCAAACCTGTTAATCGTCTATTTCCGGCTTGCTTGATCGATGGTGAAAGTCGATTCGATTGTTAAGCGGACTGCCCAAACCATTCGATATCATCGTGCAAATCGTTTGATGAAGTTCGGCTAAGTTACTGGCAGAGTTGGGTCCCTCGGTGACTGATCAATCTGTGAGTGCAGGTTCGCTTCCATGAAGAGTGATAATCGCTGTTAGCTAGAAAAGAACGTACCATGAATCTAAAAATCGTTTTCAGCTCAATTCTGACCACCTTGATCTGTCTGCCCTTCATTTCGAGTCAGGTCGCTGCACAAGACTTGAATGCTCCAGATGTCCCCGGTGGGTTAGACCTCGGTTCTGAAGTATCAGCAAACGCGGATTTTATGGAAGAGACGCGGAACCTCGTCAACCCACGGTTTGCCGGTTGGCAGGAAGTCACCCACGTTGCCAGTGGCGATCGCGTCAGCGATACACTTCGAGGGAACTGGATTATGGTCGATTCGAACGGTCGATTTGATGGTTCAGTCACCGCGGCAGCAGGCGCCGACGTCTCGAGGATGCAGATCTTTTTGTTGAATCGTGGGCGACTGGTCAAGCAAACGACTCTAAACGCTGGAGGACGCTTTGAATTCAACAACGTCACCCAAGGCGCTTATTCGATTATTGGTTGGGGTAACAACGGTTTCTTTGCATTCGGTTTGAATATTCTTCAAAACAATCCCAACAACAAAGGTGAAATCGGAAACCGAATTAGTGCCACTGCATTTCAGAATCGCACGACAATCAACACCGATTGGATCAAGTACTACTCACCTCAGGTCAAGTTCCGTGTCTTTGGAGCCTATCCGACGGGACAGGGGCCAGATGCTCCAGCCGCTCTGTTTGGATTTGAGGGACTTGCAAGAAATCTTCCCACATCAGTTGCTGCGACCTCGCTTTCGAGCCGCTCGGTATCGCGACTTGACGACGGCCGATTGGTTGGCCGAGTTCACCAAATGAATTCTCTTAACGGAAGGCCGGTCGATGTTCGCTCGACGAAAGTAATGCTCTTCCAAGGTGACATCGTTGTTGCTTCCACCACAACGGATAACTACGGCACTTTTGCCTTTAATGATGTCCCAGACGGCTCGTATGGATTGGCTGCTGTCGGTGTCGACGGTGTCGGTCTGATCGGGATTGATGTCTCAAGTGAGCAATCACCGGTAAATAACATCAGCCCTAAGGTTATTGATTTTGCGATGACCTCAGCGGAGACGACTGGCTGGTTGAACAACTTCGCCGGTGAGTTTGCCTATCGGCGTGCTCTCTTGGCGCCACGCCCAGAAGTCGCCAAGCAGGACCCCGCTGCTTGCCCGGGTTGCGGTGGCCAACCGGGTGGATGCAGCCAGTGCGATGCTAGTTTTGCAGAGAGTTGCAAATCCCGAAACATTACATTTGAGCAATGGTCTCAGTGGGGTTGTGAGGCAGAGGCTCAGAAATATGGCGACGGGTCGATTCTTGCTGCCTGGGCTGCACAACAACGGAAGAATGTTAAAAAGAACGATGCACGATTTGAAAAAGCATTTTTCCCCAACGAGAGTCTTGAGGGGTTTGATTTGAATCAGCCAACACCCACTCCTGCACCTCAGAATTAATAAAAGTACAAAATGGCGGTTTGAATCGCCAAGCTAGTATTTGTTTTCGAAGGTCGGATCCAATTGGATTCGGCCTTTTTTTGTGACAAAAAAAGGGCAGTCTCTGAAGAGACTGCCCTTTGGGATTTCTGTTTCGAATCGCTTTCGTCACTGCTGTGACTTCATTCGAACTAGTTAAAAATCTTCATTGCCACCGAGGCCCTGGCTCTGCATTTGAGTACCAGCGGCTCCAAGAAGAGCGAAGACGCCTTCCTGGATTTCGACTCGGAAGTTAACACCGTCTTCGATGATGTAACTCATATTGATCGAACTGCTTCCCGATTCCTTAAGGGTGTCAATCAACTCGTTCATCATGGGCTCATCGTTAACTCGAGCTGCCATTTCAAGCATCGGAATTAAGTCAAAGCTCATTGCCATTGCCGGTGATTGCGGCTTGCCTTTGCCATCCTTTTTGGCACTCGCATCCATTGCTTTTTTGATGATGCTTTCAGGATTGGTGCCAAGGCCGATGTAGGCTGTGTCCGTTCCAATACCAACGACCATCGAAAGTGACGAGCCAGCAATTTCTTGAAATTCGTCAGGGGCGGTCGAAGTATCGACATTAATCGTGTGGAACGTAACATCCTTGTGGCTGCCGGAATTCAAATTGACATCCAGTTCTCCCGGAGCCTGTTCTTCCGCCAGCTTGGCGAGTTCCTTTACGGCCGATTCAAGTTTTTTCGGGTTAGTTAATTGCATGCCCATGGCGAAATTAACGTCCTCTTTGTCCATCATGATTACAGCACCCATGTCGACGACACCGTTTTGGAGCGTCTCTTCTGCCACCTCGACAATGGTATTCATTGCGTTTTCGATGGTGTCGAGCTTGTCGTCTGACAAGTCCATTTCGTAACCTAGTTCTTCCATCATCGATGGAACGAGATCACCTAGCATTGTGGTGTAATTTGCAGCGTCTTCCCCCGAAATTGACCCTGACTGGTTTAAAGTCATTGCCGCTCCGTCCATGACGAAACCAGTAAAGTTCGAAGGCTTCTTAGGGGCAGAGTCTGCAAGCTTTGCAGCAAGATCGGAGTTTGGCGTTCCTTTAAAGCCAAAGTCCATCATCATTTTCTTGTTATCTTCGTCGATGCCGATTCCGACCGTGATGCTGTCAGACTGGGTCATAAGCATGTCGAGCTGTTCCATCTGGAGATCGAGATTGGTCTCGTCGCCCAGTTGGGACTGAGTCATTTCAGCGCTTGAGCGGATCAGGCCCATCGCCTGGTCTTTCATCGCAGCTGGAATGTTTTCAGCGAAAATTTTCGCAGCAATATTGTACTTTCCTGTGAGTTCTTTGACGACGTCTTTAGGGACGCTTGGGGTCGACTCTAGCATTCCAGCATTCATGGAAAAGAAAGCGTAATCCCCGTCCATTTTGACGGACATTTCCTCACCAGAATCCATGATGATCGTTGTCATGTCGTCGCCTTCGTCGATTTCAGCCATCTGTGAGACGGTGTCGAGAATAGCGTCCATGTTGGTGACTGGCAGAAAGCCAACCATTTCAGGCATGGGAGAATCGTCGGTGAAGTAAAGCATAAGGCCAGCGTCTTTTTTTCCGTCGATGCCGCTAGTGTATGGCTTGATCATCGCGTCAACGAAGAACATCATTTGCCCGAAACCGGCGGCGTCCATCAGATATTTTACGTCTGATATTTGCTCGTCAATTTGTTTGATGGAGACCACAACAGCGGGCTCCGGAGTGCTTTGGCAGAACGCTTTGCTCATTGGCAACAGCGTCATTGCGCTTATCAGCAAACTTAGAACGAATGGTTTACATAAAGACTTCACGTTGGTCTCCAAACTCTGGATGGTGCTTAATATTAGGTACGGTTTACAAAATCGACTTTGATCTGTCTGAAATAGATCTTGGCGATTGATTGTTCTAATCTCTTAAATGCGTTTGCGGACAACGATCAAACGCTGATGCCTCAGGTTTATTGTCCATCAACCGGCTTTCGATGCAATAACTAGCAAAACAATGTAAGAATGTTTCGCACAAGTAGGAACTGTTCGGTTACGAAGTGATACTTAGCAAAGGAACACTTTCCTTAGTTATTACCTCGGAACCCGACTCTTTGTTTTAGATTGTCCGGAGAACTAAGCAAAGAGTGGATAGATTTGCCCATGATTTGAACGTTTGGGCTATCGATCCGCGATTTGTCGGTCAATGTTAGAGCGGCGCATGTAAAGAGAACGAGCGATCAGTTCTCGATTTCTCGGGAAATTGCCCCGCAACCACCAAGAGATCTAATCATTCGTTGGTGATTTGGTCTGAAATGACCGAAATGCAAGCTCTTATCGTTCTCGGTAAACGATACGACCTTTGGTTAAGTCGTATGGAGAAAGTTCAACTCGGACCTTATCGCCGGGAACAATTCGAATAAAGTGCTTGCGCATCCTACCGGCGACATGAGCGAGGACTTCATCGCCAGTCTCAAGTTCAACGCGAAAACGTGTGTTAGCAAGCGCCTGTGTAACAGTGCCGTCTACTTCAAAGGCTTCTTCTTTGGCCATGTATTCCCTTCGGAATTCTCAAAAAAAACGATCTTCGAAGAAGGTTCGAAATCGCGGTGACGTTCAATTCGCATCATTTTACTCCGAGAGTGGAGCGAGTCTATAGCAACGTAGGGGATTTGAAGGGTGATTTTTGGACATTCGCTTGCTTTTGAAGGGGTTTGGGGCGGTTTGTGATCTGGGAGTGCATCGCTGAGAGCGAGCGTGCTAGGATTGTGATATTCGCAGGAAGTGGATGCGTGGACATCTCGAGATGCCTTTTTTAAGGAATTGAATTGAATTCATCACAGGAACCTAAGGAGTCGAGCGACTCGAATTCAGCAAGCTCCCGCGTGCTGACGCTTTTCGATTGCGTCTGCATCATTGTCGGCACGATTATTGGAGCTGGGATTTTCAAGATGCCGGCGATCGTTGCTTCCAATGTTCCGAGTGTGACTTGGCTAGTGGCGGTTTGGGTTGCTGGTGGGTTGGTTGCTTTGATGGGAGCACTTTGTTTCGCTGAACTGACGACAACCTACCCGGACCGCGGCGGCGATTACGGTTATCTCAAGCGAGGTTATCACTACCGAGTGGGGTTTGCGTTTTCCTGGGCGGCATTTTGGGTAATTCGCCCCACGAGTATCGCTTTGATGGCAATGATATTTGGTGAGTTCGCCGTTTCAGTTTTCCCCGAATCTCTGCCTCTATATGCTTTTGCCGGGCTGAGCGTCATTGGCTTGAGTCTTACCAATTTGATTGGAGTTCGTTTTGGAAAAGCATCGCAAAATTTACTGACGGTTGCCAAAGTTGCTGGGATCTTAGTCGTTGTTGCGGCAGCATTCCTCGTATGGCCGAGTGCTGAAGGCCCCAATCAGGAGGTGCTTGCAGAGGTTCCCGCGCAAATAAGTAACGCGGTTGATTCGGCAACGACGTCCGAAAATTCGAGTGAATCGACCTGGGAGTGGTTCTGGCTTTCCATGGTTTTTGTGATGTTTACGTTTGGAGGCTGGAACGATATCGCCTTTGTTGCAAGTGAAACTCGCAACCCCAAACGAAACCTTTTACGTGCTTTGGTCGTTGGTACAGGTGTGGTTCTCTTGGTCTATCTTCTTGTCAATCTAGCGCTTGTTGCCGGCTTAGGGTTTGAGCAGATGGCTTCGTTGGGTAGTCGGTGGGAGAATGCGACCTCCGTGTTGGTCGAGCAGAACATGGGGCCACTCGGGAAAGACCTGCTTTCGATTTTGGTGTGCGTTTCCTGCCTGGGGGCGATCAACGCAATGATCTTTACCAGTCCAAGAATTTACTGGGCGACGGCGGTTGATTATCCAAGTCTCCGTCTCGTGGCGGGTGACGTAACGGGCAAAGGTTGCTGGCGGGGGATTTTGTTGCAGGGGGTGGTCACGATCGCCTACATTTTGACATTCGGGAACGACAAAAACGGTGTGGAAAATTTGACGGCATCTAATGCACCCTATTTTTGGTCTTTTCTCGGTTTGACCGTTGTTACTTTGATGATTAACCGCGTCCGTTTCAAAGGGCAGTTTGAGGGATATCGGGTGCCGTTTTATCCGGTTCTTCCTGTCTTATTTGTCGGTGCTTGTTTGTTTATGGTTTACCGAAGTTGGACGTACATGATGGATCAGGAGTTGTGGTTGGCGACCGCCATCATTGGAGGGTGGGTACTGGTTGGTTTAATATTGAGTTTTCTACTTAGGAATGAAGCTCAGCAATCGTTAGAGCGGTGATATTGGCAGCCCACAAAAGGCCGCGGGGAATCCGAATAATTTGGCCAAATGCGACTAAAAAGGAATAAAAGCCGTTTAATCCCTGCAGTTGTTTCACATGATCGCGAGTCGATTTTCCTGCAACAAGATTCAAAGCAGGCGACATATCGTCTTGCCATTAAGAGGTTCTGTCGTTACGATAGACGTTCGAAATTTAATCCGATACATCATCAAAACAGGGGTTCATTCGAGTGGGAACCAAAAAGACCGGTAAGGGTCGTCGCAAGTTAGGCCGCAAAAAACGACGTATGCGAGCCAAAATTCGACATCGCAAGAAGTAATCGATCGCAATCGATTTGGCGTTGCAGCCTTCGTTAGAGACGATCCGCTGCTTTCTTTTTTTATCTGCTTCACATTTGTTCGTTGCTGCGCGGTTACTAAGCGTGTGCCCTCCGCGATCTGATAGACTTGCGATTTTACCGATTCGGGTACCGGACTGAATTGGGTACCGCGGATCATCAAGAGCAACGCTCCGTTTTCTGTTTGAGTTGAGAAAACGGCTGCCCGGTTTATCCGTGAATCTTTTCCATACGTCATTCTGCTTTTTCGTGGGTCCTCTTCTATTATGCCTTCCGCAGATAGCGCAACGGAATCGACGTACTTATCACCGTTATGGCGAGGCCGATTGCTCATCATTGCGGCAGCGTTGATGTGGAGCACGAGTGGCTTTTTTGCAAAGGCGCCTATTTTTGACCAGTGGCCGGCAGAATCGAGAGGGTTGTTGCTCGCGTTTTGGCGTGCTTTTTTTGCGGCTTTGATCCTCGTTCTGATGGTTCGTAAAGTCCAGTGGACGTGGAAATTGATTCCCATGGTATCCACTTTTGCGTTGATGAATTGGACTTATCTGACGGGAATGGTTTATTGCGAGTCGACCTTGGCCATTTGGCTGCAGTACACCGCGCCGGCATGGGTATTTTTAATAAGTTGGTTTTGGTTTGGCGAACGTCCGGTGCGTCGAGATTGGGTCTTGTTGGTTTTTGCGTCGGTTGGCGTTCTGATTATTTTACGCGCGGAACTATTTGGTGCCTCATTAATTGGTGTTCGTTACGGATTGGCCTCAGGCGTATTTTTTGCCGGCGTCGTCGTCATGCTGCGTTGGTTAAAAGATTACGATGCGGCGTGGTTAGTTTTTCTCAATCATGCGGTCACCGCAGTGGTTTTGGCACCTGTGTTAATTCAGACGAATATCTATCCGACCGGAAATCAGTGGATTTACTTGGCTGGATTTGGGATGTTGCAAATTGGAATCCCTTATCTGCTCTTCGCACGAGGGGTGAGTGCCGTTTCCAGCCATGAGGCATCCGGATTGACGCTGCTGGAGCCATTGTTGGTTCCGGTTTGGGTATTTGTTGCATGGCATCAGTCGCCTGAATACACCCCTCCAGCTTTGACGACGATTGTGGGTGGTGGTTTAATTCTGACGGGTTTGCTTTTGAGGTACCTTGGTAAGACAGCAGAGCGGGAAAGCGAACCGGCGAAGGCTGGTTAGGTATGTTCAAGGAGGCTTGATGGAAAGAGTCCGACAACAGCAACGACGGCTTGTCGTGACAAGTTTCCCATTCTCTAAACAGGCCCCGGTTTAAATGGATTTGATTTTTCTTTCGTAAAAGGCGATGTAATCGTCCACCATCGATTTGCTGGGAAACGTCCGTTCTACCAATTCACGTCCCTGTCTCGCCATGGTTTTTGACTCGTTCGGTTTCTCAATTAGGAACTTAGTCCAACGCGCAAACTCATCACGAGCACCAAAATTAACGGCGAATCCGGTTTCCTGGTGGCGAATGATCTCGTCGGTTCCTTCTCCATAGACTGCGATGGCAGGGATTTCTGCAGCCATTGCCGCCAATAAATTTGCCGAGATTGGTTCTTGGAAATGAGGGTGCCAGTAGAAATCGAGTCCTTGAATGAGTGATGGTTCTGGATGGCGAATGAAATGAACATGGCTGGCAGCTTCGGTCAGACTTGCAAATCGTTGTAGGCGACTCAATTGAGGCCCGTTTCCGACAATCAAAAAATGGAAGTCGTCACGAATGCAGGTTAAGAGGTCAGTGGCCCAGATCAGGTCTTTTAATCGACTGCGATGAACCAACGGAGCGACAGTTCCTGCAAGATACGAGTTCGGTGGAAGTCCCAGGTGTGTTCTCAGGGTTTCCCTCACTGATGTTTTCTGGGCGACCAGTTGAGACGTGGCTGAGTTGGGAATGATTTCGATCTGTGACTCTAGTTTTCCGCGTTCGATTAATTTTGTTTTGATTGAGGTATGGGGAACCACGGTGGTAAAGTTCTGATTGTCTCCGAGATAGTTTTCGAAAATCTGCTGTCTGAACCCCAGCTCGCGGGGGATGGCAAGTCGTGTACTGATTAGATGTTTAAAGGGTAGCGGTTGCGTCAGGGGTAAATTCCTCGTCGCAATCAGGGTTAGCAATTCGGCTTGCCCGCACCAGGCATGTACTAAATCAGGTGACAGGGAGTGGATCAGTCTTCTCAGTTCAGGCACGATCGAAAAGCAGTCGCGAAATGAGTGAAGTGGGGTTCGGTCATCCTTGTTAAGTACATGTATTTTGATCCCGGACTCAATCCATTGATTTGCTTCGCTTCGGTGCTCGCCGAGGACGGCAATCTGAACATCGCATCCACGCTTCGAGAGAGCTTCCGTTAGAATCTTTAATTCTTCGACAGGTCCTAGCTCAAACAGGCTCTCGATTGTAAACAAGATCCGATAATTCACAGGTTGCCCTTATTGGTTGAACTGGAATCTAGTGCTCGGAGTGTCGCTTGTTTTTTAAATGGTTGAAGGAAGTCGTTGACGGAGTTTTGAATATCAAATTGTTTGATTGCTGACATTCGTCCTTCTTCCCCCAGGCGTTCTCTTAGGTCAGGGTTGCCAAGTGCGAGGCAAATGGCGTCCCCGAGGGCTCGCGGATCGTCGGCGTGAACCATCAATCCGCTGACATTGTTTTCAATCACCGTTTGCGTGAATTCGGTTGAGGTTACCACAGTCCCCACTCCGGCAACCATCGCTCTGGCCAAGAACCCGCAGCTTTCGTCGGATTTTAAAGGGTGAACGTAAAGATCGGCGGCTTGAAATATTTCGTGTGTGTCATCAAAACTGCCGGGCATCACAACGGATTGGACGAGATGTTTTTCAAGAATGTTTGTCCAGATATCCCTTCCCTTTGACCCATCGCCGAGAATCCAGAGCTTTGCTTTAGGGAATTGAGCGATCACTTTGGGCCACGCATCGAGAAGGCTGAGCATGCCAGGATCCCCTTCGTGAGGTGCTCCGCAAACGACTAGTGGTTGGTTGGAGCCAATTAAGAGGACGGGGTGAGCGTCTGAGATGGCGACTCGGGCATCGCTTTGAAGTGATTGCTGACGTTGTTTTATTTTGTCGAGTAAAATTCCCTCGGGGGTCAGTTTAACCTGCGAATTACTTACGCCTGGTTGTTCCGAGATCTTCTTTTGAGTTTCGCAAGAATCGGTCAGGAGGGAGTGGGCTGAATTGACTGCAAAGAGTTGCCGAGGAGTGAGTTCTGGGCCTCCTTTTTTTGCGCCGGGGAAGTGATTGTCGATGCGGATAACGAACGGAATTTTTCCTGAAAATGCGCGGCTCACCGCCCATGCTTCTTCGTCGAGTCCAAAAACAATAATGCCGTCCAGGTCCAGTTGGTTCAATTCCCGAGTAAGAGATCGCAAGTAACGAAACGATCGCCACGGATGCGATTGCGATCGATTGATTCGGCGAATTGGAATTTCATCGTAATCAAAATACAGCGGCCAGTTTTTCTCCCAGCGTACAGTCAAAATTTCAACCGAATGCCCTTGTCGCTTGATTTGAGAGGCTAGATCCGCAACCGCGAATTCCGTGGTGCCTGAATAAGGCCAGAAGCGGCGACTGACGATCGCAATCCGCAGCGGCAAAGGATCCTCTGGCAACACTGGCGACGTTTCATTTTGATCGCCAAGTGTTCTATTCATTGCAGAAAATCCTGTTGCTTGCTTCCCAGTGAAACACCCAAATATTTAGCTGTCGGCGTTGGGGAGATCGGCGGGCTCGAGGCAGGCCAGGTAAGGCAGATTTCGATATTCATCATTGAAGTCAAGTCCGTATCCGACAACGAATTCGTCAGGAATATCAAAGGCTACAAATTCTGGCACCCAGTCGACTTCTTGTCGTCCAGTTTTTAAGAGCAAAACAGCTGATTTCAAACTGTTGGGGCCGAGACTTTTCATCAACTGGGTTACTTCCTGGAGGGTGTTGCCAGTGTCAAAAATATCGTCGATTAGGACAACGTCCCGTCCCGCAATGTCGAGCATCATTTCCGAGTTGATGCTCAAGGCGCCTCGCTCCGTTCCCTCGTAGCTGCTGGTTTGGACGACACCAACGCGTAGGGGCATTTCCAGTTTTCGAATTAAATCGGCCATGAGAATAAAGCTGCCGGTCAAAACCCCCACAATGGTAAGGGGGCGGTTTCCGTAAGTCTCATTGATTTCACGAGCGAGTCGTTCGACTCCGGCGTCCAGTTCGTCTTGATTTAGTAGTATTTTCACTGATAGTTCAGTCCTTGGATGTTTGGTGATGCACTAGTCTAACCGCCGCGGGTGCATGCCGTCGATATGCGATCGGTGCCGATCAATGGATGACAATCATTTTGGATTCTGTCATTTCTTCGATCGCGTATCGGGGACCTTCTTTACCGAGGCCACTTTCCTTGAGGCCACCGTAGGGCATCCCGTCGGCTCGCCATTGCGACCCCCAGTTGATATGAATGTTGCCTGATTCAATTTCGTTGGCAAAACGCATGGCAAGATTGATGTTTTCGGTGAACACTCCTGCGCTTAATCCGAAACGGGAATCGTTCGCCATCCGAATGGCTTCGTCAATATCGGCGGCTTCAATGACGGAAACAGCCGGCCCGAACAATTCTTCCTGGACGACTTTCATCTCAGCGGTGGCGTGATCAATTAGCGTGGGCGTGTGAATTGCTGAATCTCGTTCGCCTCCACAGACGATTTTTGCGCCTGATGATTTAGCTTCGCCAATCCATTGCTCGACGCGTTTCGCATCCTCGATTCGCACCATGGGGCCCATGCGTGTTCCTTTGGCGAGTGGGTCGCCAACGGTGATTTTCTTAATGTCTTCGGCGACGCGAAAGACAATCTCCTCGTGTGTCTCGGGAAGCGTGATTAATCGTTGTGTTGAAATGCAAACTTGTCCGGCGTTCGCAAATCCGTTAGTGGCCACGGAGTTGATCGCTTTATTCATGTCAGCGTCAGGGAGGATGATGATTGGGCTGTTGGAGCCGAGTTCCATCGTGATTCGTTTCAGTCCTGCTGACGCGCAGATTTTTTTTCCGACTTCGGGGCTGCCGGTAAAACTTATTTTTCGAATCCGTTGATCTCGACAAATCGCTTCTCCCAGTTTCGAACCGCTTCCCGTTAGGCAGGCGATCGAATCTTCGGGGAGCCCTGCTTCCAGAAGGATCTCGGTCAGGCTAAGTGCTGACAACGGCGTTTCACTTGCGGGTTTGATCAGCACCGCATTTCCCGCAGCGATGGCCGGACCAACTTTGTGGCAGACCAGGTTAAGCGGGAAATTAAATGGAGTGATTGCGGCGACAATGCCGCAGGGAATTCGAATCGTAAATCCAAGTTTGTTCTCCCCGCCCCGAGTGGCATCGAGAGGTATCACTTCGCCATGGATCTGTTTTGCCAAGTCGGCTGAAAGTTGAAGTGTTGTTGCGGAGCGGTCGACTTCAGCGAGGGATTCTCGCAGCGGTTTTCCTTCCTCGCGCGATAGTTGCTCGGCCAGACGATTGCGGTTCTCTTTCAATAAAACGGCCGCTTTGTCGAGGATTTCGGCCCGCCGCCAGGCCGGTGTCGCCCGCATCGTTTTTGCACCACCGGTCAATCCAGTGACAGCGCGATCAATGTCCTCCACGGTGCAGGACGGGACAGTGTCAATGATTTGCTGGTCGAATGGATTGGTTACTTCAAAAGTTTCATCGCTTGAATGCCAGCAACGATCAAAAAATGTTTGCATCCCTTAGTCCCTTGACTTGGTGTGAATTGCGAGGTTTACGAGGAGGCCTGAACTCTTTCGTGGGTCATTTGGATTGCCCGGAGCAGCCCTCGAGCTTTGTTTAATGTCTCTTCGTATTCGCTCGTTGGGTTGGAGTCGGCAACGATTCCAGCGCCGGCTTGAACGTAAGCGACGTTGTCTTTGATGACCATTGTCCTCAGGGCAATGCAGGTGTCCATGTTGTCGGAGTAGTCAATGTAGCCAACGGCACCGGCATAAGGCCCGCGTCGATGGGGTTCGAATTGGTCAATGATTTCCATCGCCCGCACTTTGGGTGCGCCGGAGACAGTTCCTGCGGGCAGACTTGCCATTAACGCATCGAACGCGTCGGCAGATTCCTGCAGTTGTCCAGTCACAGTTGAGGAGATGTGCATGACGTGGCTGTAGCGTTCGACTACCATTCGATCAGGGATTTCAATCGACCCATATTGGGCAACTCGGCCAACATCATTGCGGCCCAAGTCCACCAGCATCACGTGTTCGGCAAGTTCTTTTTCATCGGCCAGCAGTTCTTGTTCAAGTTCCTGGTCTTCCTGAGGGGTGCTTCCTCGTTTGCGCGTACCTGCCAATGGGCGGACTGTCATTTCATTGTCCACAACGCGGCACATGATTTCGGGGGAACTGCCAACGAGCGTGGTTTCATCGGTGCGAAGGAAAAACATAAACGGACTGGGGTTCATCACCCGCAGGCTGCGGTAAATTTCAAAGGGATCACAATTGATTTCTATTTGAAGCCTTTGGCTGAGAACGACCTGGAAAATATCACCAGCGCGAATATATTCG
>JAAEMV010000067.1 GCA_024225195.1 Planctomycetaceae bacterium | reverse complement strand
TTGGGAGGCTTGAAGCGTTTGTTCGAGTTCCTCTGCCGCGACTGAAAGGCCAGACAGGCCAAGACACTCAAAGCCAGATTCCGTAATGAACGGTGTTTGGCTTTTTATTTCGCGTCATATCTCGGTATGTCTGCCATTAACGGCTTCGGGTTTTGCTTCGCCTCCCCCGACAGCTGGGATCCAGAATCCTTGCTCGCAGCCGGCGGTAGTTATCGACGGGGTCATCATGCCCATCATCGTTTTGCTGTTACCGAACCCGATCCTACCGCGGCACCTGACACTTCGCGTTGGCATAAAGTGTTGGTTAATTGGTTGGTTAAACTGCACGTTGTGCCGGTGGTGTACCTCGGCGACATTTATTTGTCGTACTTGATTTATGATGCAAAATAAAAGTCAACAACACACAGGCTGGAATGGTGCTTGAATCTGCTGGAGATCATATTGCTGCAGGCGATGCTGGCATGGGTGTTCGCTCTTTTTCGATATCTGTTCGTTCTTGTGTTCGCTTTCTGGGTATCAGCGATATTCTA
>JAAEMV010000066.1 GCA_024225195.1 Planctomycetaceae bacterium | reverse complement strand
TTTCCAACATCCCATTTTCAGTGACGGTCACACTGAGGTCACCACGACTGACTTTGTAGGTCATCAGTGATTTGTCAACGACATTGCCATCCCGCTGCTGCAAAAATGGAACGGCTCCCGCCGTGATTGCCGCAAGTGCTGCGATGCCGATTGCTGTTTTGATCCACATGGTCGTTTGCCTTCTTCAGAAGGTTGTATGAGTGAATTTGCCTGCAGTGGAGATGATTCACAGGCAATTGTAATTACCATGTGCAATTCATGAGTTTAACTCGAATCATGAATCCATATCGAAGAACTCATGCTGTGTTGAGCAGTGCTGTGGTCGCCGCGGGTGAATTGGCTGCCGCAGGGCGAAAACGGGTTTTGTGGATTCGTCCACTGCGATCAGGACAGACTTTCCTCATCGATGTCTACTATCGCAGCCCTTTGCTTCCGGAAAAATGGCTTTCCAGTATCTTTTTGTAACTGAGCGTTGGGTGACCCCTCATGGCTTACCTAATCGTTTGGAAGCTCCTGTCGGAAGCGTGAGTTGACGATCATGACAGGTCTGATTCGGTCTGCGTTCACTGATTTGCATTCGGTGCCAATGGCAGGTTAAGTCGCCATGCATGGGAAAACCCTGGAATCAGCCAGAGTATTCAAAACGACTGTCCGGAACGTGAATTCGTTAAGAAGATGTCCTCCCGCGTACATCTGCTACCAAATGCCGCGTCGCTCTGGCAGCCTGATGATCGAGCAAAGACCCTTAGGTGAGGCTTCGAAGTTGCAGTTTTTTTTTTTTTGTTTAGCTGTCCGACGCGCGCGTTGCAACTTTTTGATCTTTCTTTTCTCCCGGGCCAGCATGGTGTTTTTATCTCTGCCACAATGGGAAGAACTTATGAGGCCCATTTTGTCTGAAGGATTTTCAAATGCCCAACTTTCTTCGTCTTGCTTTTTTCGTGCCGTTAGTCGTTGTG
>JAAEMV010000065.1 GCA_024225195.1 Planctomycetaceae bacterium | reverse complement strand
CGCCCTTGTAAATGCCTGAGAAAACCGAGTTTTAATCAATGGCACAGGGCTTGCTTTGGATGTTCGTTAGCCGCCGGAATACGAATGACATTCTCCCTGCAGCCCCTTCACTCCGTGACTCTCCAGTCAAAATTACTCCAAACGATAACCCACCGACCTACCCACGATATGCCTAAGCCCAAAACTCTATCAACCGTAAAATACTATTTGCCAGTCCTACTCAAGGAACAAGAAGAAATTCTCGCAGCCAACAAGAAAAAGCGAAACATCTTGTTCGCCAACACCTTCGCTGCCATTTTAGTTTTTCTCATCACACTCGCCATCATTAACTCGCTGGGACTGACGCAAGGGTTAAATTCCGAAATTCAATCGCTAATGAATCAATAAAGCGATTGATTTTTAATCGCCGTATTTTAATAGATGACAGTCAATCAAAAAACGCGTTAGTGTTCGGCGCGGACGACCACCTTCGAGAACGGAACATAAGCCCGCGAGCGATTTAGTAAGAAGCGCCCGACTCAGTGATTTGTTCGATCGGGTGCCACGTCGTTTTTACTTCACAAAAATCTTGGATCAGATAAGGGTTCGCCGCGGCCTCAGCGGACCAATCTTGATTGTATATCTTCACGCGTTTGATGGTTTCCGATGCAAACTCTTTGATCATCGTATCTAACTCAGCCCCCAGACCATCACAGGCAATCGCATTGACATCCAAATGACGGCTAAAGTGTTCCGACAATTCTTCGACTCGCCCGGTCAATATATTAACCACACCACCGGGCACGTCAGAGGTTGCCAAGACTTCGGCGAACGTAATTGCGGACAAGGGACTATTTTCGGAAGCAAGAACGACACAGGTGTTTCCCGAGGCAATCACAGGTGCAATCAATGAGATCAAACCCAACAGCGGACAGTCGCGCGAGGCAACAACAAAGACTACGCCGACCGGTTCGAGTGTCGAAAAATTAAAATGCGACGACGCGACTGGATTGACGGAACTAAATACCTGCTGATACTTATCGCACCAACCCGCGTAGTAAATCAAACGGTCAATACTCTTGGCAATTTGAGTTTCAGCCGACTCGGCTTCCACTCCCTGCCGTAAAAGCTCATCTAAAAATTGCTGAGATCTCCCTTCAAGCATCTCCGCAATTCGGTAAAGAATCTGGGCCCGGTTGTAGGCTGTACGTCTGGCCCAAGCTGATTGAGCGGAGCGTGCCGCAACCACCGAGTTACGCACATCTTTCCGAGATGCGAGGCAGACGTTCCCTAACGATGTTCCATCGACAACGGGCTGATAATATCTTGCAGACTCAGTTCGGGGGAACTTGCCGTCGATGTACATTTTATAAGTTTTCAAGACCTCAAGCCGGTCTGACTTGCCTGAGTTTTCATTTGATTCTGTCACTGTCTTTTCACCCGCTTGAACTATAAATTCGTCGTAAAGATTCCGTCACCGCTTGGTGTGACCATTCTCAAATTTCCAGATAGGCAGAGAGCCCATGCAGCCCTCCTTCTCGACCAAAACCGCTCTCTTTAAATCCTCCGAAGGGAGAGGTTGGATCGAAGAGATTGTATGTATTCGCCCAAACTACCCCGGCTTTCATTTGTGCGGTCATGTTAAAGATTTTGGACCCCTTATCGGTCCACACACCGGCTGACAAACCGTAAGGTGTGTTATTTGCCTTTTTGATGACCTCCGCCACCGTGCGAAAGGTTTGCACAGCTAACACAGGCCCAAAAATTTCTTCCTGTGCTATCCGATTAGACTGGGCGACATCGGTAAACAGTGTTGGTCGACACCAGAAACCAGCCTCGGGTAATTGACATTCCGCTTGGTAAAACTCCGCACCTTCCTGCTTACCAACCTCAATGTATTGTTCGATTGTCGCCAATTGTTCCCGAGAATTAATTGCACCGACGTCCGTATTCTTGTCCATGGGATCCCCTACGATCAACGTGCCCATGCGATGCTTAAGCTTTTCGATCAGTTGGTCATGAATCGACTCTTGAACAAACAATCGACTTCCAGCACAACAGACATGCCCCTGATTGAAGTAGATACCATTAACAATTCCCTCGACGGCTTGATCGATGGCAGCGTCATCAAAAACAATATTCGCTGCCTTCCCACCTAATTCGAGCGTGCACCGTTTGTTAGTTCCCGCGATCGACTTCTGAATGAGTTTGCCAACCTCCGTAGAGCCCGTAAACGCAACTTTATCCACATCATCATGTTTAACAATTGCTGCTCCAACATCGCCGTGTCCAGTCACAACATTGACAACGCCGGGAGGAAAACCGGCCTCCTGAATCAACTCCGCCAATTTCAATGCAGTCAAGGAAGTGGTTTCTGCGGGTTTGAGGACAACTGTATTTCCGGTCGCCAACGCAGGAGCTATTTTCCAAGCCGCCATCAACAACGGGAAATTCCAGGGGATAATTTGCCCCGCGACCCCGATCGGTTGGGGGTTCCGATTAGGAAACGCATAACTCAGCTTGTCCGCCCAGCCGGCATAATAAAACAAATGAGCGGCGGCTAACGGGACATCAACATCCCGGGATTCCCGAATTGGCTTACCGCCATCAAGTGACTCGATTACGGCAAATTCGCGAGACTTCTCCTGTAACATTCTCGCCAGACGATACAGATATTTGCCGCGTTCTCGACCTCCCATTTTGGACCACTCACCTTCGTAAGCAGCACGTGCAGCCGCGACCGCCCGGTCGACGTCCTGCGAAGAAGATTCCGTAATTTCCGCCAACACCTCTCCCGTCGCAGGGTTGATCGATTGAAATCGATTGCCGTGGTCGGGCGTTCGAAACTCGCCATCAATAAAAACGCCATAGTGTTCTTTTAGAGAAATATGCCCAGTACTCTCAGGAGCTGGTGATAAATCCCAATTGCTGTTCTGATGTGTCATAATATTTTCTGTTTCGAAATTAATCGCTGATTGAAAAACCAGCAAATGATCTGATTTCAAAAATTGAGATAAGTTTCTCTTTTATCAATCAATCGCAAAATAGTTGGCTGCCTGGTAGGCACCCGTCCGCTGTTTTGCGATTTGCATTAAAACATCGTTGGCTAATGAACTTGCACCAAACCGAAACCACTTGGGATCGAGCCAAGCATCGCCAAGGGTTTCCTTTACCATGATTAAGTAATGAAGCGCGAGCTTGGACTTTGATATTCCCCCGGCAGGCTTCATCCCGACCATCAATCCGGTCTTTTGAAAATGGTCCCGAATTGCCTCAAGCATTACCAAGGTTACCGGCATGGTCGCCGCCGGTTGAATTTTTCCAGTCGAAGTTTTAATAAAATCAGCACCTGCGGCAATTGCAATGTCACTCGCAAGACGAACTTTATCGAGAGACCCCAACTCACCGGTTTCAAGAATTGTTTTTAATCTCGCTTCCCCACAAGCGGCTTTCACTGCAGCAATTTCGTCGAAAACAAAATTGTATTCACCACGATGGAAACGCCCACGCGAGATCACCATATCAATTTCGTCAGCACCCTCCGACACCGCCATCGACACATCCGCCAATTTAATTTCCAAAGAGGAATTTCCACTTGGAAATGCGGTCGCAACAGAGGCCACATTAATACCAGACCCAGCAAGACAACGCTTAGCCAACCCAACAAAATTCGGATAAACACAAATTGCGGCAACCGTCGGCAAGCCATCGATTGAGTCATGTAAATGCTGAGCCTTATAACACAGCTGTTTAACTTTCCCTTCAGTATCCATTCCCTCAAGCGTCGTGAGATCAATCATGCTTAGAACCATTTCAAGCCCCTGCATCTTCGCCTCACTTTTGATGCTGCGCGTTGTAAATCGTTTAGCCCGCTCCACGACCCCAACTTGATCAATGACGGGCGAATTAAATACCCGTGCAATTTGTGGTTGATTCATATGCCTGCTTTTAAAAAAACAAATCTAAAGCCATCAATGACCTTAAATGGTGCGGTATATTTCGCTTTCGTGACCGCCGTTCGACCACCAATCTAAGCGATAAACACCTTCTTCAACCAGCCCCTCAATTCTCCCGCACAAACGGCCTTACCAGACCGTTGTTGACGACCCCGATCGCCTTTGCCGAACCGGCTTCAGTCAATCGTCTATATTGGGACGGTAGGCAACAGTAGCGTTATATTCAGTCCGATCAGATTCGAAGGACCAAATCAGTTTTTTTCGCGACTCTGCCAACAGCCGTCTTACGAACAGCAGCATACCAATAACGAAAATAAAGCCACCCAAACCAGCCATCGCTCCCAAGCGCACCAAATTTGCAGCAAGCTCATCGACGGCTTCCAATTCGTTTTCGCGGTTCAAAACCGCCCAGACTTCGATCCCCTTAACCGTATCGGGCAGTTCACTCTTACGCGTTCCTACCACGAGGTCACCGAGGGAAATCCTTTCAATGATCGCGGGGAAATCGAATTCCTTCCTTCCCGCAAAAGAAACCTTTGATTCAGAATCAGCATTAGTATCAGCTTCAGCATTAGCATAAGCCAACTTGCTACCATCCGACGGATCCTCGGGAGCAAGTGACACCTTCGCAAAACCGATGTCCAAATCCTGCCCATCAGAATCTTTTAAAACCTGTTCCATCGCTGGATGTTCTAAAATTAATGCTACTTGCGTTCCTTCTTCCGTCGCGATCGAACCACGAGTATCAACCAGCATCATAAAATGATCGACTTTATCTTTCCCGCTATCTGCACCGTCGCTGCTGGTTTCCTTCAGATCAAATTCAGCGATATCTCCCAAATTAATGGTCAAGGCGACGATCCCGGCAACCCTCCCATCAACCTGAATAGGAACTGAAAAAGCGACTTTGAGACCATCGGTTTGTGTACTTAAGAATCCCGACGAGAGGTGGTCACGCAAAATTATCTTTCGATCATTTAGAGAGGAGGCTGCGTCGGTGCCTTCCCCCTTTGAGAGCGATGGTGCTGATTTATCGAGATCCTTATAGTTGCCTGTAAAGTAGCTTCGATAGCTGAAATTTTTCCCGCGAGTCGTATTTACTTTCCGTCCTGCAAAAACGGACGCAACCTGATTCCCCCATCGATCACAGACGAACCAACTGTCGACATTGGATGGATACTGATTGTCGCGGTCCGTCAGCCTAGATCGTAGGATAGTCTCAATCTTGCGGACATACTCATTGTTCGCCAACCGCTCTCTTACCGAGCCCAGGTCGTCCGTCCCTTCTCCCGCCGAGTCGTCATTCAATTCCGGATAGGCAATTCTGCTTCGTAGGTCCCTCATCTCGGAGTTGTTAATTAAGTTTAAAAAATCATCCCGAAATTCCTCATCATCCGAGAGTTGTCGAACCGCTCTAAAATACTCACTTAAATTAGACGCAGCGCCACGAGCCGCAAAATCTCCGGCAAACTTGTTCTCCAGTGCCGCCTTGTTTAGCACCGCTTCCTTGGCATCCGCATTGAACTTTTTAGACGCTATAAATCCAAAGACTGCCATGAAGGACATCAAGATGAACGGGGCAATCAAACCAAGAATAATGACCGGACGGCGAGCCTTGATCATCTCGCGCTGTCGCAATGCCAAAAGAACACTTTGAATATTGTTGAATCGATGCTTTGGATCAGCCGCAATGCATTTATCGATTAACTCACACAACTGACGATCGACCCCGGCAATTTTTCGATGTTCCGAAGGTACCGACTCACCATGAAACAGTTCCTGGTAAGCCCTCAACCGATCTGGGACATTTTTGCCGGATTCAATGGTGCGAATGGAAGACTCCGAATAGCGAGGCGGATGTCCAACAAGCATGCTGTACAGCAACGCCCCCAACCCATAGACATCCCAATTGGCATCAGGGATTGCCGCAGTATCCGCTTGCTCGGGTGCCATATAAAAAAGCGTACCAAGCGAGGAATTCTGCTCACTGCTTAACCGGGATTGGCCAAAATCACAAACGCGAGGTTTCCCGTTCTGATCAAGAAGCACATTGCCTGGTTTCAAATCGCAATGCAGAATCCCTTTATCATGAAGCGATGCCATCCCAATTGCGATCTCTTGAAACAACTGAACCGATTCATTTACCGAAAGCGTTCCACCCCCTTTCAGTCGATCTTCCAGCGAACCACTCTCAATAAAGTCCATAATGTAGTAGGGGGGATCAGCCTCCCAACCGACATCTAACAATCCAATGACATAGCTGTCGTTGGATAATACAGCGAGCTTCTCTACCTCTTGAGCCAACATCTTAACGCCAGACTTTGACCCTTTTGTATAAAATTTAATCGCGACGCTTCGGCCGGTCTTTTCATTGATTGCAGACCAAACTTCTCCGTAAGCGCCGCTGCCGACAAACCCGATGAATTGATAACCCGCCACTTCTGCGGGGGGACGCCCCTTCATAAGACTCATTTTACGGGCGTTATGCTGTTCATCTGACGATTGATTTTGGGTTTCATCAGAAAGCATAAAACGTCCTAAAATTCGGAAAAGACTTCTTAGAATCACTGATCGCTGAATGTTATAATAAGCAATTCAATCGATGGTGAAAGTAATCCGCTTAGTCTAACCGCAGTTATCCTAACGCTGAATCCCAAAAGCAGTAGCCACCAGTTCCGGAATCTCCGCTAGCTCGCCGGAATCTAAATTGACAAAAACCCAATTGGTTTCTGCCTCAGCAAGTCGCCGGCCATCCCGCTGACGAATCACATGGTAACGACGCTTTGATGAAAAACGCTCCATGCCGGCGACCCAAGTCTTCACCACCACCTCGTCTCCAAGCAGCGCTGGTATTTTGTATTTGATTTTGTGAGAACGCACGATGAAGCCAAAGCCCAACTCGCGATACCGATCAGATGACCACCCAACACTCTTTGAATGTGCGCCGGCGGACTTTAAGCACCACTGCAAGAATACCAGGTTGTTGACATGGTTCATCTCGTCAAGCGCTTCCGCTTCCACTGTCAGCCGATGCAAATATTCAGACCGAAGCGCCTCTGAATCATTGTCCGACAGGTTTGCATTTGGTTGGTTCATTCACTTTATTTCTTCATAATGTCAGTTTGGAATCTGGTCGTCCCCAGCGAGGAATCCAATTGGAATAAAATTTACAAATCCAACAACCCGCCGCTGATTTCTTTCGTTTTATTTTGACTTGTCTGGGGCCACCTGAATTAATGTGAAACTTGCCACAATTGTCGAGATATCCAGTTGTCCACTGCTGGTTCACCTCCATCTTAAAACGGCCACACTCGGCCACACTCGGCCGCAAACGTTTAGAAAAACTGGGCTGGATTTGTTCGGATCCCACTCCAATCCAAGAAATAACTGGATGACTCCAACGGGTTATACCGACCGCGCGAGCGATTCCTTG
>JAAEMV010000064.1 GCA_024225195.1 Planctomycetaceae bacterium | reverse complement strand
GACCTTAACGAATATTTTGGTTTATCGACGCTAGATGCGGGAACGACGTGGGTTGTGAGCGATGCAAACAATCCAATCATGAACGGCACGTTTGGATCTGTTGGGCAGGTGTTTGACACTTTTCCTGCGTACGCCGTAACGGCTTCTTTTGATCCCGCTAGTTTATTGCCGGGCGATCAAGTCTTGGCGGTTGATCAAGAGTCCGGTAATCCGACGATTGTATTGAGATCACACGGCGAAGGGCAGATATTGTTTACCGGTGATACGGGGATTTTTTATTCGGATCTTACCGGGGGAGGAACCGTTGCAACTCCCAATGATATTCTGACGGCAAACGTCTTCTCTTGGGCAATTGATGAAGCCAATGTGGATCCTGAAATTAAGTGCATGCAACTTGGAGTCGTTCCGGTAAATGACGCTCCCGTGATGGAAGGTAATAGTGCTGGACCATTGGTCTATCATGAAAATGATGGGTTGGTTGCTATTTCGGATTCGATTGTCCTTTCAGATGTCGATGATGTTCTGATTAATTCTGCGACGATCTCCATTACCTCTAATTTTCAAGCTGGGGAGGATCGGCTTGGCTATTCTAACTCCGAGCAGTCATCGATTTTCGGAGTTTGGGATTCTAGTACCGGAACTCTTCAGCTAACGGGAACTGATTCAATTGAAAATTATCAATTGGCACTGCGAAGTGTGACCTACCAAAATACGAGTGAATCACCCAATCCAACGGACCGAGTGATCAGCTTTCGGATTGAGGATGGCGAACTATCTTCCAACATCATTAATCAAGAGATACAGGTAATCCCCGTCAATGACGCTCCAACGAATTTGGTTCTCAGCAATTCGCTAGTCGATGAGAACACCGAGACAGACCCAGCCAATACGGGGGCGCCGTTTATTGTAGGTCAATTATCTGACAATGATCCTGATATCAACGATGTTCCGCTCTACGCCGTTATCGGTGGTTTAGATCAAGGGTTGTTTCGAATTGGCGGCGTTCTGGGAGACCAATTGATATTGGAAGACGGAATTCTTGACTATGAACGACAGTCGAGCTACGAGGTTGTGTTGAGAGTGTCCGATCAAGCGGGTTCATTTTTTGATAAATCGTTCTCGATATCCGTGCAAAACCTAAACGATGCTCCAACAGAAATTATTCCTGCCGCTCTGTCCATCGCGGAAAACACTGATACTACATCCGGACTCAGTCTAGGCGTGTTGTCGAGTATCGATCAGGACCTCGGAGATCAATTTGTCTATTCTGTTGTGCCAGGCGGTGATGCTGCGTATTTTTCAATTGGAGGGAGTAATAGCGATGAATTGGTAATCCAGAACGCAGTGCTCGATTTTGAAACCAAATCCCAGTACGAATTTGCTGTTCGCAGTACCGATACTCACGGATTATCTGTGGAGCAAACTATTTTGGTCTCTTTGACCGACATCAACGAAGCACCTGAATTTACCAATCAGACTTTTTCAATTGACGAAAATTCTGTTAATGGGACTATTGTCGGCGTGGTATCTGCGATTGATCGCGATGCCGGTGATGTATTGAGCTACCACGTAACGGGTGGTACCGGAATTGGAGTGTTGGAGGTAAACCAACTGACGGGTGAGTTGAGCGTTGCGAATGATACGTTGCTGAATTACGAAACTACATCGATGGTCAATTTGTTGATTGATGTAGTGGACGGGGAAGGGTTAATTGATTCTGCGGAAGTTGTTATCGAAATCAATGACGTAAATGATGAACAGGTGTTGATTGAAAATTCTGTTTTGACGGTTTCTGAAGGTAGCGTAGGGGTAATAGACGCATCGCTTCTAAGATCCATCGATGAAGAGCAGTCGGATGATCGTCTGGTCTATTCTGTAGTGAATGATCCAGTGAATGGAACTCTCGAAGTCGCAGGCGTCATTACAAATCAGTTTACCCAAGAAGATCTCAACCTTGGGCGAGTCAGTTATGTTCACGACGGTTCAGAGTCACTTTCGGACAGTTTCGAATTTTTCGTTGACGATGGGGTAGGGGGGGCAACTGGCGGTGTTTTTGTTATCTCGGTCACGCCAGTAAACGACGCACCTGTGGCCCAGGACGATTTTTTCTCGATTAACGAGGGAGCAGTTTTATCAGCGAATGATGAAGTGCTGCTTGGAAATGACTCAGACCCAGACAATGCAGAGGTTGGCGTTCGTTTGGTGGACCCGCCTATTAACGGCACGGTAGAGGTTAATTCGGACGGGAGCTTTATCTACACTCATGACGGTTCGGAAACCTTGGCGGACGCTTTTACCTACCAGTTGGATGATGGAAGTTTATCAAGTTCTATTGCAAGAGTTGAAATTCAAGTTAATCCAGTGAATGATGCCCCCGTTGGTAGCGTCGATGAATATTCTGTGTCAACGGGTCGTGTCTTAAGTTCATTTCAGAGTGTACTTGCTAATGATCGTGATGTGGAAGGCAATTCAATTGTCGCACTTTTGGTTGAACCACCTGCCAACGGAACAGTTTTATTGAATCCAAATGGTTCGTTTGTCTACGTCCCCAATGTTGGGTTTTTTGGCGTTGATACGTTTACTTACGTTCCAAGTGACGGAGCCGCGGATGGTGTTGCCACCACGGTAAGTATTCAAGTGGATGCTGCTGCAGGAACAGGGACGGTAAATCCACTGACAACCATCGATCGTCAGTCCGACGAAACGGATGAAAATAATGAGGAATATTTTGGTGCGGCCAATGCAATTGCGGCGAGAAAAGAGCGGCGGTCACTTCAGCAAGAAGAGGATGCGATCCATCGCGAGGACTTTGCTAAATTCGTTCCCGAGCCGATTGAAGAATACGTTAGCCTAATTTCGAACCGGAACCGCGCTGCTGACGTTCTGCGAATGCTGGTTCAAAATCCAGTTTCGGAAATGGTGGTAGAGGAATCTGAAATTCGAAATCTAGAATTGAATAGTATCGTAGGGATCTCGATTAATACGGAGTACCTCGTCGATCAGTTGAAAGAGTCGGATCGGTACGAGACCAGCCTTGAGGACATAAAAATGACGGTTGGTGCCCTGACCACTCTTGGTACTCTGGGCTACGTGTTTTGGACATTACGGGGAAGTGCCTTGATGGCGCTCGCGCTTGCCCAATTGCCATCTTGGCAGATGATCGACCCACTCCCGGTCCTCGAGAGTTACAGCTCTAAAAATGGCGAGAAGAAGCAAGATGAAGTCGATGGCTTTTTCAACTGAGAAAACGGTTGTCGCTTGCCAATGAGAACAGCGACGGCGCGGTTTTCATTGGCCGAATATTCGTTGTGTTTCTATTCGTGTGATTAATCGGTAATCCCGACCTCGTTTAGCCAGTCACCCTTTTTGGCTGCAAAAATAGTTCATTCGATAATTAAACCCTTTCGGTTCCGTCACAATTCCCAATTGGCGGGTAGATTTTATTGGCCTTCTACGGCAGTGAATGTTTCCTTGCGTTTTGCGAACCGGCAAATCCATGTTCAAAATCAAATCGTCAGCTCGATTAGCTCTCACCTTGGGCTTAGGTGTGTCTGCGCTTGTATTACTGGCAATTACGCTGGAATTGATTCCGAATCCCCAGAACCAAATTATCAAATCGCGAACCAGTTTAGTAAAGCTACTGATTGTTGATGTAACGACGTTGGCTGAGTCGAAGCAGGTGGGAGATCTATCGGTTCTATTTCGACGGTCGGTTGCAGTGGAGAAGGATCTGGTATCCATCGGGTTAAAACGAGGAACGGATGGCGGCTATCTAGCCTCGACCGACAAACTTCACGAGACCTATGCCTCGCGTGCAGACCTTGAAGATTTACAAGTGTTTTCGGCTCCCGTCTTTTTGAACAGAAAAAAATGGGCCGATCTGGAAGTTGTGTTTCGGAAAATGGACGTAAAACGAGCCTTTGGGTTTCCGATTTATCCGTTCGGAATAGTGCTCTTTCTGTTCAGCACCATCACCCTGATGGCTTGGGCGGTGCTAGGAAAAACATTCAACTATCTAAATCCCTCAAACGTGGTGCCCGACCGAGTTAAGTCGGCGTTGGACACACTTGCAGAAGGCCTGGTGTTGATTGCTCCGGGCGGAGAAATCGCCCACCTTAATGAAGCGTTCGCAAGAATAATTAATGTCAAAGATGACAAGATCTTGGGAACAAAATTGGATGATCTTAATTGGGCGCCCGAAAATGAATCGCTAGGTGCGAATTTCCCGTGGGTGATTTGCCAAAAGACAAAAGAACGAGTTTGTGGGGAAATTATCCAATTAAAGATATTAGGCTCTCCGATTCGAAAATTTGTTGTCAATGCGACGCCAATCAAAGGTAAGGGCAATTCGGTTCGAGGTGCGTTGGTGAGTTTTGACGACGTGACTGCAATTGAGAATAAAAATGCAGAACTCGCCCGCGTGATTCTTTCGTTGAGGAGCTCTCGAGACGAAGTAGAACGGCAAAATGAAAAGCTCAATTTCCTTGCCTCCTTTGATCCCTTGACTAAATGCCTTAACCGGAGAGCGTTTTTTAACCGGTTTGAAAAGGACTGGAATGACAATGAAACGGGAGACATTTCGGTCATGATGATCGATGTCGATCATTTTAAACACATCAACGATAACCACGGCCATTCCATCGGTGATGAGGTTTTGAGGACCATGGGTGAACTTTTGCGTAGAGTTGTTTCTGCGGATGGTCTGGTTTGTCGGTACGGAGGTGAAGAATTTGTTGTGTTGTTAACCGGCGTGAAATTTGAAAAATGCATGGCAATCGCGGAACAGATTCGTTTGGGATTGCAAGAAGCGATGGTCGAGGGTGTACGGTTCACAGCAAGCATTGGTGTTTCGGCCCGAGATTTTGGTGCGATGGATCCTCAGCACATGCTCGATCAAGCGGATGAAAGTTTATACGACGCCAAGAAGAGCGGGCGAAATCAAATCGTGAGATTCGATCAACGACCTGTTGAGTTCTTGCAGGAAGATTCGCAGGCTGGTTTGACTCGGGAAGAGTTCACCAAAGAAATTCCCTACTCTGCCGTGACTGGATTGCTGTCCGCCCTTTCGTTTCGCTGTTCGACAACTGCTCAGCATTCGATTCGAGTCGCTGACTTATGTGTCGGTGTTGGCGAACGAATGCTAGGGAAACGCGATCTTTACCGCCTGGAGATTGCGGCGTTATTGCACGACATTGGAAAAATTGGTGTCCCCGATTCTATTCTGAACAAGCCAGGTCCGCTTACGGCTAACGAATGGAAGATCATGGAGAAGCACGATCAGATTGGCGTGGAAATTGTTCGAAGTGCATTTGGTTCCGATAAGATCGCGGCGATTATCGAGTCCCATCATCATTGTTTTCATAATCGCGGTGAGCCAGATGGCGACACTAACGGGACCATTCCGTTAGCGGGTAGAATTATTAACGTGTGTGACGCTTTCGATTCCATGACTGATGACCGCGTCTACCGAGCGCCAATTTCTGATTTTGACGCCCTGCAAGAAATTGTAAAAAACACTCCAGCGCAATTTGACGTTGATGTTGTCAAAGAGTTGCTGACGTACCTTCAGGAAGGGCATTCAATTACTCCCCAGGAGTCGACCGAGGCCATACCTCCAATCACGGACTCCATGGAGTCACATATTGTAGAGCTCTTCGAGGCAATTGAGTTGCAAGATGTCGAGGGTATTAAACGAACGGTTGGTTTACTTAAAGACGAGACGTTCAATGGTGGCGGAGTTGGCGAAGTAACCAATCGACTGAGTGTGGCAATTGAGTCGGAGGACGAAGATATTGAACGCGTGTTGAAGCTTGCCAATGAGGTGATTGACGAATGTCGCAATTGGAAATCTGGTCACGTGATGCGGCCAATCAATGCGGTGGCTGAATCGACGGGAGAAGTGATTTAATTCGATCGTTGAATCTGATGGATTAGGTTCAACTCTCAGCGGAAAACTTACAGCAGGCAACGATCGGTTAGCACTTTAATAAAAATCAATGACTCGTTGCGATTAATATGACAGGATTTCTTGAAACGTAATGTTGCTTGGTTTCAATATATTTACGAATACAAATTGCATTTTTTCACCGGTGGGTAAAACTTCCGGAGCGTCAAAACTAGATATTTTTTGGTCCGACCGTCAATTGTCGGCCAGCCCGCAGTTGAACTGTTAGTTAACTTTTAGAATCCTCGCTTTTTGAAACGTATTGACATGGACCAATTTTCCGAATGCTCGGCCGAGTCTGCGGCTCTATCAATGCCTTTAGTTACCTCAGAATCTCAACCGGTTCAGTCTGGTCCGGAGTCTGCGTTGCCATTGCGAACCTCTCTCGATCCCAAGAGTTTGAAGCCGAACGAAGCAGCGCTGCGCAAATCAAAGATCATGATCGTCGATGACGAAGAGTTAGTGATTCGTGTCGTGCGACGATTTCTCTCATCTGATGGGTATGAAAATTTTGTCACGCTGACTGATCCGCGGGAAGCTTTGGAGGCAATTGATCGAGAGCAACCGGATGTAGTTTTGCTAGACATAATGATGCCTTACATTACAGGCTTGGATCTCTTGAAAGTCCGGCAGAAAACGCAGTATATCCAACACGTTCCGTTCATTATTTTAAGTGCTAATTCTGAGAATCAGATCAAGCGAGATGCCTTGCAACTTGGGGCAACAGATTTTTTAAGCAAGCCAGTTGATCCCAGTGATCTAATTTTACGTGTTCAAAATGCGTTGATGGTTAAACGCCACCATGACCACCTCACGAACTACGCGGTTGAGCTTGAGAGGCAGGTTCGCGAGAGGACACGGCAGATTGAAAAGTCTCGAGAGCAGATCATTCATTGCCTCGCCCGAGCGGCGGAGTATCGCGATAATGAAACGGGCGAACATGTTATTCGCGTCGGCAAGTACAGTGCAGTTATTGCCCAGCAGTTAGGATTTGGTTCTGAGTACTGTCGCGAAATTGACTTGGCTGCTCAGCTGCACGATGTGGGTAAGATTGGTATCCCTGATTCAGTGCTTCTGAATCCCGGCCGTTTGGATAACGAAGAGTTCGAAGTAATGAAAACTCACTGCGGCCTCGGCATGGAGATTATGGAACCATTAGCAAACGCTGAGATCGAGCGGGTACGTAGGCACACCTCGATGGGTGGATTCATCATGGAAGGTGTTGATTCGCCGATGCTTGAGTTGGCAGCGACAATTGCTCGAACTCACCATGAAAAATGGGATGGAACTGGTTACCCCGAGGGGCTCAAGGGGGATGACATTCCAATTGAGGGCAGGATTTGTTGTGTTGCGGATGTTTACGACGCTCTCTGTAGCGAACGTCCGTACAAACCAAAGTTTCCAATTCAACGATGTCTTGAAATTATGTTATCGGAGCGGGGAAGTCGTTTCGATCCAATCGTTTTAGATGCATTTTTTGAACGAATCGAAGACATCGAAGAAATACGGAAAGCTCATCACGATCAACATAATTACAATTTAATAAGTGAGCAAAAACAGGTTTAATTTTATCTGGAAGTAATTCGGCAGTTGCGGGCAAGAGTAGGGATCGCGATGTTTTCTTGTCCAGCGATAAAATTGAATTGGCAAACCAAGGGGCGGTAACGTTGTTGTCCTAGCTACTGTTGGTCAAGACTGAGACGCGAAATTGCCTCGGCAATTTCTTGTTGGATTTCGATCAGCGGTTCTTGTTCCTGCGATTTTATGAGTATCTCTTTGGCTTCGTCGTAACGATGGGCCCCCAACGCCCAGGCGGATGCGCCGCGTACCAATGGTTCGCAATCTGAAATGCCTAGTGCGAGTGCGGCGAGGTTTTCGTGGTGAGGTTTGTTGCCCAGGGCAATGGCTGCGTTGCGTAAAATCCCTCTTCTTTTAGGACGCCACAGCGGTGTCTTTCTGAATCGCTCGCGAAATTGCTCATCAGTAATTTTAAAGAGGGAACGCAATTCGATTGGATTGTGGCCTTCGATCGGCTCGAAGTCGGCTTCGTGGCTTAGCGGTGCCTTGCGATTCCAGGGGCAAACCTCTTGGCAAATGTCACACCCCAAAATCCAATCTTGCATTTGGGATCGCAGGGAGTTCGGAAGCGCGGTTCGATGTTCAATGGTCAAGTAGCTGATGCACTTCGTTGCATCGAGAACGTGAGGTGCCACAAACGCGTCGGTTGGGCAGGCATCGATGCAGGCGGTGCAGGTTCCGCAATGACTCGTATTCATCGGTTCGTCGTACTGAAGGGGGACATCCAGCAGGAGTGCTGCTAGAAAAAACCAGCTGCCCGCCGTTTTGTTAATCAGCAAAGTGTTCTTTGCGCGCCAACCGATCCCCGCTAGTTCGGCAAATTCGCGTTCCAGCAAGGGAGCGGTGTCGACAACGCCTCGTACACCAATTGATGGATCGAGTTCTTTTACAAACTTCTTCAGTTGTTTCAACTTCTTATGGACAAGGTCGTGGTAGTCAACGTTGCTCCATGCGTATCTTGCAATTCTTCCCGTTCCAGGCGGTGAATGAGTCGGGGAAGCCGTTTGGTAGTTAAGGCCAAGCATGAGAATGCTCGTCGCATCAGGCAGCACATGGGAGGGGTGTTGGTAAGCCTCTTTTCGATCCTCCAAATAAGTCATTTCACCGGCGAAACCCTGTTCTAACCAGTCGACGAACTGATGAAATCCGGCGGGGGTCACGGCTGGACAAGCACCAGTGATGTTGAATCCGACGCGAGCCGCTTCCTGTTTCAGCAATTTTGTCAGTTGGCTAGGATTCATGTCGGTTTATTGTTTGAAAAATATTGCCAACACATTTGACTTTAAGGGTTGTAACCGAATGAACTGCATTTAGTGTGGAGTAATCAGGCGATCGGCATGCACAATCTTGCGTCTAGTTTGCCCCGTTCAAAAAATATACCAAATCATGAAGGTATCGAGGAAAGGATTACCAATGAAACGATTACTTACGTTGGGGATAGTTTTGACCGCTATCTTTATGCTCTCAGAATCAAACGCGAATGGCCAAACCATGGGCCAAGGATACCAGTTCGGTGTCGGAATTAACAATGCAACTTGCGTTAACGATATCTATCGGTACGGCTATTTTGGATATGGTCGATACCCTGACAATTCCATCAGTCGAGAATTTCGCAGGGATCAGGCGCCGTTCTTCGCTCGCTTCCCGCCTGTCTACTACAGCCATGTTGTGAAGCGGCCTTATGGAGTGAGTCCGTATGCAGCACCGGCAGGTATCATGCCCGTCGAAATGGGAATGAAACCGGAACCGCTGAGCATTTCGAATCCCTTTTTCAAACCTGAGACTGCACCCGCTAAAGCGGAAAAGAAGCAAAAGGCCAAATCCAATGACAAAATGACTTGGATAAAGAACCCTTATCAAGCTGAGATGGTGACAAAATAAACGGGCTTGCTGCGACTTGAGAGAGGGCGCGAACTATCCGTCTGCGGATTGCGTAGAAGAAGGGACGCTCAAGCGTTAAAAAAGAAGGAAAAGAGAGGTTGTCAATTTGACCTGATGGGATGGCTTCTTATCACCAATTTAGCTTTTCTCTTTGAGAATTGCAGAGTTCAATCTTGAGAGCATAGGGGCAACAAGATTGAGAAACGTCGCATTTTGCGGCGTTTTTTTTTTGGTTAAACCTAAAGGTTCTCACGGCGATCACATCGGGGTCCCAATTGCCACCGAGCCAAAGCTGTGGGACAATTCGCTCCAGAAGTTTCCTTAAATCCATGCTCGGAGAGAGTCTCAAATGAGTCGAAAAGCAGAAGTTGAAGCCGCGATTGCAGATGTTGATTTTGATAACAACAAATATCAAGTTCATCTAGACACGTCGCATGGTTTGATTGTCCTGGACATGAACCCCGAGGCAGCACCCGAGCATTGCAAAAATATCATGGGTTTGGCAAAAATCGGATTCTACGATGGATTGATTTTTCATCGTGTGATTTCAGGTTTCATGATCCAAGGTGGCTGCCCTGAAGGTTCGGGTACGGGCGGCCCGGGCTATAACGTCGACGCTGAGTTCAACCAGACACCTCACCTGGCCGGCACGCTTTCGATGGCACGCTCCAGTGCCCCGAATTCTGCTGGCTCTCAATTTTTCATCTGTCTTGGAACTCAAGATTTTCTTGATGGACAATACACGGTATTCGGTCAAGCAACGCCTGAATCGATGAGCGTTGTCGAAGCGATCGGCGGTGTTTCAACCAATGGATCGGATCGCCCTGACGAAGACGTGACCATTAAAGCGGCAACGGTCGTTCAGGTTTGATTTTGACGCCGTCGCTGAGCCGATTAGACGCGTTATAGCCCGTGGGATTTTGTGGAACGCTGCTAGAGAGACTTTGTACTGGGGCTGACGGAAGTGATTCTGTCAGCCCTCTTTCTCGTGTTGGTCATCAAGAATTACCAAAGAGTTCGCCTGATTCAGCTTTCTTTTCTGCATTTTGGTTAGTGGCAAGTTTGAAAATTAGTCATGAAAATCTGATTGAATAAGCTGGTTTGAGATTTATTTGTCCACGACCGGAAATTATGATTAGGGGAGCGAGGAGGTTTAGGCACTGAATTGGTTTCTCGATTGAGTCCCGAAGAAACCGAAAATTACTACTGATCTACCAGTTCGAGCTTAAAAATCGCCGTGTTTGGTAAAATAAGGGAAGTTTTCGGGTGCCAATTGACCGATGACACAACAACGCCGTCGGGTGGCCAAATGTATTTTTAATGTTTATGGAATTTTCGAATTCAGGTTAGATTCAAGTGGCAAAAGAATCATTTCTAGATTTTTCAGAGTTCGATCACGATCAGGTGCTCGTTGACGCAGACGGTATTCGTCAGATCAATCCGCATCGTTTTGAGATGCTGCTATTAGACGGCATTCTTTACTGTTCGCCCGATATCGCCGTCGGTTACATTGATTTGAGCGAGGATTCGTTTTGGGTTCGTGGTCATTTCCCGGGAAAGCCACTGATGCCGGGGGTACTGATTTGCGAATGTGCGGCTCAGTTATCGTCTTATTTCGCGCTCACTAACAAGATGGTTGACGATGGTTACGTTGGGCTAGGCGGACTGGAGAGCATTCGATTTCGGGTGCCAGTCGTTCCGGGAGACCGGTTGACTGTGATGCTAAGAAAAGGCAAAGTCCGCAGGAACGTTCTGTTTACCGCCGAATTCCAGGGATTCGTGGGAGAGACGCTTGTCGCTGACGGCGTAATTAAAGGCGTCGCACTCGGAAACTAAGTTCTCAGCGGTTGGGTAAGATTAAGGTCTGGCGACGTCCTGCCAGACGCAACCTGCCCATGACCATCCGACGCCGAATCCGACAAGCATGTTTTTCATTTCCGGAGTCATGTCGCCGCGACTTCGCATTTGATTGATGAGGATCGGCAAGGTCGACGAAACGGTGTTGCCGAGATCTCTCAACAAAATTGGAACCTTGGCCTCGTCGACTTCCATTACCTGCTGTAGCTGGCTAAGCATTTTGTAGGTTGCTTGGTGGAACAAATAATAGCCAACGTCTTCGCTGGTTATTTTAGCGTCTTTTAGCACTTCCTGAAGCATGCCGGGGATCTGACCCACTGTGAAATTGATGAGTGCTGGCCCGTCCATGTAGAGGTCGCTTTTCCAGCGTCGGCGATGGCGGGGACTGATGGCATCCTCAGAATTTCGGAAACCGTTTTCGGTGGCCAACAGAGTGTTCGCACCTTTACCATCGGTACCAAATTTAAACGCCCATAAGGAGGGTTCGTCATTGGATTCGATCAAGGTTGCTGCGGCGCCGTCTCCGAAAATTGTTCGAAGAGTTCGGTCTTGTTTGTCAATTAATTTTGTATAGGTCTCTGCCGTAATGAACAAAATTCGTTTTGCGGCACCAGAGCGAATGAGTCCATCGCAGAGCGAAAGTCCATAGACATAGCCACTGCAACCCAAGTTGAAATCTAGGGCTCCACAGTTTGTTGGTAAGCCAAGGCGATCTTGGATCAAACAAGCGGTCGTCGGCAGAGGGTAGTCGGGTGTTTGGGTGCAGAAAAAGAGAAAGTCGATTGATGAACGATCAATGGAATACTCTTTGAACAATTTCTCAGCTGCTTTGACGCCAAGATCGGACGAGCACTCCTCGGGCCCAGCGACGTGCCGGTTGTAAATTCCAGTTTTAGATGCAATAAGATCCATGTCCCACTTGGGATTGTCGGCGACTAGATCTGCATTGGATTCAATTCGTTCGGGTAAGTGAACGGCGATTGGCCCTACGGCTGCATATTTCACTGTTTACCTTGATCCGGCGGTACCAAAACCGGCCTTGCTGTTATGTGGGATTCGAGAATCAGAACGAAAAATTTACCAAATTTGTGGGGTCTCGCGAAGGTGCCCCGGCTACGATCTCGATGTCTGGTCTGTTTTAAACAGCAACAAGAACGTATGAAATACCATGAAAAACACGGATTCTTGGTATTTTTAGGGTGAGGCGTTAATCTTCCGAAGTGTGAATATAGTTAATGGAGTCTGTTTTTTGACGCGGCAGGTCGATTTGTTGATTAAGCAGCTCGGCGACGAGTTCCCGCATGTGATTCTGTAATTTTTTCGATTTGATGTCGGTTCATTGCCTCAAACGAGCCGTTTTCGCTCTTCTGAACTAGAACGAGGGAGCTTGAGTGAAGCATGCGCGGGAAATAGAACCAGCTGTTTTCCAGTGCTGCTGGATCGAATCCCGCTGAAATCACAATCAAATCTGTTCTAACGTGCGAATTCGCAATTCGTGGGATCGACGAAGCTATATCGCCGGGCACCAGTTGAGTCTTAGCTTCGATCTCTTGCAGTTTCCGGTGTATTTGAATTAAAGGGAGACTGCACTGAGTCTCGTTTCTTGCGTCGAATGAATCGACTCCGGTGTAGCGGATGCCCATCGAGCCGGCATATTTTTGAGCAACCTTGAGCATTGAGATACAACGGTTTCCGTCTTCAAGACCAAATTCGATGATGGAACGGAATGAGTTCTTTTTGATCAATTTATAGATTTGACGATCGCACCCAGGGTTCGAAAAATTGGCCAGTCGCAAGTATTGAAGAGTCGAAATTGGTTTCACAGGATAGCCCTTGGGATTCGTGAGCTTGAGTAGTTTGCCGGTTGCACTATCGGCGGCGTACTTTTTGTATCGGACTAATAAACCGTTACGTTTGATTCGATCGTTCGCGCTGTCAGATGCCATTCCTCCGTCAGGCTTTGGAGATTTTGGGTAATAGGAACAATCAGCACAGCTTACCAACAGCCGCCTTGAGAGCTTGTGTTCCCACCGTGAGTTGAGGTTTGTTTTGCCTCGTGTCGCAAAAAGGTGGCGGAATTTTGATTTAGCGTTGAGTGGTTTGGCGAGCTTGCTGAAGCGAATCGACGTGGTAATCAAACCAAGTTGATTTGAATGCCGACATCATTTTGGTTCGTTTGTGCCCGAGTTGTTCGATTTCAAGGTAAGTGTGGTCGATCCCCAATTGGATGAGGTGTTGGTGAAAGTCGCGAACGGTTTCGAGATGTCCCGTGTCGGCAGTGCCACAAGCAATTTTAATTCTGACGTTCTTTTTAATTGTGTCCGTGTTCTTTTGTGTGATGGCATAAACGTCCTCGGCTTCCCAGTTCTCTCGTTGTTCACCGAGAAGCATCGTCTTGCGTTCTGCGTGAGTTGCTGCATCGAAGGTTTCGAGAAGTCGCGGTACATTGCCAGCCTGGCAGAAAAGACTGCAAAACAGGTGAGGATGCTTCATGGCGAGTCGCGTTGCTCCTCTTCCACCCATAGAGAATCCCTCAATGCAACGGCCTTCGCGTTTAGCGATGGTTCGGTAATTGGCATCAATGAAAGGAATTAATTCATCAATGAAGATGGACTCGATTGGAAATTTTCCATCCGCTGAATTTTTATAAAAAGTGCTTTTTCCTCCGTTGGGCAAGACCATGATCATTTCTGGCCATTTACCCGACTCGATTCCCTGGTGCAGCAATGCAATCGAGTCGAGGCAAGTGAATTCATTCCCGCCATTACCGTGGAGAGTGTAAATCACCGGGTAGCGCTTTTGGCTCACCGAATAGTTCGGAGGAAGGTAGATGCAGAAACCAATTTCTTGCTTGACGAGGTTGCTTTGAAAACGCAGGTGTCGCGAGTTGGGTGGCAGATTGACTTGCGACGGTTTGGGTTGATTGACCCATTGGATACTCGGTGGCGATGGACGTTTCTTTCTGTTTTCTTGAGCGTTTGAAAGCGAGTTGGAAAACAAAATTACAGAAACGCCGATGAAAACGGGTAACTTTGTGTTGATTGAGTTGGGAAACATATTTAATGACCTTGCCTAGTTGAGCACCCGTTTGAAAGTTTTTGTGCGTAATTTAACTAAGTTTGAATGATCTGTCGGGAACTATCAAATGACTTTGTTTAAATTTAGTCACTGTAAAAACGAATCTTGCCGTCAGTCTTTAATCTCATAAGAATGGTAGACTAGTGGTAGTTCACCTGGGGATTGAGTTTGGGTTCAATCAACAAAGCTAATTTGAATTTAGATAGGAAAAAGATGAAAAGTACATTTGCGTTGTTCGCCGTTGCCTCTGTGGTCTTAGTGGCTGGGTTTGTGGTTGCGAGCGAACCCGTTGTTTCGAATCCCAAGGTCGCCAAGGCTCCAGCCCCACACTGTGAGGTTCCGTGCGGAATCTATGCTGATCAAATGCGTTTTGAGCAAATGCTGGAAGACACGAAGACGATTGCAAAAGCAATTAAAAGCATCAATGAGTTCGCTGATGGTCTCGCTGGAGATCCCCCAACGGGTAAAGGGATCAATCAGGCAATGCGGTGGGTAACGACGAAGGAAACACACGCGACCAATACCCAGCATATCATTTCTCAGTACTTTTTGACTCAGCGTATCAAGCCAGATAGCAAGGAGTACGTTGGACAGCTTGCGACAGCTCACAAAGTTCTTGTGGCCGCCATGAAGTGCAAGCAGGACAGTAATCCTGCGACTGCCGAAGCACTTAAAAAGGCAATTTATGATCTCTATCGTGCTTATGAAGGTAAAGAGCCACAGTTCGAAGGCGATAAATAATTGAGCTGGTTGCCAGTTCGTGTGGATTAGGACGAAACCCAGGAGGCCAAGTGGCCTTCTGGGAGTTTTGTTTTAGAGAAACTGACAGTGGTACCGCTTCTTAAATTTGCAGGTTGAGAATGCTTCACAAACGAGTCCATTTTAATTTTCGTCAGCAACTCGATCGTCGGTCAGTTTTGCGAGGCGCTGGCGTTGCGATGACTCTGCCTTTTCTTGGGGCGATGACACCGGCGTATGCTTCGGACCAGCAAGCTTTGCCACCAAAACGATTTGTGGCAATGACTCTTGGGCTCGGTCTCCATGCAGCTAATTTGAATCCCGTTGAGGCGGGGGAAAATTATTCAGCGAGTCGATATCTGAAAGCGATCGACGATTTACGTGATCAATTCACAGTTATTTCTGGGACCTCTCATCCAGGGGTTGGCGGTGGGCATCGAGCGGAAGCGTGTATCTTGACGGCGAACCCGATGGGGAGTTCCGGGCGGGCTAAAAATTCGATTTCAATTGATCAATATCTCGCAAAATTCCTTGGTGGAGAGACACGGTTTCCATCGCTTGTGCTGAGTAGTTCCGGTAACGACAGTCCTTCGTATACAGAAAACGGAGCAATGGTACCTGCGGTCTCATCGCCTTCCGCAGTTTTTGATCAGTTGTTCGCCAATGGGACTAAAGCGGAGAGGGAAAAACAGGCGGTTCTGGTGCGTGAAGGGCGAAGCATCATGGATCTGGTTGAAGAGGATGCGAAACGATTGCAAAAAGAACTTGGACGGTCTGACCGCGACCGCCTAGATCAATTTTTTTCAAGTGTTAGGAATTTGGAAAAGCGAATGGCTGCTTCTGAATCCTGGGCTGAAAAATTGAAACCGATGGTAAAGGCTGACCGGCCGATCGACATTCAAAACAGTCGAGACTTTATTGGCCAGCAAAACCTAATGAGTGATGTGGTTCGGCTTGCTTTGGAAACAGATTCAACTCGATTTATCGTTTATCACCTTGGCGGTTCATCGGGAGTGGTGCCGATTCCGGGTGTGCAACAGGGGTATCACGGATTGAGCCACCACGGTTTGGATGAAGAAAAACTGGAGCAACTGGCGATGGTTGAATCGGCCATTATAGCGTCCTGGGGGGACTTTCTGCGGGGCCTACAGCGGACAGGAGATGGCGCGGGGGATTTGCTGGACCACACCTCGGTGCTACTGACGAGTAATTTGGGGAATGCTTCGAATCACAGTAATAAAAACATGCCGGTGATGTTGGCCGGTGGTGGATTCAAACATGGTCAACATTTGGCATTTGACCAGCGTCGGAATTATCCACTCCCGAATCTGTTTGTCAGTCTGATGCAGCAAATGGGAATCGAGGAAAGCCAATTCGCTTCGGGCACTGGAACGATGACCGGTCTGAATTCATAGATCAGGAATCGTCGGAATTGCGCTGCCTGCTGGGCGCAGTGGAATTGGCGTTTTAAGCATAGCCGTTGGCTTGAAACCATTCCCACGCGTCTTGGAGCGCGTCTTGTACGCTGCCGATCTGGTAGCCAAGTTCCCGCTTCGCTTTTTCGCTGTCGCAGTAGTGAAATAGTTGCCCCATTTGAGTAGCCGCAGAGTTGATGGCTGGTTCACGTCCTTGGAATTTTCCAATCAAGTCTCCTGATTTTCCAACTGTGGAAGCTAACCAGTTGGGAAGTTTGACCTTGGGGGACCGGCATTGCATGACAGACGCCATTTGCTGAAACAACTCGAGGTAGCTCATGTTGACTCCGCCGAGGATGTATCGCTCACCCGTATTGCCGTGCTTCATTGCAGAGATGACCCCATCGGCAACGTCACGCACATCGGCGACACAGCAACCGCCTGCGGGTGCTAGGGGCACAAACTTTTTTTTCAGCGTGAGCATCATTTCCCCAGATGATGGCCGCCAATCGTACGGTCCCACCATAAATCCCGGGTTCACGATAACGGCGTCGAGTCCATTGGCGACCTCTAAAATTACAGCAGTCTCCGCTTCGCGTTTGCTAATGACATAAGAACATCCCGGTTTGGGGGGATTAAGATGTGTCTCGGTGCCAAGCTGTGATTCAGTTGTCATTCCTAACGCATCGATGGTACTGATGTGTACCATGCGAATGTTTCGGCGTCGGGCGGCTTCCGCGATCCGAGAAGTTGCCTCAACATTAACTTTGCGACTTAGTGCTAGTTTACTCCAGCCAATCTGAATCAGTGCTGCCGAGTGAATTACTGCATCAACATTTTCAAATGCAATCGACAAATCCTCTGGGGACTCAAAATCAAGATTAACTGGTTCGTGAGGTATGTTGTCGAGCGATCTTCGATTTGACGAGTGACGGAGTGTCACAACGACGGAATGTCCCTGTTCAACAAGGGATCTCGCAATGTTGTTGCCAAGAAAACCAGTAGCTCCGGTAAGTAAAATTCTCATGTCTTAAATCGAAAAACGGAATAAAAGCGAAAGGTGATGGGGATTCGTTCGATAAAATTTGTTTGATTTCTAATTTGCCTTATTTATCGTACGAACCTGTCTGTCGAAGCGATCGACAAAGGAATACATTATAGCGAAACTTATCCGGTACACCCGTTTTGAAAATGCTGTAATGAACCACAATTCAATCTCAATTGAGCCCGTTACCAATCGTTCTCAGGAAAAGGCATTTATCCGGTTTCCATGGAAGTTGTACAAGGGCGATCCCAACTGGATTCCTCCCTTGATTGACAATACTCGGCAGCTGCTCAATTACAAGCCTCATGCATTTTATGACAACGCTGAGATACAGACATTTCTGGCAAAAAAGGACGGCGAAATAGTCGGGCGAATCGCGGCAATTATCGACCGAGCCCATAATGATTACCACAAAGAGCAGCGGGGGATGTTCGGATTTTTTGAGTCAATTGACGATCAGGACGTTGCCAATCTGCTATTTGACACTGCGAAAGCCTGGTTCGCCGAACGCGATATTTTCTTAATGAGAGGTCCTGCGAACCCCTCCCAGAATTACGAGTGGGGAATGTTAGTCGAGGGTTTTCACACTCCTCCAACTTTCATGATGACGTATAACAAGCCCTACTATGGCGAGTTGGTGGAGGGATATGGTTTCGTCAAGTCACAGGATTTGTACGCGTTTTTAGGCCATGTTGATATGCTCAGTGAGCTGGATCCAAAATTGATGTTTATCGCGGAAGAGGCGAGAAAGCGATTTAACGTCGACGTTCGTCCGATTGATAAAAAACGATTTCGGGAGGACGTTGATAACTTTTTAGATATCTATAACGCCGCGCTTCCGGGGCAGTGGGGGTTCACTCCGATGTCCGCTGGCGAATTGAAGGCGACTGCCGGAGGGCTCAAGCAGTTGATCGTTTCAGAAATGACAACGATCGCAGAGGTTGAAGGGAGACCGGTTGGAGTCGTTTTTGGGTTGCTGGATTACAACCCAATCATCAAAAAGATTGACGGTCGTTTGTTCCCATTTGGGTTTTTGAGGATCTTATTCGGTCGCAAAAAGATTAAAAAGATCAGGCTTATTAGTACTAATGTGATCCCGGAATACCAACGTTGGGGACTTGGGTTAGTCTTAATGAATCGCTTGGTACCAGACGTACTGAAGTGGGGAATTCAAGAGGCGGAGTTTTCCTGGGTTCTCGAGTCGAACAAGCTTTCGCGGGGAACACTTGAGCGTGGTGGCGTGAAAAGAGACAAGACCTATCGAATATATGACTTTGAGCCGTAGTTTTTCCCAGTTTTTTCAGGACTTTCTTATTTGTTGAATCGCTGCAGATCGAATTTATGTAGAGTTGTCGATTCGCTCGCCGGTCGTTCTGGGGTACCGTGCCTGTTTAAATTATCGATTTGTTTCGCTGTCCAAGTTATCCTGAATGAATTCAAATCGAGAAGTTGTAATCACCGGTGTCGGCGTTGTCTCGTCGATTGGAATTGGAATCGAGTCGTTCTGGGACTCACTTATTTCAGGCACGAGCGGAGTATCGGTGCGCGATCCGTTTGCGGAATCGAATACTCCCTTTCGAATTGCCGCCCCCGTACGAGGGTTTGACGCTAAACAGTTTGTGAAACCGAGAAAAGCAATCAAAATCATGTGCGCGCCGATTCAATTTGGTTGCGCTGCAGCGGCAATGGCAATTGACCATGCGGGAATTAATCGAGATTCACTTGATTCTGACAGGGTCGGGACTGTTTTTGGGACGGAGACCTTTTTCGCTGATCCTGCGGAAGTCGCCGACGTCTTTCGAAAGTGTACGGTCGACAAAGATTACCAGCATGATCGCTGGGGCGAATTCGCCGTTCGCGAAATTCAACCGCTGTGGATGTTAAAGTATCTTCCAAATATGGCTGCCTCCCATATTTCGATCGCTCTCGATGCACGCGGTCCCAGCAACTCTATTTGTCAGGGCGAGGTATCCGGTTTGTTGGCTTTAATTGAAGCTGCTGATCTGATACGCCGTAACGCAGTGGATGTCGTTTTGACGGGCGGTACGGGATCTCAAATGGCGTTGACGGCAATGCTCTGTCGCGGCGCGGGGCAACTGACAAAACAAGTAGCTGATCCGGAAAGAGCTTCCCGCCCGTTTGATGGCTCCCGCGATGGAATGGTCGTTGGCGAGGGAGCGGGGGCATTGGTTTTGGAGTCCGCTGAGCATGCCAAGGCAAGGGGAGCAACTCCGTTAGCAACGCTTGCCGGTTGGTCTCGATCTTATCAAAATGCAAGCAGCGATGAGTTTGAAACGGCGATTGGAGATAACTACCGGGCTGCCCTGCGGCACGCGGAGCTATCACCTCAGTCAGTTGATCTGATTAACGCGAACGCCTCCGGAAGCGTTCAGGGAGATCGAGATGAGGCGGTCGCGATTAATCGCGTTTTTGGTGCGGACACACCCGTTGTCGCTCATAAAGGTAATTTTGGAAATGTTGGGCCTGGCACGTCGACCATCGAGTTGATCGGTGGCGTGCTTTCCAAGCAGTTCGGGGTTTGTCCGGCGACCATTAATTGTGAAAACCTCGACCCTGATTTTCAAATCAATGTTCAGTCAGAGACGACACCACTAAAGTCGGATGTCATCTTTAAATCGAGCTTTTCTTCGACCGGCCAGATCGCCTCCGTTGTTTTGCGGTAATCGCTAACCTGTGCGATCTAAGTATTGAGCAAAAGTAAACGGCTGAGCTAAACGAGATCTAGGTGATTAACATCGCGTCGCCATAACTAAAGAAGCGATATTTTTCCTCAATCGCTGCTTGGTAAGCCTGTTGCATCAATTCGTCACCGCCAAATGTCCGGATCATCACAAGCAGGGTGCTGCGAGGCAAGTGGAAGTTGGTGAGTAGACCATCGACTGATTTAAATTGGTACGGTGGACGGATGAACAGCTCTGTTTCGCCTGCCCACGGTTTCAGCGTTCCATCACTCGCTGCAGTTTCAAGCACTCGGACACTGGTTGTTCCGACCGCGATTACTCTCCCACCATTTGCTTTGGTTTCTTGGATCCGGGTGACTGACTTTTCATCAATAGAACCACGTTCGAAGTGCATTTGATGATCGGCAAGATTGTCGACAGAGACGGGACGGAATGTCCCAATGCCGACGTGAAGTGTGACTTGGGCAATTTTGACTCCATTATCGATCAGTTTCGATAAAAGTGGCTTCGTCAAATGCAGGCCTGCCGTGGGGGCAGCAACCGCGCCTGCTTCTTTTGCGAAGACAGTCTGATAGTTTTTTAAATCGGCATCGACCATGTTGCCGGACCGAATGTAATTCGGCAAAGGCACACGGCCAATGAGTTCCAGAGTGTCTTGGGTCGTTTCGTCGGTATGAGGGCGAACAACCCAGGAACCATCTTCCAGACGGGAGACAAGTTCGAGTTGAAGCCGTTCTGTTCCGTGTCTGTCCTGCAACGTAATCATCTCGCCCGGTTTCGCCTTGCCGCGAGTCTTGCACAGAACCCGCCAGTTTCCATTGGAATCGGCTTCCAAAAATAAGCCTTGCCAGCGACCTTTGGTAAGCGTTCGAAAGCCAACGAGTTTGGCTGGGACAACTTTGGTGTTGTTTAGCACCAGGCAATCGCCGGGATTGATCAGTTGGCCGAGGTCGCGGATGTGTCGATGATCAATTTCACTTTGGCCTCGATTGACGGTCAATAACCGCGCATCCTCGCGATTGTCTAGCGGATTCTGGGCGATTAGCTCTTTGGGTAAATCGTAATCGTAATAATCAGCGTGGTGGAAGCGATCGAGATCCGTTTCAGCACTCATAATGGTTTCGTCTTTAAAATAACGCGTTTTTCAGGATCTACGTTTTAAGGCTTTTTTGTTTAGTGCAGTAGGGCAAACAACTGCGTCCGGTCTTTTTTATAAAAACTGAGGGGTTCATTCCGGTATTAGGCGATGCCGTCGTTTGGCCCCTACCGGATGGCAGTCAGCGATGAACGTTTGTTTTTAAAGATTGGTTTGGGCCGGCAATGAGCTCATCTCTAGCGTGTGGATGAATGACGGTACGCCGATCAGTGCCAAGTTACCCTCTATAAACCAGACGAGATTCGTTCCCGACTGGTAAGAGCTCAGAACTTAGAATGAAGCCTAGCTATTTTTAGCTGAATTTCTCCAGCCCACTCGGTAGGGGCCGCTGACCGGTTCCCATTGCGATTAAGCAACTTTTCGCGGAAGCGAAATGATATCGGCAGGCTGGAAATTTACGAGATTGCGAATCTGGTAATTCGTGCGCTTTTCGTGTGTGTAATAGATTCTCGCACAGACTTCGCCAATCAGCCCAAGACTGAAAAACTGCACACTCAAAATTGCGGATAAAATACCCATTAGCAAAAATGGGTTGCCCGTCATATCGACCCCGGAAACTATCTTCATCAACACCGCGGTGGTGCATGACACCATGCCGGCGCCGCCAATCCATAGGCCCAGTTTGCCAAAGAGCTTCATCGGGCTTGAAAAGTATTTCAACATATATTTGACGGTAATTAAATCGAGAACAACACGGAACGTTCTCCCGATTCCATATTTGGTTTCACCGAATTGACGTGCCCGATGATTGGTGACGACTTCGACACTTTTTGCCCCGAGTTGGTGGGCAAGAATAGGAATAAAACGGTGCATCTCACCATATAATTCGATCTGCTGGGCAATTTCAGAACGCATCGCTTTCAGCGTACAGCCAAGATCGTGGATGGGAAATTCAGTTACCTTGGAAATTAGCCAATTTGCTATCCGCGAAGGAATTTTTCGACTTAGGAGTTTGTCTTTGCGATCTTTTCGCCAGCCATGCACAAGATCGAAACCATCATCCAATTTGTCCAACATCATCGGAATATCGTTGGGATCATTTTGGAGATCGCCATCAATCGTTACCAAGTACTCACCTGTGGCATTTTGGATTCCCGCATGCATGGCTGCCGTTTGGCCATAGTTTCTACGAAAGACTACCAATTTAACCCGCTCATCTTTTTCTGCTACTTGCTCGAGCTTAGCCGTCGTTCCGTCAATGCTTCCATCATCGACGAGAACGATTTCAAATGGGCGTTGCTGAGATTGCAAGGCTACAAGCAGCTCGTGATACATCAAATCGACATTATCGATTTCGTTGTAGACAGGAACGATGACGGAAACGAGCGGCAATGGAGTTTGATTCATGGCATTGCAGATAAATGATTTTGTGACGCCGGAGGTTAAGCAATCTGGCTTTTTTTTACAATGTCGTTCCTGTTGTTCGGGGTAAGTTGCGCTAAAGACCGGCCTCTTCGTGAGTGCTAGCAAGTGTGGTCGCCTTGTCGTTTTCACTCGGATTCCTTAATCAAGTCTTTCTGAACGGGGATGTATTTTAAGTTAGTTGGATTCCGAAGGGTGACGTCATGAAGGTCTGGTTTTTAGTTGGAATTGCATTCTTTGGATTTTCCTTCGGGGGGACTGCCATTGGGCAGGAGTCGGTCGCTCAAACGCCGGCAGCTAGTCAGTCCAATCCAAGTGCAACGAAATCGCTGGTACCGGCGAAATCTGTTAAATCAAGCATGATGAAAATGGGGTATCGAGTAGAGGCGTGGAAAACTCTTCATTCGAGTACGGCAGAAGAAGCGGAGCAATCGATCGCAACCCTTGAAAAGATTGGTTGTGAGGTGAAATCTCAAAAACACGGTAGCCATATTGATGTACTTTATCGTTGTGTTGATTGGCGATCGATGAAATTATCAAGCTCTCAGTTGGTAGATCAGTGGTCGCGTTGGTGTAGAGACCGAGGGATGGAGACGGTGTTATTGAATCCTCCGTCTGAGACCAAGCAACCGACCGTTCGTTTTCGAATGTTAGCGTCCCGAACGGTGCATCTGCATGACGAAGCTAAGGCCAAGCAGATCATAAATACTCTTAGAATGATTGGCTGCGAGGTCGCGACCAATAGTCACGGGAATCATCTGGACGCCACATTTTCATGTCCAGATTGGTTGACCATTGAACTAGCCGATGAGCCACAGGCTCACGCATGGCAAAATTGGTTAAACAGCAGCGGTTTCGAAACACAACATACGCACGTAAAGAAACTGTTGAATTAATAGAAACTGGAGTTCTCTTTTATGTTGCCGACGTCTGGGAAAGGTCTTCATGCCGCAACAACGATCGCTGGGCGACCGTTGCCAATGCATACGCGCACCGACGTCACCGTTCAGCATCAGCAATTTCAGGGACGAGACTGTGTTGTCATCAAAGATCCATTAACGATGAAGTACTATCGTTTCGAAGAGGAAGAGTACATGCTCTTCGGGCTGCTTGATGGGCAGACTAGCTTGGAAACGGTGAAGGCAGAGTTTGACGCGCGTTTCACTCCGCAGAAGATCACCATTCAGGAGATCTATCAATTCGTAAGTATGCTTCATCGCAACTCGCTGCTAATTTCTGATGCACCTTTCCAAGGGTACGAGCTTTCAAAACGCGGTCGGGAGAATCGGAAGCAAGAACGATTTCAATCGTTAACTAATGTGCTGGCGATTCGTTATCGAGGATTTGATCCAGACCGTTTGTTGGGTTGGCTAAACGGTTACCTTGGTTGGTTTTTTTCAGCTCCGGCATTGGTTGCGACGTTGCTCCTGTGGTTGGCAGCCATGGTCCTAGTTTTTACCCAGTTCGAAACGTTTCAAAATAAACTACCCTCATTTGCGAGTTTTTTCGCTTCGAGTAACTGGATCTGGTTGGCATTGGTGTTGGCCATTACGAAAGTTTTTCACGAGTTTGGTCATGGGTTAGCTTGTAAACGGTACGGGGGAGAGTGCCATGAAATGGGTTTGATGCTCCTGGTGTTGACCCCCTGTCTTTACGTGAACGTAAGCGATTCCTGGCTGCTTACCAATAAGTGGAAGCGGGCCATGATCGCGGCCGCTGGGATTTATGTTGAATTCATTTTGGCTTCGATTGCGGTATTTGTCTGGTGGTTCAGTCATCCTGGGTTGGTAAATCAACTCGCGCTCAATGTTATTTTTATTTGCTCAGTAAGTACGGTTTTGTTTAATGCGAATCCTCTACTTCGATACGATGGCTATTATGTCCTTTCTGATCTAATTGAGATTCCCAATCTCCGCGCTAAGGCGACCGCTATTTTGCAACGTGCCTGCGGGACAATGTTTTTAGGGATGGAAACGCGGCCAGATCCATTTTTGCCTGCCCGTAAGAAATGGTTTTTCGTCGTTTACAGTATCGCGGCGGCGTTGTATCGATGGCTGATTACATTTTCGATTTTCTGGTTTGTCTACCGCTTGCTTGAGCCATATGGGTTTAAGTTGGTTGGGCAAATGATTGCCCTTTCGGCAATTTATGGATTAGTGGGTATGCCGCTGGTAAACCTTTTTCGTTTCTTTGTTGTTCCCGGGAGATTTGGCGTGGTCAAACGAGCAAACGTAGTTACTTCTGCGGTTGGCTTCGGAGTTCTCTTGCTGGGTGTGCTTGCATTTCCGTTGCCGCATTACGTTCATTGCAAGTTCTACGTTCAACCTCAGAACGCGAGGAATATTTATGTCGACGTTGAGGGCGTTCTTAGTGAGGTAGATGTCGCGGCAAATGTTTATGTTCAAGAAGGCCAGAGACTAATAGAACTCACTAGTAAACAGCTCGACGTGCAATTGGCTGGCATGCAAACTCACCTCGCCACCTCCTATGTTCGGTTAAAAAATATCCGGCAATCGGAAGCGTTGGACGCGTCATTTTCCCAAGGCCGGCAGTCTGCGGAGGTGGCAGTTCAGGCTTCTAATGCAAGTTATGAGCGGAAGCTGATGGATCGGGAAAGGTTGTCGATTCGAGCTCCAATTTCTGGTTTTCTAATCGCTCCGCAAAGGGTGCGGGCACAGGATGATGATCGGGAGACCCTCGGTAACTGGAACGGTACGCCTTTGGATCAGAAAAATATCGGGGCCTATCTTAAGTCTGGAACTTTTGTCGGACAGGTTGTTCCGGACTTGGAAAAAATGGAAGCTGTTTTGGTAGTCGATCAATCAGAAATCGAATTTATTCAACAGGAGCAGCTGGTTGAGTTATGTTTGAATCAAATTCCCGGAACCATTTTTCACTCAGCGACTGACCGAATCTCGCCTAGCGAACTGGTGGAGTTGCCTCCGTCGCTATCCTCGAATCACGGCGGTAATATTGTCGCCGAATCTGATAGCGAAGGGCGTTTAGTTCCTGTCAGTACAAAATATCGAGTTAGTGTTCCCCTTGCCAATTCAGAGCGCACAATTCTTCCAGGGAGTACCGGTAGCGCTAAAGTACGTGTTGGTTCTAAGACGATTGGGCAGCGATTTGTTCGTCTCTTCAACGAGACGTTCCAATTCGAATTGTAATGGCGGGCTGTCTACTCGTGCCGGTTATCTGCGGTGGAAGCAAACCTTGCGTTCAAGGTCTAGTATGCTCGTTGGCGGTTGCAAGCATTGCAAGGGAAGTTTCATTTCGAGATTCACGGCTGACGCGGCTAGTTGCTTAATTAGTCGGAATGCTGCATAATTAAGGGGAATTACGACGTGTCTCCAAGATAGACAGGTCGTAATCTTTTTTTATTTGGCAGTATCAAGTTGGATGCAGTGAGCAGGAGAGATCAAAGTGGAACGCGTACCCATGACACAAGAGGCCTACAACAAGCGTAAGGCTGAAATTGACGAGATGGAAAACGTGCAGATGCCTGCAATTGCTGAAAAAATTGCGGAAGCCCGCGCTGAGGGAGATCTGAAAGAGAATGCTGAGTATCACGCGCAGCGTGAAAATCAGTCTCATCTCCACCGTAAGATTTCCGAATTGAAATCCAGGCTGTCTCGCGCTCAGATTGTTGATCCCAACCAAATTCCCAAAGATAAGGTTGCGTTCGGTGCGACCGTCAAGGTATTGGACGTCGATCTGGACGACGAAGAGGAAATAACGCTCGTCGGTGACGGAGATGAAGACTACGACGCCGGCAAATATTTGATCACAAGTCCGATTGGACGGGGCTTGTTGGGGAAGAAAGTGGGTGAACTTGCTGACATCGAGGTACCCAAAGGCACTCTAAAGTTCAAAGTACTTGAAATCACCTACGATTAGTAATTCTCGCAGTCTCCCGGGGCACTCTTTGTTTGAGAGTTGTCCCGCCTGGGACTAGCCAGCAGCGGCGTCCTTTCTCGGGCGTCCCCCAAAACCGCGCGCAGGGATGCGGTTTGTAAATTACCCTGCTTCTCAAATCGGAAGACTTCACCAGTCCTGATGCGTTCGGCTAATGCTAGCGATCATTATCCGGTCTAGTCCCGCTCTCAGCCGCGTCGATGAAGACGATGGACGACCGCGCCGCCCGCGGTCTGAATTGGTTTCCAATCCACTAGATGCCAGAGATTGCCTCCCCCAGCGTTGCACGGGTGGGGCGATGTTTGGTTTCCGCAACCCATAGCCGAACGCTTGCGTTCGTGCGGACTAACGTACTATGAACGATAAAATTGAGCTGCATTCGTCTTGGCGAATCTATTTGCAACTGATTATTGGCATCGCATTACTTGTCGCATCACCGGGTGTCGGTTTCGCACAAACCGCTCAAGTAGATTACGCAATCGCTGCGAATCACTATACCCAGGAGAGTTGGGACGAAGCGATTGAGGCTTTTGGCCAGTTGATACGCCAGTATCCCGCAGCGGAAGAGGCAGTCACAGCCAAGTTCTTCATTGCTGAAATTTTAATGAAGCAACAGGACTATCAGGGTGCATTCCGGGCGTACCAGAATTTCATTCAGGAATATCCGAGTAACGTCTATCGGTCACGGGCGACGTTTCGATTGGGTGAGTCCGCGTATCGTTTGTCAAATTATGATGTGGCGATTCGTTCGCTCGAAGATTTTATCCTCAACCACGCCCAGCACGATCTCAACGAATACGCGCTAGCCTACTTAGGTGAAATTCGCCTGATTAAGGAGGAGCCGCAACTGGCCAAGCGAGCGTTTGAAACGGCGTTGCGAATCTACCCGACAAGCACGATGTCGAACAATTGCAGGCTAGGTTTGGCGAAAGCTCTCCAGGTGTTAGGGCACGAGGAAGATGCAGTTAAGTTTTATCAATTTCTGATTACCCAGAATTGTGATGGGCTTTTGGCTGATTGTAATTTGCAATTGGGAATCATCTATTTGGGCAGACGCGAATTTGATTCCGCTAAACAGAGTTTTCGTACGGCCATACGAATGGCTGGAACGGATTCATTTCGTGTAGAGGCAACCTATTGGCTTGCGAGAAGTCACAATGAGTTAAGTGAGTACTCTGAGGCTCTAGTACTGCTCAAAGAGGTCTTTGAAAGTGAATGCCAAGAGCGAGTTCAAGTCGCCATTTGGTTTGATGGTGCGATCGCCGCCGATCGCCTCAATCAGTCTGACCAGTCTAAAAAGTGGTTAAAGAAGATCTGGGATCGTTATCCGCAGAATCAACTTGCTGATGATGCAATTCGGCAATCGCTGGAAATTGACGTTAAAGGCAAAGATACCGCGTCGGCGCTTCGACTGATTGATACATTTTGCGAGGACTACAAAGATAGCCCACTGATGCCTGAGGTATTGGAACTGGAAGGTCGCATTCATTATTCCGCTGAGGAGTATCAAACCGCCATCAACATCTTTCGGGATCTTTTGCAGGATTATTCGGGCAACACGGCTCGTGATTCAAATTGGCATTACCTCAAAGCATTGGCACACCTCGGAGTGGAAGAATTTGAATTCTCAAATATCGAGCTTTCGAAAATTGCACTCGATGGAATGCAGCAGGATTTGATTCCTAAGTACCAAATCGCAAGTGCGACGACGTTTTTCGGGTTGGGGAATTACTCTGAAGCAATTCCACACTATCGCAAATATCTTGCCGTGGAAAAAACCGGGGCAGAGCCTAATCGAGCGATGGCCGAATTGGCGATTTGCCTCGTCGAGAATGGGCAGTGGAAGGATGCAAAGGTTGAGGTGGACAGGCTTCGGGAACAATCCTCTGGCGAAGCAATTTTTGAAACTACACTCGCTTTTGTGGCTGAAAAGTCATATTCAGCCGGAAAAGTTGAGTTCGCCGAACGGTGGTTTGCATTAATGATCGAAGATGGAATGAAGCCAGAGACGATTGCCCGTGGGCTTTCCGGTCTGGCTTGGCTCAAGATGAAGTCAGAGGAAACAGAAGAGGCGAATCGGATATTTGAGCGGTTGCTAACCGAGTTTCCCGATAGCAAGTTTGGCCTCGAAGCGGCTTTAGCGCGGGGCAAATACTGCGAAGATAATCTTGAGTTCGAAGAGGCGTCTAAGATTTACGATTTGGTGATCCGTGAACATAGCGAATCGAACATGGGAGATCTCGCCCGGCTTCGCAAGGCTTATGCTCTGCAGCAATTGGGGACGATCGCTAACTTGGAAGAAGCCGAGTCTTTACTTGAACATTGCTTGCAGTCAGAGCAGGCGTCGAGCGAACACGATGAAGCGCTTTATTTGCTGGCTTGGATTCTTGTCGATCTCAAACGAGTAGACGAGGGGCAAGCCGCTTTCGAAGAAATCACTAACGAGCATCCCAATAGCAAGTATTGGTCAGATTCAGCCTATCGCGTGGCACTTTCCTGTTTCAAGAAACGCGAATTTGATTCTGCTCAAAAACTGGTTTCGAAGCTTGTCGTGGCAGATCAAATTCAGGATGAATTGTTGTCAAAGGTCATGTCGCTTTACGCAGAATTGACCCTGAATGAGGGGAATTGGGAGAGTTTTACCGAATCAATACGCTTGGTTGAGTCGGAGTTAAAAAAAGCTGGGGACAAACCCGTTGCCTACGCGAAGACGCAGTATTGGTTGGCAGAATCACTCTATCGACAGAAGGAATATGAGGCGTCACTCAATCAGTTCAATGCTTTGGATTCAAACCGTCAATCGATTCAATCAAGTTTAGAGCCCTGGGTGTTTCTTCGTCGTGCCCAGTGTTTGGGCTTCCTCGACCGATGGGTAGAGGCTGGGGAACTTGCTGAGCAATCAAAAGAGACTTTTCCTGAATTCAAAATGGCGTACGAATTTGATTTTTTAATTGGTCGGCAGCAAGAAGATGATGGTCGCTTGTCAGACGCTCGTACCATTTACGAAGCCATTGTTGCCTCGGAAGTCTGTGGTTCTACAGAGACTGCAGCGATGGCTCAGTGGCGTATTGGAGAAACATACTTTCATCAAGAAGAATATTCAAAAGCAGTGCGTGCTTACCATAAGGTCGATTCTTTGTTTGCCTATCGATACTGGCGAGGGGCGGCATTGTTGCAAGCGGGTAAGTGTCAGGAATTGTTAGGGAATAAGCGACACGCGGTCAAATTGTATACGCGTTTGGTTGATGGATTTCCTGAATCAGAATTTTCGATTGACGCGAAACAGCGACTTGCCTTGATGGAAGATAAGTCAGATCAAAATAATGCTGAGGTAGCCGAGAAAATTAAAACAACCAGCGACCGTTAATGAAATCGGAGTCGGATGTTCGTTGAACTCCGAAAGCCCGAGGTGTTACTTGCGATGCGTTGGTTTTAACTAGAGTGAGAGATAACGATGACATTACGTTCAAGATCTTTACAACGAGGTTTACTCTTTAGAGTTAGTCTCGTCGTAACGCTTTTTGCGATTGCCTCCTGCGGCGGTCTGTCGGCCCAGGAAATTGCCAGCGGATTTGAAATGCCAGAACCCGCTGCCGAGGTGGCTGACTCGAATAGCCGAGCGGATGCGAGCCTCGATTCTGCCTCATCGAGTCAGGTTATTTCGGGGACGCGTCGGTTAACTGATATCGTGAAGAGTGGCGGCCCGCTGATGATTCCGATTGGAATCTGTTCGTTCATTCTGGTGGTATTCGTTTTTGAACGATTGATTGGACTCCGAAAAGGAAGGATTATTCCAGGACCGTTTACCAAACGTTTTCTTGAGCAATTAAGAGACGGTGATCTTGATCGTGAAATGGCTTTGCAGCTTTGCGAGCGAGACAAAAGTCCAATGGCAAATGTATTCAAAGCCGGTGTTCTTAAGTGGGGTAGATCCGCAGTCGAGATTGAGCAATCGGTGTTGGATGAAGGCGAGCGTTCTTCGAACCATCTGAGGAGATACCTGCGATTGATCAATGGCGTTGCGACCGTCTGTCCGCTCCTCGGTTTGCTTGGCACCGTCCTCGGTATGATTCATGCTTTCGATTCGATTGCGACGGTCAGTTCCGCCACGACGGATCCTAAGGCTCTAATTGCAACAGGAATCAGTCAGGCGTTGCTAACGACAGCGGCAGGGCTTTCAGTGGCAATTCCGGCGTTAATTGCCTACATCTTTTTCTGCAGTCGCGTGGATAAGCATGTAATGGAAATTGATGAACTGGGAATGAAGGTAGTTAATTTGATTTCTGCAGAGGCCATTCTTGAGCGTGATCCTGCAAGGCAGGCTGCCTAAATAAGGAGATTGCGAGATGCCATTAAAAACACAACCCGACGACCAATCTTCTATCAATTTGACACCGATGATAGATATTGTTTTTTTGTTAATCATATTTTTTATGGTTGGCACAAAGTTCAGTGAACTGAATGATTTGGAGCGGGATATTTCAATTCAAGTGCCCGCGGTGAGTGGAGTTGCTGCGTTGACAACCGCTCCGAGAAAGCGAGTCATCAACGTGCACGCAGACGGGCGAATTGTGCTCGATAAAAAGTTTGTTTCGTTGGGGCAGTTGCAAGAAGATTTGGTCTCAGCGCGGCAGCAATACAAGAAACTGGGGGTCGTCATTCGGGGCGATGAAGCAAGCCAGTACGGTAGTGTGGCGAGTGTTTTTGCTACTTGCCAGAAAGCCGGAATCTCTGATTTAAATATTTCAGTTCGATCGGTTGTGAGACGTTGACTCACGGCGATGACTTTTAAGAGTAGACAACATTAAGACAAGTTCCTTGAGTGACCTCATCGAAAATATTGGATTTAGTAAGATGGATTTTTTACCAAGCAGGCCAGAATTGCTCTCCTCCGTATTGCCGGCAGGAAACTTGCAGTGGTTTTTGCTGATTGGTTCAGGGATCCTTGCGGTCTCTTTGCTCGTCTTGGCAATGACTAAATGGGGGCATTCACGGCCAGTTTGGAAATGTGTGATATTGTCTTTTGTCGCACATATATTATTGCTCGCCTACGCATGGGGAACCTGGCTGATTCTTGAGCCGCCAGCCGTTGCAGAGCGTGAAGTGACGCCGCTCCGTGTGAATTTGACGGAAGAATCGGGGGATTCGATTGATGGATCGGAAATATTGAAGTCCTCGGAATCACTTTCCAAAAACATGAAGCAATTTGCGGTCGATCAGCCGTTGCCTACCGAGGATGAGTTGGCAAGACCAGACCTTGATGCCGAGGGTTTTTCGGGAGAAGTGGTTGACCGCGCTCCCGTGAAAATGCCCATCAAGAAAACTGACATTTCGATGAATGCCAAGGATCAAGTGGGGGAAAGGGTTGATTTTTTAAAAAAACCAGAAGAACTCGTTGAGAGTTCCCCTAGTATTGAAAAGCAAATTGAGCCCAAGGCTATTGAATTCACTCGCCGCGGGAGTGAGTCTAAGGATGCCCGATCAGGGTTGCCATTTGATACTGATCGAACCATCGAACGTCAGTCAGTCGAAAATCGAGTTGATTCTGCAGCAAAGATTGAAAAGAAGATCGCAGCGGATATCGACCAATCGAGTGTTACACCATTCGTAAGTGACCTTGTGGATTCGCGGTCTCAGTTTTTATCTGCACCGGAATCAGTCCCCGCTGCTCCGCAAGTTCCGACTCATCCGACACAGCATTTACCCGTTGGCTTCCGACAAGCGAATAACGTCGTTTTAGAGGGAAATATTCGGCGGCTTGGTGACGGTTTACCATTGCCAGCGGCCTATACATTGCGAAAGTCAAAGAATCGCAGTGAGATTGCAAAACGGCGTGGTGGTTCGGTAGAAACAGAGAGGGCCGTTGAGCTTGGGTTGCAGTGGCTGGCTGACCATCAGGAGTCTGACGGCAGTTGGAGTTCTCAAAATTCTGGAGGAGGCCGTGAAGACCGCGTGTTAGGTGAGGATCGAGGCGGTGCTGGATCGAATGCAGACAACGGTATCACGGCTTTGGCGACGCTTGCGTTTCTTGCCGGTGGTGAGTCTCACTTGGAGGGTCGGTATCAGGATGAAGTTCTTCGTGGCCTGGAGTTTTTGGTAAAGCAGCAAAAGCCAAACGGTGATCTTTCGGGTGATGCAAAGTTATTTGCCAAAATGTATTGTCATAGTATGTCGCTGTTGGCATTAAGCGAGGCTTTGGCGATGACCGGAGATCAGCGTCTCGCGGGGGCCGTAAAAAAAGGCGTCAGTTATTCGATTAATGCTCAGAACCGACGACAAGGTGGTTGGCGATATGCTCCTGGTGATTCGGGTGACATGAGCCAATTTGGATGGCAGGTTCTCGCTCTTCACAGCGCACGATTGGGCGGGATTCTCGTACCCGATAATACAATAAATTTAATGAAGGAATTTTTGGGTTCATGCAGTTCGGGGCAGCATCAAGGATTGGCTTCTTATCGCCCAGGGCAGGGGCCAAGTACGCCAATGACTGCGGAAGCGCTCCTTTGCCGATACATCCTTAACAAGTCGGTTGGGCCAAATTCGCTGGAAGAGGCCCAACGGCAAATGGAGACTGAACTTCCCAACGAGAGACAGGTAAATCTCTACTATTGGTACTACGGAACACTCGCCATGTATCAGGCGGGTGGGAGTGGTTGGGAGCGTTGGAATAAAGCGCTTAAACGATCTTTGTTGGGACTTCAAAACCGTGATGGAGTTGATGCTGGAAGCTGGCCTGCCAACGGAACGTGGGGGGGATACGGAGGGCGAGTCTATTCGACTGCGATCGCAACCTTGAGTCTTGAAGTCTATTACCGTTATCTGCCCGTCTACCAACAGGTAGCTGAATTGGAACCGCAGCCAAGCGATCGTCGGTAGGTTACGTCGACCTCGTTGATCACGATGCTCGTAAGCTAATCTATGAAATCCGAGATTTCCTCAAGGCTCTTTTTGGAAATGGCTGGTACGACTGCGTCATCGGTGGGATAGCCGACGACGAGGAGTACGAACGGACGCTCATGCGACGGCCGGTGAAGTATTTTATTTAAAAACTTCATGGGTGAGGGAGTGTGCGTCAGTGTGGCAAGTCCTGCATCGTGAAGGGCTGCGATCAAGAATCCAGTTGCAATCCCAGTTGACTCATTGGCATAGTAATTTTTTACGGTCGAACCATCGTCTCGTTGCTCATGCGATTTAGAAAAAATGACGATCAGGAACGGCGCTATTTCCAGGAACGGTTTGCTCGAGTCTGTGCCTAATGGAGCCAGAGCATCCAGCCACGCTTGAGGAGCTTTGCCGTTGTAAAATGCTTCTTCTTCCTGTTCGGCTGCCTTTCGGATCGCTGTTTTGACGTCAGGGTTTTCAACAACGGAGAAATGCCAGGGTTGAAGGTTAGCGCCGTTGGGGGCAGTGCCGGCAGCGAGAATGCAGTTTTCGATCACTTCTCGAGGGATCGGTCGATCCGAGAAATCTCTAACGGTGCGCCGTCGCTTAATTTCATGATAAAAGTTTCGAGAGCGTTCGACTGTTTCTTCAATAGAGTAGGATCGCTGGTCTTCGAGAGGAATATGTTGTGGCTCAGCCATGTTTAGAACTTTACATTGAAGGCGCTGTACATTTTTGTCTCTATGGTAGAGACGTACCCTAATTCTGCGTTAGCTGAATCGTATTGAGTCAGCTAAATCGTATCGAACTAGTTTCTTTGAAAACTGGAAAAACTTGGTTCGTCGTTAACTAAGTTGCTTGACGTCTTTCAGCGCGACCTTGGCTTCGTTGTGACGATCGTTTAATTCAATCGCCTGTTTGAATTGAGAGGCTGCATCGACGTAGTTTTCAAGGGAACGGTAAACCAGTCCAAGCGAATAGTGTATCTCATCAAAGCAGGCTACTTTGCAATCCAACGCTTTTCGAAAAACTGTCTCTGCAGGGGTAAAGTTCCCCTGACGCAAGAGAAGATTTCCGAGATAGAGATAGCCGAGGGCATCCTCTGGGTCAGCCGAGATTTGTTTCTCATACCATTGCGCGGCCTGATCGAATTTACCACGAGCGCGGTAGAGATTTCCAATTTCGCCAAAAATTGCGGCTGCGGAATTTTCATCAGACAGTTCGACAACTTTGTTGAAGGCTTGCTCTGCCTCATCAAACCGAAAAACCTGAGCGAACGCTCGTCCAAGATCGATCCATGCTCGAACACTGTCGGGATGGTCAACTAAAAATGTTTGCACCAGTGAGATGGTGGTAGCGTGAAGACTTGCATCCGAAGCGCTCAGGATCGCTTGAATCTCTGGACTTAGTTTTTTGTTTGACATGCGACCAAAGTAATCTTCAGGCTGCTGAAGTCAACCACGCTGCCGGAATCTTGATTAAGGGGGGGGTGGTGCCGCCCGATCGGTTGTCTAACTGACGGGCGAAATTCGGTGATTGGGTCACCTAACGGTTGTAATTCATTTTGTGTTGATTGCCGCAGTGTGAAATTTGCGGTGCTCGACAAGCTGATTCTTAGTCGACGGCAGGCGGCACAAATAGGCGGAGAAAATGGGAGAACTGGATTTGATAGCAGTTTTTGGATCATGTTTGACCTGAACTTCTTGCATTCCATCTGCGGCGAACGAATTGGAATGGAGTCTGATTCACGAATTCGGTATTGTCCGTCGACCTTCCACATTTGAGTAATGAATTAGGAACCGACGGAAATGACGAATAGGTTAAGCACCGTATCTTTCTCGGGGATACTGCCCCTAGTTTTATTGGGTTTTGTGTGTCTTGCTGGATGCAATTCAGCCTCACTGCGAAGTCTGTCGATTTGGAAGTCGACTGACGGTGCGACGATCGAAGAAACAATTTCAGATTCTGATTACGCTCCGTTGACGATATGGCATGAATCCTACGAAACAGCTCGAGGAATAGCGGCTGAAAAAGAAATGCCTATCATGGTGGGCTTTACAGGAAGCGATTGGTGCCCTCCCTGCAAACGGCTAAAGAAAAATGTTTTGGACTCGGATGAGTTCATGGCTTGGGCTGGAGATAATGCGGTCTTATTAGAATTAGATTACCCGGAGGATACAGAGCAATCAGCAGACATTAAGGCTCAAAATGAAGCAATGAAAACGCGGTATCAGATTTCACAATACCCGACCATGCTTTTAATGAATCCAGCTGGCGAGGTTTTAGGTAAAATTGACCTGAAAGATGTTACGCCCACCTCGTTCATCGAAAGAGCCGAATCGATTCTGGCCAATTAAGCTGGGGCAGTACCTTTGCCTGGATTGGCGTTAGTCGCGGATCGAAGGCGAACCTAATTCGCATTGTCGGGGTTGGTAATGTTCGGGCTACCATCGCCTCCGCTGGGGAACCGCGGAAAATATAGCTATATTGGACTCTGTCAAACGTTGTTTTTTATGGACGGTTCGAATGCAGGCTTTCAATTGGATCAAAGCGAGATTGATCTTTTACCCGACGCTTTTGTGGAATGTCGTGCTCGGACGTTGGCTGAAGCTACGTAATTGGCGGGATCGGATTGACGATCATGTCGTTTTGGGAGCTTTTCCATTTTCCAAAGATGTTTCTGAGCTTGCGTCCGAAGGAGTGCAGGCTGTGGTAAACACTTGTGAAGAATATGCCGGTCCACAGAAAGAGTATGACAAATTTGGCATCGAGCAGATGAGGATGCCCACGATCGACTTCACCCATCCCTCGTTCGAGGATGTGAACAGAGCGGTGAATTTTATTCAAGAGAACGTCGATGCTGGAAAGACGGTGTATATTCACTGCAAAGCGGGGCGCGGAAGAAGCGCGACGGTCGCTATTTGTTGGCTGATGAAATCGAAGCAAATTAGCGCGGAAGCAGCCCAGAAGTGGCTAATCGAAAAACGTCCCCACGTAAATCACCACCTGCCGAGCCGTCCAGTTGTTCAAGAGTTTGAACGCAAATTTGTAAATTTGGCTTAAAAGTAAAACGAACTGGTTTACTCAAAGGCTGGGGGCAACGAATTTATATTTTAATGTCTCGCCAGCGTCCGCTTCCAAATCGAAAACTTACCAATACGCTACGAACGATTAGGTCAGCCACCATGGCATACCAGGCTCCTGCTACTCCCCAGTCGAGTCCCTGAATTGTAATTCCGGTGTAGGGAATTTCGAAAAGCCCAAAGGCGAGAAAGATCGCCAGGGGAATTCTGATTAGAAAGAAGCCGACAGCCGTAAAGATAAATGGCCAAAAAGTATCGCCAGCCCCTCGAAAGCCTCCAGTGAGAACCATGACGACGGCGAGGCTTGGTAAGGCAAACGCGACGATTTTAAGTAGAGAGGCAACACTGATGGTGGTTGGGTCGGAGGAGTCACCGGTGAAAAAAGTTGCGATTTGAATTCCGAAAAAGTACATGCAGATGCCGCCAAGGCACATGATCGCCCCGCCGATATAGAGGCAGAGCAGCACGCTCTTCGTTGCCCGGTCCGGTGATTTTGCACCAAGAAACTGGCCTGCCATCGTGGCGGCGGCGATTTGAAAAGCGGCTCCGGGTAAGAACGCGCACGCTTCGATCTGAACCGCCAAACCGTGGGCAGCTGCGGATGCTTTGCCGAGGCTATTGATGAGGCCCAAGAATAGCAATTGACTGAACAGAAGGGTGCCGATGTCAAATCCACCCGGTAGGCCAATTCGAAACATCTTTGAAAGAATGTTCCAATCGGGTTTGAGCGACTTGAAACGAAGTTGCAAACCAGCTCGTCCGACAATCAAGGTCCCGAGAATGATTGAACCGCCCACGGCATATCCAGTTGCAGTTCCAATCGCGATTCCCTCCCAACCGAATTGAGGAAATATGCCCCAGCCAGTGACGAGCAAAGTACTGACAAGAATATTGACGATCACGACGACGATTTTGACCAAGAAACCGGTGGTCGTGTCGCCAGCGCCACGTAGGCAGGCAGCACCGATTTGGGAACACATGATAAGTGGAATCAACGGAGTGACGATGTTGAGGTAGCGGATTGCAAAGTCCGCCGAGTCACCTTTAAGCTGCATCAACGCAATAAATTGTTGGCCGAAGAAAGCCGTAAGTACCATCAGGGAGAGAGAGACGATACTCGCTACTAGATACGCTTGGTTCGCTACCTTTTTAGCTGCCTCAAAATCTCCAGCACCAACCCAGCGGGCGATCAATGCCGTTGCGCCAATGGCGACGACTGAGAACATGCTCGGAATTAACCACATCAGGTAGGCCATTAAACCCATTGCGGCTTTCGTTGCATCTCCGTCTTCTGCAAAATACCGACTCGCAAGCAGCCAATCCGTCCAGGTTACCATTAAGACAAGGGTTTCTTCGGCGAGGGCTGGGATCGCCATGCGCATCATCGGACGCAGATTCGAGGACGAGTCCACGATTGAAAATGTCTTGCCAAGTTGTCGAGAATTGTCGTCTATTTGCGTAAATCCAGCCGGCAGAGAGAAAGCAGTTTGGGCCTCAAAGTTAATTAGCAAGCATTTCCCCAGTCCGAGGGGGACGCAAGATCACGGATGAAGCTCTAAGAAATCCGAGCAGATAGATTAAGTAACCCAAGCAATTTGGCAACACCCCGCCGGGAGGTAAGCCGTGGAGCGGTGGAAATCCGCAAGGGGAGTGCTAGCGGATGAGTTGATTGGATTAATTTGCTATCGCTTAAGAAGAGCTGGGTTTGTGGTACATTTATTGAACTTTGGCAGAGAAATTCCGTAAATCCGGGCACTGAGTTGATATGGCGGCAGAAAAAACCACGGGAATTGTGCTGCGGGTAATTCCCTTTAGTGAGACCAGTTGCATCGTCACATTGTTCACTCGCGATTTCGGCAAGGTAACAACCATGGCCAAAGGTGCTAGGCGGCCGAAAAGTCCGTTTGAGGCTGCTCTTGACGTCTTAGCGTTGTGTCGAATAGTGTTCCTCAACAAAAATTCGGATGCGATGGGCTTGTTGACGGAGGCGAAATTAGAGCGGCGATTTCGAAGTGCAACTCGGAGTTTAGATCGTTTATACGCAGGTTATTACATAATCGAGTTGCTTAATTCCTTGACGGATGACGGCGATCCTCATCCCGAGCTGTTTGAACTATCGGCTCAGGTGATCAAGCAAATTGATTCGACTGAAATTACGGAAGAAGAGGTTGGTTTAACGTTATTAAATTATGAACTGAAAATGCTTGGCATTCTGGGGCATCTTCCGATGCTTACGAAATGCGTAAGCTGTGGACGCGAAAAAACTACGATTGCGAGGGTCAGTTTTGGTTTAAATGCTGGTGGCATTTTATGTGGTGCTTGCCGGGGTGGTGAGTCCAACATCGTTAGTCTAAGCCCGGAGGGGTTGCAGTTTTTACTCGAGATTGTTGGCGGTCAAATTGGAGAGCAATCGCGAAATTCAGATAACTGGAACGGACAGCGTCAGGAATTATTAAGTGTCGGAGAGAATCAAAATTCACAAAAAGAATTGGATGGACGAGAGTCTTTTTCGGGGGTGGCCGGCCAGAGTCCCGATTCGGACAATACAGAGTTGTTAGAGTCAGACGCGACAGGCACGGATGCAGATCGTTGTTTGAAAGAAGTAAGGCGTTTGATTCACAAGTACATCACTCACTTGTTGGGGTTTCAACCGAAGCTCTACAAGTTTTTGGGAAATTTATAAATTTGACGTTTTCACGTCGACAAGGAAGTCGGGCATGAGATTGTGGTTTTTATTATTGACTTGCAGCTTACTGACATTTTCAGTTTCGGGTTGCAAAGTATTTCAGTCCGGCAGTATGTCCTCGCTCTTGTCCAGTGATAAAGAATCGGCTTACGAAAAAGAACAAGAGGACAGGTTTAAGCCTGGGGCGGACGAAATTCTTGACCCCCTGGGCGCCAGAAATTCAGATCGAATTGTGTTGGATGATCTCTCGCCCAGCCAGATCTTGACCACGATTGAAGCTCGAATGGGCGGGGCAGATCCTGAGATGTCCCGGAAATATTTTCGAGAGGCAAAGACGCTTTACAACTCAGCGATCGCAAAGATGGATGCCGATCCCGATGGAACATCGTATCAGGAAGATTTTTCTGAGGCGGCAAGGTTGTTCCGCTTAGCTGCTTCAACCGGAGCAGATACTGAAATAGAGGAAGACTCGTTTTATTTTGCCGGGGAATCTTATTTCTTTTCGGATCGTTATGTGCAGGCCAATCGAGAATTTGAAAAGCTGATTGCAGCGTACGGTGGAACTCGCCACATCGATCAAGCCGAATTGCGTCGCTATTCGATTGCTGTCTACTGGCTGGAGCTTGCCGATGCGACGACATTACCAAATTTGATAGATGCGAAGCGCCCAAAGGTTGGATTGGCGAATGAGGGGCGACGCGTGTTGAACCGAATACGGATCGACGATCCGACGGGCCAATTTGCGGATGACGCAGCATTTGCACTTGGGAAGTCATTTTTGAAAAGCGGTGACTATCTGGATGCAGCAGATGCGTTTGAGGACTTGAGGAAAAACTATCCGGGCAGCAAACATCAATTTGCGGCACACATGTTGGAACTCGAAGCTTGGTTGCAGGCGTATCAAGGAAAAGAGTACGACGACAATCCGCTTCTCAAGGCGGAGGAGTTACTAAAAAACATCGTCCGAGTTTTCCCTCAAGAATCCGAAAAGGAGCTGGCCTATCTTGAGGAACAGGCAGCGAAAATTCAGAAACAAACGGCGGAGCGCGATTTGTCAGACGCAATGTTTTACAAGAAGCGTGGGCACAACCGAGCCTACAAGCAATATCTCGAGAAGATTGCTAAGCGTTATCGAAACCAAGAAGTAGTAGAGGAACTCAATAAAGAGATTGAACGCGTTGCGGAGCTCCCTCCAAATCCTAATCAATCTATGAAATGGCTGGTCGATATTTTCCCAAATCCGGAAGCGGCAAAACCTTTGATCAACAACGGCGATAACGAAACGATTTTTAAATAAATGCCCATGTCACATTTGCAATGGCAGTGAGGTAAATCTCATTGGCTTGGAAATTTGCGGCAATGGCCGATTGGATTATAAAGATTCGAAGAGTGGGAAGTTTAAAACGGATGTCAGGTATACGAATGAAATGCCCCCAGAACAACATTATCGGCAATCGGAAAAGAACCGTTGTTCGTCGTGTGTTGTTAGGGTTGGTTTTTGTGATTGCCAGTTTTTCGTTTGCCGGCTGTGCGAGTTACCACCTCGGTAATCAGTATTTGTACCGGAGTGATATTCGTACCGTTCACGTGATGATTTTCGAATCGGATTCTGCTCGGCGATATCTCGGCCAGAGACTGACCGAAGCAGTGATTAAGGATATTGAGCTGAATACTCCGTTGGTAATTACAGACCCTCAAATTGCTGATAGTTTTGTTCGCGGGCGAATTATTGCTGACACTAAACGTGCTGTTGCAGAAAACTTATATGACGAGCCCAGGACATTGAGAGTCAACTGGCGGGTCGAGGTAGACTGGGTTGACCGGGCTGGAGTGCCTTTAATGCAGTTGCAGAGCGTGATTATTTCGCGAGATGCTGAGTTCATCCCTGAGGGAGGTCAGTCGATGGCAACCGCACAGCAGCGGATCATTGAGCAAACTGCAAGAGATCTGATCAGTCAAATGCAGACACCGTGGTAAAACTGTTGTTTTTGCGAAGTTGCATTTGAATTGCTGACTTCGGTAGCGATCTGGCGTGGTCTGGCTTGGGTGAGAAT
>JAAEMV010000063.1 GCA_024225195.1 Planctomycetaceae bacterium | reverse complement strand
GTCGATTAATCCGTGAAGGATATCCTCAAGCTTCTGACGGACCTCTGTAATACGGGCATCAATTTCTCGCCGAGCAATCGGGTCACCACGGAGTTCTGGAAATTTACTTTCCAGAGTGTTGAGCCCTGCAAGCTCACGCGCGAGGTCAAGAAGAACGGCTGCGTCAGCATGATAACCAATGATCAGCGGAAAAGCGTTTTGGGCATGTGCAACACGCTCACATGCGCTTATAGCTTCCTTCTGGCCTTCACCTTCCATTGGCAATGCAAACACGATACGCCCAATAATGTCCTGCGCGTATTTTGGCGGAGAGAATGCCTCTAACTTGGATACTGGATCGATGGACATTTCGAACCACCGCATGGCACCTGTTTCTTCATGATGGCGCTTTGCTAGCATCGGCTGAAGATCAGTCAACAAACGAACCATGTTGAGATCAATGTCAATTGGTTCCGATAATATCTCTCCCAACCGTGCCTCGACATCAAAATCCGACCCGGCGTAGAGCACGTAGATGCCTGCATGCTTTCTGAAAACGATTTCGGATTGCTGTTCCAGACGTGCGAGTGCGTCCTTGACTTCAGAGCGATTGACTTCGTTTAGAGCCAAAGCGATTGTGTCGAAATTTGTTGCAAGCCCTGAGCGGTCCTTGAGTAATTCAAAAATCGAAATCGTTTTCAGTACGCGTTGTTCTAGATCGTTTGCACCACGTGCGATGCATCGCTCGAGTACGTCATGTGCTAAAACCCACCGACGTCCATCCGGTGACGTCAGAATGGCGGCCTCAAAATTAGCCTGCAGGTAATTCCACAAAAGATGCGGAGGGTAAGAGCCATCGACGGCTTCTTTTGTAAGAGCGTCCTGCAACCCGTAAGGCTCGGCAGAGCTCAGAAATGAATAT
>JAAEMV010000062.1 GCA_024225195.1 Planctomycetaceae bacterium | reverse complement strand
TGGAGGAACTGAATAACCAACTCGAATCCATCACTCTTTTGAGTGAAACGGAAGCTTCGAAAGCGCTAAATAGCCTCGTGCCTTCAACCGCCTGCGAAAACTCTCTGCAGGATCCAAAACTAACAGGCTCATTGAGCAAGGATTTATTGGGAACCCGCGTCACTCTCCAATTGGATTGGAATCAACGTCACCATGGGAAACCACTGGAAATCTCGGGGTGGATTCAAAATACTGGCCCAGAAGTCGATCTGCAGTCGCAGTCCACACCTACCCCTTCAATCTCCACCATTCAATTGGTACGGATGCCGCAGCAACCTTCTCAAACGGTCAGCTTTGGAAAGGTAAAACGCTAATGCGAACTCAACTCAATCGCCGAGGGATTTCTTTAATCCAACTTATCTTATTGATGCCTGCACTGCTGGTTCTATTCCTGGTGACAGTGGCGTGGATTCACCAAACGATGACCTTTTCATCGAATATAAAAAAACAGCAATCGCAACATCAGAACCTAACGAGGCTCGCCTCCCAATTCCGACGAGACGTCCAACGATGCCAATCTATTTCCATGGTCAACGAGCAGCAAATCTGCCTCCAGAACCGCGACCTTACAGAGATCAATTACACCGTCAATGAACATGCGATCCAATTTTGGCAAAACGCGGCCGATGGCCAACGAATTCGTCACGACCAATTTGATCTAGCGTCAGGTTCGATCACAAAATTTGATGATACCGAGTTGCCCGATTGGGTTTCGCTGGTCATCAGTCGTCTCCCTTCCCCCAACCGATTCCCCAAGCAACCAACGTCACCGTCTGACCAGACCTCGATTACCGAACTCCATATTCGATCCAAGCCCAATCGCTGGGGGGCACACTTATTGCTGGATAAAGAGTCAGCCCAAGGAGGGAACGATGAAACGACTAACTAGGCAATCTCGAAAGGGCACAGTTTTAATTACAGTCCTCGTCTGCATGGGGTTCACCACATCCATATTACTAGGCTGGATACACATGAGCCTTAATATGAGGCGAGGTCTTCGCCGGGATCAACAACTGATTCAAACCCACTGGCTACTCGAAGCAGGCATTCAACAGGGGCTGCAAAACATCAAATCGGACAAAACCTACGAAGGGGAATTGATTACCCTTTCTCAACCACTCTCCAATCTGGATCGCGCGGCGATTGAGATCAAAATACTACCGGCAACAGAGCTCGAGAAAACCAAACGCATGAAGGTTATCGCTACCATCCAAAAGAATACATCAAACCCTGAAACTACGACAATGCGTTCAATCACGCTTCAAGTTACCCAGTGACCCATGAAAACAAACACCCCGCACCATCAGCTATCGCAAATAATGCACGGCCAATCAGGCCATGATTGCTCAAAAGGAATTACTATGTTTCGCTCATCGCAACCGTATTTAAAAGTCAACCAACGCACTGCTTTCACACTCGTTGAGCTACTCGTTGTCGTCGCCATTATTGGAATCCTGATCGGCATGCTGTTACCTGCTGTCCAGCAAGTTCGTGAAGCCGCCCGCCGTGTCAGTTGCTCAAACAACATTGCACAACTGGGAATCGCATTACACAACTATGAATTTGGGCATGAGCATCTCCCATCAGGTGTCATCAACCCGACAGGGCCAATTCTCTCTCAACCGATTGGACAACATGTCAGCTTCCTCGTTGAGCTGCTGCCTTACATAGAGCAGTCTGGAATAGCCAATCGATTTGATAAATCACTGGGAACC
>JAAEMV010000061.1 GCA_024225195.1 Planctomycetaceae bacterium | reverse complement strand
CGTTTTACCGACGCACATTCACCCTCTTCGCGGTGCACCGCGACCCGGCAAGCACTTCTGACCGGGCGATACACTTGGCGAACCCGTTTAAAATTCAGCGTTCTATGGGGACCTCAAGGTGATCCACTGATTGAACCAGATCGAATGACACTAGGCACCTTGCTTCAGAACAGCGGATACCGCACAGGAATGTCGGGCAAATGGCACTGCGGTTTAACCTACCGAAACGCAAATGGTGCTCCAGAGTCAAATTACCAAAACGTTGACCTTACGAAGGGAATTGCGGACGGACCACTGGATCATGGATTTGATTTTTTTCATGGGACGTCACGTAGTCATCCCACGTCCAAAGATCAGGGCTGGCTGGCTGGCACCCGAGTTCCGGCAGCTGAGGGCGGGATTCAAGTCGACCGAACAAAGTACATTCTGAACGAAACAGGTCCTACCAATTATAAAATGGCAAAACAGTTCCTCCATAATCATCTGAGTGAACAAGATAAATCCGAGAAACCATTTTTTCTGTATTACGCCTGCCACTCCAATCACACTTCACATGACCCCTGCAATAACATTGAAGGTCGACAAGTCAAAGGAAAAAGTCACCCGGGTGGTAAACGCAGTGATTTCATATACGAGAACGATGTGGTTCTCGGTTTGCTAATTGATTACCTTCGACAACACGATGATCCCCGGCGTCAAGGTCATGCCTTGATCGACAATACCCTACTCATTTTCACGAGTGACAACGGAGCTGAGACAAAGAAAAAAACTGCGACTGGTCCACTCCGCAGCAACAAAGGCTCGATCTATGAAGGTGGGCATCGCGTACCCTTCATTGCCTCATGGCCCCTGGGAGGAATTGGAAACGGCGACCCAAATAACGATGGACAAACCTCTTCGTTTCCAATCTGCCATGTAGATTTATTGGCCACTCTCGCTGAAATCGTTGGAACTTCCATCACATCCAAAAACGGCGAAGACAGTTTCAGTATTCTTTCCGCTTTGAAAGAAAATCCACCGCCCAATCGGACTCCCATCATTCACAACGATCACAACGAAGGAGCCCGGCAAGCTGGTAAAAAACCAAAAGACCCAGAGGCCGCTTGGATTGCGATTCGGATCGACAATCCGATTGTCAATGGAAAACGATTCCCCGGACAATGGAAACTACTTGCTGACCACCAACTCCTTATCAATGGAAAAATAAATCCTCGTGAGCTTTACGAACTCTCGACAGACTTAAAAGAACAAACTAATCGCCTGAATGATCCTGCACTGACTCCATTGGTAAATGATCTCGCAAAGCAATTGCAAGACATTCACGATTCCGGTCGAATCCAATAACACCATCGCCACGCCCAATTTGAATAAAATTGCTTAGACCACATCTTTTAAGGGTCTTCGCAAAGTGGCATTAAGAACGGGAAACAACTGATGTTTGCTGTCGAAATTGACTGGGCGTTCGCCCAGTCTCTCGCTTGTAAACGGCAGCAAGATATTCCGCGTGGACGTATCCGCATAACTGGGCAATCTCATGAATCGTTAAGTCTGTTTCCCGTAACAGTTGCTCAATTCGATTAATTCGGACTCGCTGGATCTCCTGATGAGGCGTTCGCTTAATTGCCTTTTTGAAACGAATCTCAAGTATACGGCGAGACATTGGAGTGATTCGAAGAACATCCGCGACACGAATATTTTGATTGGCATGTTCACGAATATATTTTAATGCGACCGCGACTTCCCGATCTTCAAT
>JAAEMV010000060.1 GCA_024225195.1 Planctomycetaceae bacterium | reverse complement strand
TGTTGCCCAGAAAATGTTCAACGGTAAAAAGCCAATTGGCAAAAATATCAAAATTCAAAAAGATTACTTCATCATTGTCGGCGTCACAGAATCCAATGGACCTGACCTCAAAGATAAATCATCAAAATCTCCTAAGGTTTTCATCCCAATTACAACCATGCAAGCTCGATTTGGGGACAATTCCGTCAAACGCAAATCAGGTTCTTTTGAAATGCAAACCTATGAATTAAGCGAGGTTCGCTGTGCCGTTGAAGATAAAAAACAAATAAGTAAAACGATGGCGACCATTGAACGTCTTCTGTCAAAAAACCACAAGACAGAAGATTATTCCATTGATCTTTCGAAATAGCACAGGACACTTGAACTGGCTATTACAATCCTCCGAGCTGAAGCAATATGAATAGCATATTTACCACAACACTTTATCTCTCACTGTTCATGTTACCCTGCCTCACGATCGCGCAAGACCAGGATCTCGAGAAGCGGGTCGCTCAAACCGTCCGCGAATATGGGGAAATAGAAAGTGCGAACGTCGTCGATATACGCAGCCCGATGTCATCGACAATCTTGTCAGTCGCCACCGAGGGAAAAACAGTTAAAAAGGGAGACACCCTAGTCCGACTCGACGCTAGGAACGTACGCGAAAAAATCGAACAACAGTCAATGGCTGTAGCAACAGCCAAAGCTGAATTGACACAAGCACAAGTGATGCTCGACTCTCTAAAAACAGAATTTAACGGCAAACTGGCCACCACCGAGATGGCTGTTGAAGTTGCCAACTTGGGTTTACGGCGATTCATGGCAAAAGACGGAGAGCTCGCTTTACGACAAAAAGAAATAGATCTTGAAATTAAATTTGGCAAGGAGCGCTTAAGCCAACTTCAAAAAACTGCTGAGAAAGCAAAATCTTTCAAAGATTCAGTTGAGAAGACCGAAGAATTGGCGAAAATTGCCATGGCGATCAATGAAGCGGAAGCAAAGCTTTCATTAGCTAATGCCAAGAAAATCTTTCTTAATAAACACTTTCAAAAAGAAGAACTGGCAACTCTACAATTAGCACTTTCCAAGGCTCAAAACGAAAAATTAATCGGCATTGGAACATTTGAAAAACAAGTCAAAATTCAAGAAGCCAATATGCTTGCTTCAAAGACTGCTCTTGCCATCCAACAAAACAAACTCGACCAATTAAAAGAAATTTCCTTTAACTGCAACGCCCCTTCTCCCATCGATGGATTTGTCATTTACCCTGCGACGGCTGCCGGCCGCGGCGCGCGTGTTTCAAAAATCGAAGTCGGCGCTAAAGTAATTGATAACCAATTGATCATGAAAGTTGCTGACAGTAAAAAATTGCAGGTGAATGTCAGTGTGAATCAATCTCGAATCCGTAGAATTCGAGTCGGTCAAACGGCAGTCATTCGGGTTGACGCTGCAGGCGACCTGGAACTTAGCGGAAAAGTCGTCAAGATCAACACCGTCCCCGAGCCATCCGTCTGGCTTTCGAACGACGTTAAACGTTACTCCGTTATCGTATCGATTGAAAATCCCCCCTCGTTTTTGAGATTGGGGATGACTGGGGTCGTCGAAATAAATGCCCCAGCATTGGAAGACTAAGGCGTCCCATTTCGTTCCACCCGACCAACGCGGAACGGGATCGCTACCTGAATAACCTCGATACCAAATCAACGGGAGGTTTTAATCATCCCGATTAATAAAACAACTCGAAAGTTCCTTCAAGCCTGAATGGGGCAGACCAACAGAGTGCAACATGAAACTTGACTGGCAAAAATTACTTAGCACCTCGCGGTACGAAACCAAACCCAAGGAACCGGTCAAATCCCGGAGTCCGTTTGAAACGGATTATGACCGAGCAATCTACTCTTCTTCATTTCGCCGACTTGGGAAAAAAACTCAAGTTCATCCGATGGAGGAAAACGCTCACATCCACAATCGCCTGACTCATTCGCTTGAAGTCGCATCGGTAGCTCGTTCGTTTGGAAGGCGTCTTGGACAATTGCTTGAAGAGAAAGGCGAATTGCCAGATTCGATCAATGAGTACGACATCGCTTTTTCACTCATGGCCGCCTCGCTCGCTCATGACATTGGAAATCCACCGTTCGGACACGCTGGCGAGTATGCAATTCGAGAATGGCTTGAAAGTCACTCTGACGAATTTTTCCCACCGAACTTCGACGATCAAGGGCTGAGGTCTGATGTTCTTATTTTCGAAGGCAACGCTCAGGGATTTCGAATTGCTTCGCGGAAAGACCTTGGAGAACTGGCCTACCTTCATTTCACTTATTGTTCTTTGGGAACCATGGTTAAATATCCCTGGACGTCCACAGCTCCTCAAGCAAAAAATCAAGGCAAATACAATTTTTTCTCCAGCGAAGAGGAAATTGCGAGAGTTGTTTTTGGAGAAATGGGACTCCTTGACGGTAATGAATTTATCAGACACCCGATGTCTTTCTTATCCGAAGCTGCCGATGACATTTGCTACCGGGTTATCGATATTGAAGATGCTGTTGAAATGAACGAAATCTCTCCCTGCGAAGCTCGCGAGCTTTACTTTGGCCTGCTGGGGGATCAAAAGAAAGAGTACCACGACAAAGCAAACCTTCCGCAACTTCGCGCCGAAGTGATCGGTCGACTAATCGAAGTATTCTGGGAAGTGTTTGTCACCAACTACGATGAAATCATGTCAGGCACGCGGGTTGATGATCTGAAAGCCGGACTCTCGCCGCAAGATTCAGCATGTATGGCATCGGTCAAAACAGCGAATACGACCAAGATATTCACTGCTGAGAAAAAAATTCGCGTTGAAATAGGATCCTATCAAGTCATGGGGCGAATCCTTAAGGCGTTTGGCAAAGCAACACACGCGTTATCAGAACATCAAGACTTAAAATCAGTGCCATTCATTGCGCAGCGCTGTTTATCGCTTGCATGGAGTCAGGAGTACCTAGCGGCCAACGCTACCCAACCATTTACTTGGTGGATCCATCAAACACTAGATTTCATTTCCGGAATGACCGATGACCGAGCGATTGAAGTTTCCAATTCGATCAATGGATTCAACTGAAATAAACTGCACCGCTTTTTCTGAATTAGAACACGCGGAACATCTAATCTAAATTACAGTTCGAGCCGCTGACCGTTCCTTAGTTGCTCAATTCCATATTGCGTCCCACGCCATTGCACCCCTCCCCTGCTCCACAGCAGGATCAATGCGCGGGCAAAAATAAACCACAACATGGCCAGCCCAACTGGAAACAAAAAGAAGCTCATCCTTGATAGTGAAGATTGACGCGAAAATGCTGACATGAATAGCATTGGAAACATGATTGCTGCTGCCCAGACAGTAACTACTCCTATCGCTGGAAGAAATAAAGTGCAAACAAACCCGAACAGAGTCACTGGCAAAATCGCTAACAATCCGAACGCACGAATCAAACTGTATTTTGTCAGCCCCGGACTATTCTTCTCCAATCCGCCTGCCATCTCAGTAATATTTTGATACCAATGTAACGAGATCTGTTTACCTGCACGGGCAACAAGAGGGCGCCCACCACCACGTTTCATCATCAGCCCCAAACCGACATCATCAATCGTTTCCATCTTTAACCACTCAAAGCCCTCCGTCTGTTCCAGGGCACTTGCGCGCACCAAGTTAAGGGCACCCACACCGACCGCTAACGGATCATTAACATTGGCAACCCGTTTAGCCGAGACAAAGAACATCGAGCTCGTATAAAACGCCGCGATTGCGATTTCAATTACAACACCCGCTGGTTTCATTCGGGGAAGACCCGCCAAATGATCAATCTCATGGCTCTGCGCAAATTGCATTAATTCGACAAGGGCATTCGGCTCGAATTGAACGTCTGCATCGGTATACAACAGCCACTCACCGGAAGCTTGTGCCGTTGCCACATGTAACGCGTGTACTTTGCCCAGCCATCCATCGGGCAACGTCTCGATATGAATCGCGGTAATACGTTCGTTCTGCCCGGCGAGTCGGTCGATGATCTCACCCGTCTCGTCAGTCGAACGGTCATTGATAAATATCAATTGCAAGTTCGGATAGGTCTGCTCGAGCAGACCCATCGCAGTCGATTCAATGCTCGCCGCCTCGTTACACGCGGGTATCAAAACAGTGAGTGGCGGCAACCCACTTAAATCTTCTTCCGGCGAAATGTTGACTGGAATATCAAGGTACTGCCGCGAATGCCACCAAGCACGACACCAACTAAGACACCAGAGAGCGGCCGTCAAAACTCCGAACACTTTTAAAACGGCCACCCACTCGAACATTCAATTTCTCTTCAAAAGACAATCAATACATTTGGTAATTCAGTTGGGCGATTATCAGTTGATCCGAGGGATGCCCGCAACCGCCGCTCTGTTTTGGACAACGAAAAGCTCAAAAATCGGTCACTATCCCAAGCTAATATCGCAATTCTCGAACGAAACAGGGCTTGATGCAGACTCACCGTTCTGGGGCCGAGCAAAAACAAGAGCCAACCTGAGCAGCAGGAACCGGCCCGCAAACTGTTGCTCAGGCGGGCGAAACTGCCCAAATGGGCGAGTCCGCACATCTCTTTGGACGGTTTCCCATTACCGCACTGCAAATCTTCCCAAGATCAACTCTGGCACGATGTTTGCAATCCAAATTGGTTACTGACCCGAGCGAAGAAGGCTCGATTCCATTTACGAAGGAAACCCATGACAACGATTTTAATTGCAGTCGCAGTATCAAGTAGCTTGATGTTTTTCTTATTTTTCGTCATTCCCAACTTGCCCAACAAGCCAAATGTGGAACCGAGCTACCAACGATCCCCTGAACAACCAAAGCACAAAGATGCAAAATTAGGCAGCAGCGTAAGATAGATCGAAGCGTGACATTCACACTATTTTGTTGCTTTCAATAGAACAAAGAACGGTACTCAGCACACTTCCAACAGAAAATGAGAGATCGTTTTGGCGATTACCTGAAATCATCTAGAATGTTGGCAGCCATTACTAACGGTCTTTTTACAAGCTTTGGTAATGGCAAAACGATAGAATGAATAATGCACCGACCACTGACCACACCTCTCGATAGTTGCCCAAAGGCATCGCCAACTAATAATTTAAACCGATACCCATGGGTGCATGAGAACTCAATGAAAACAGATGAATACTCTAATATTGGACTGCTCATTGTTGATGACGAAAACGATTTTCGAAATCAAGCAGTTAGCTATTTTAAGCGAATTGGATTTAAAGTTGACCAGGCAGAAGACGGAGAAGAAGCTCTCAATGTCTCCACCAACCGCAAGTTTGATGTGGTTGTACTCGACATCCACATGCCGGGAATTTCAGGAGTCACCGTTCTCGAACAACTGATGAAACGGGAACCCGCCCCTAAAGTGATCATGCTTACCGGCGGCGGCACTATTGAGCATGCTGTTGAGTCAATGAAAAAAGGCGCCTACGATTTTGTCACGAAACCGGCAAAGCTAGAAGAACTCCAACGACTGGTAGTGCGGGCCAGCAAAGCCTACGCACTTGAAAAAGAAAACCGCCAACTCAAAGCCGTGATTCGCCGAAGTGCGCCTGATCACAAAATGATTGGGCACTCCGAACAAATGCAAGAAGTCGTCCGCCTAATTGAGCGAACGGCAAGTTCCGACAAGCCGGTACTGATTCAAGGGGAAAGTGGCACCGGAAAAGAACTCGTTGCCCGGGCGATTCATCGAGCCAGTCCACTGGCAGACAAGCCATTGGTCGTCGTCAACTGTGCCGCCCTCGCCGAACAACTATTGGAAAGTGAATTATTTGGGCACGAGAAAGGTGCGTTCACCGGCGCTATCGCCATGAAGCAAGGGCTGTTTGAATTGGCCGACGGAGGAACATTATTTATCGACGAATTCGGAGAAATGTCCGGTGGCTTGCAGGTTAAGCTATTACGCATCCTTCAAGACGGAACGATGAGACGTGTCGGATCAGTAACAGAGCAGCGGGTTAACGTTCGTGTGATCGCTGCAACCAATCGAGATCTAGAGAAAGACGTCGCGGATAAAAATTTCCGCGAAGACCTGTTTTACCGTATCAATGTCCTCGGAATCCATGTTCCACCGCTTCGGAACCGCAGAGGCGACATTCCACTCTTGGCAAAGTTCTTCGCCGGACCAGATTGGAAAATCAGTGACGAAGTCATGAGCCGACTCGAATCGTACAGCTGGCCGGGAAATATTCGGCAACTTCAGAATGCGATTGAGCGAGCGAAAGTCCTCGCGGAGGAAGACAAAATTGAGTTGCAAAATCTTCCGCATGCAATTTTACAAAACAACCAGGTCGCTACGGTGACTTCGTCGAATGACAGCATGACCTCTGGAGCAAAACTTGACTTGGAGACGCTGAATCGAATGCACGTCGAGGAAACTTACTCACAGTGCAATCAAAACAAAACAAAAACAGCAAGAGCGTTGGGGATTAACCGTCGATCTTTGTATCGATTACTCGAAAAATTCGACATCGGATAACGAACAAAAAAAATACGCGCCACCTGCTGGTGTTGTCCGTCAGTTATCAAAATTTCAATAAACCCAAAATCCCAAGGCATGTTCTCCGTGCTGTTTTAAGGTGACAATCGGCCGCGTCGCCATTGATTTGTTTCAGCGCAAGGCAAGTATTCAATTCGATCATGAATTCGGCCCGGCCCGCCCTGCCAAAACTCATATCGCCGTGGAATAATCCGGTACCCACCCCAATGCTCCGGTTTTGGAATAGTGCCCGTTGCAAATTTTTTAACGTAATTAGCCAATTTACTTTTAAGTAAATCTTTGGTTGGAACGACGGTACTCTGCTCCGAAATCCACGCTCCAAGCTGACTTTCACGGGGGCGTTTCGAAAAGTATTTGACCGATTCCATCAGGCTCACCTTCTCGATTGCACCGTTGATCTCAATTTGACGCTCCATTTCAAGCCATTGAAATAAGAGGGCAACTTCAGGGTTAGATTCTATGTGCCTTGCTTTGCGGCTTTGATAGTTCGTGAAAAACACAAAACCATCGGGGTCAAAATATTTTAGTAAAACCGTGCGAATGGCCGGTCGGCCAGCGGCATCCACTGTCGCCAATGACATCGCATTGGATTCAAGAACCTCTCGCTGTTTTGCCATTTCATACCATTCCTTAAACGCTACGACTGGACAATCAGGCATAGCCTCAACCTCCAAAGGAATACCTCTGTACTCACGACGTTGATCATTCAAATCCATCGGCAGAATCTCTAAAAATTTCAGACGAACGGTAACTCGGGCAATCGCAATCGATGAAACCAAAACAGCTCTTTACTCCTCAGCATTGCCTGTGCCAAACACGCTCTTTCCGATCAACGTGGAGCGAACGATGCTGAAATTATCCCCGCCAAGAAATTAATGAAACGCAACGAACCCTAAAAGTGCCCAGTGTGCGTTGCGCGCGTTACCGCACACTGCTGCATAAACGGGGTGCAGTGAAATTCAAAATGCACGCTGTTTTTCTACAAGTCCATATGATGACACGCTTATTTGATTAGGCACGCCAATTGCAGACTCTCCTACTAACTCGTTGCCACAGCGTTTTACCCAGCGACATTGTTTGGCAATTTCGCCATGGTCACTGATCGCTCAAAACTCTGTTCCTAACCGTACGGGTATCAATTAAGGGTCTTATGTCAATTCAGCCAATACAACTGCAAGCCACTACAAGCTCGGCATTTGAAATAACGACACCACCATCTCGGGCGTTTCGACTACAGGAGTTGGCTCGAATATTAAAAAACAGGAATGTCCCCTACCCCATCGATTCTCACACCGCGCAGGCTTATCACGCTTTCGCAGAATCAGGGACACCTTTTGGGATCGGCAGTCTAACTGAATCTACCGTTGATCTCGCCGAGCATGCCAATTCACAAAACTTTGAATCTCTCACAACGGAAGAACATCAAAGCTGGGCTCGATTAATTGAAGATCAGCAGGCCACGAAACACCGATACGCTTGTCGTGAGTACCTGCAAGGAGAGCAACTATTCGAAATTAATGAAAAAACGATTCCTGACTATTACCTTCTTAATGCAAGAATTTATCAGCAAACCGGATGGCAACTCGCCACGGTCAGCGACCTTATTCCAGCTAACATCTTTTTCCACTGTCACAGTCGAAAATTTTTCCCCGTCACAACCTTCATGAGACCGTTAGGTGCCGGCTATCTCGAGGAACCAGATATTGGCCATGACATCGCTGGACATGTCGCCACATTCACAATCCCACAAGTCGCCCGGGTCATGAACAATCACGGCCTGGCGAACGACTTAATCCATCAAGAAAAACACGAAAAACTGCGACTCGCTGAATCTGAAACTGAGAGGCAAGCGATCGAAAATGCAGCGTCTGAACTGCTGCTTCTCGCCGGTCGATTGTACTGGTTTACCGTTGAATTTGGTCTTGTTTTAGAGGATCAAAAATTAAAAGCATTCGGGGCTGGAATTCTTTCCTCCCCGAGCGAGACGATCTTCAGCATCGACTCTCCAAAATCCAATCGCATTCTCATTGATATAGAAAATGATCGCGACTTGTTGCGATTAGCAACGACAGACTACCTCATATCTGAATTTCAAAAAACGTATTTTGTCATGAAAGATTTTGATGCGCTCGACAGCCTAACTCCGGAGCGGATTCTCGCTACTGTGCGGACTGCAAAAAACTTACCACACCATACCTGGATGGAATTAGTGCCCGGCGACAACGTGCATAATGTTGGCACCATCATGATGTCGCCGCTGGAAAAGTACAACCGATTGCTTGCGAATCAACAGATGGACCAATGTCTCACACGAACAGCGATTCGAAATCTGATGCTCTACCAATCAGGAACCCGGCCAAGAAACGCACTCGAAGATGAGTTTCTCCAAAAGCTTCCAACCCTCCCCATCTCGATGCTGTCAAGATTTTCAAACGCGAAACAAAACGGGAATCCTCAATACGGCAATTCTTATCTCGACGGAAAGATCACTTGAGTTTGAAAACTCTCAACTAATGAAAATCACTCAAACTTATCAAACATCAAATTCAGAATGGAGTCTAAACGATGCCCTGCAAACCTTTTAAAGAGCTTTACCAACTTTGCAAAAAAAACAGCCTTAAGCTTGGAACACTCGATGTAATTCGACTCGCTTGCAAGACATGCACCACCAAGGAAGTCTGTCCCTCCGTTTTGACAGAAGAATATGAATCACAAGGGGATCCAACTCAGAATATCACTTATGACAACCTTTAAAGGGACAACCTTTAAAACTCCACGAATCAACAGCGGAAGCACCGCTCGGAATTAGAGTGACACACCTATTTCGCAGCAACCTTTTCGTCCGTCTTTTCACTGTGGAAATCCGCTCGCGGAGATTGGCTCAAAAAGAAGCATCCGACAATTAGCATTCGAAAAATGCATCGACTCACAACAGACGATCTGCCAACAACTAGCTGGATCGCCTCGATGCCTACTGATTAACGATGCCCAAAACTCATCATTTAAAAGCCTCGCAAAAAAGGCTAACTTTACGGAGATGCACTCATGCCCCAAACTGAACAAAAACCAACATTATCTAAAACACAAGATCCTTTGCGTCTGATCGATGTCGACCATATTCACTTTTATGTTGCCAACGCTAAACAATCGGCCTACTTCTACGCCAGTTGCTTTGGGTTTCAAAT
>JAAEMV010000059.1 GCA_024225195.1 Planctomycetaceae bacterium | reverse complement strand
TACAAGGTTACTCGACCGCCGTGGCAGATCTGGAATGCCGCCCAAGCCAATTTCACTTGCGACGTCGAACGCCTGTTCGGAAAGGCTTTTGTTAAACCACTGGCCAAACGCCCTGCATCTGTTTTCGTTACTGAGGGTAGTGACATTAACATTTTCCGACCGGTCGAAATTACCTAACGATTTGGCCGTGGACGTTTTGTCAGATAGAACACGTTTTACGTTTGTGAATAAACCTTTTTGAACAGCGAACAGCGAACGCGTTTGAAAAAATCGCGGTTCAAACCTATAATTCGGCCTGCCTCCATCTGCTGCACGTGGTTGCCGGGGCGCCGACTCCTTCTTCTCGCACTCGTTTAGCATAACGCAAAGGTTTTTTGATGTTGAACCCAAGATTTCTATTTGGCATTCTTTCATTGGCGTTGCTGGCAAGCCTCAGCGGTGTAACCCCTGTAGTTGGCCAAACGCCAAAAGCGGAGGAGGCAAAACCTGCAACTCAAAATCCCTCCGAACACTTCATGCGGATTCGCAAGGACTCACGCGGTAGAGACGTTGCCCTTGAAACCTCGGTCACTCGCTATGAACTGACGGATAAAGAGGGGAATCGGATCACCGTCGACTTGATCGGTGCGGTTCACATCGGTGAAAAAGAATACTTTGAAAAACTTAACCAACGGTTTGAACAATACGAATCGCTCTTATATGAGTTAGTGGCACCCGAAGGAACAGTCATTCCCAAAGGCGGGGGACAGGAAGAGGGCATTCCCACCAACCCAATTGCTGCAATGCAGGTCGGAATGAAAACAGCACTTGGTCTCGAATTTCAACTCGAACACATCGATTACACCAAAGACAACTTTGTCCATGCCGACATGTCACCATCCGAATTTTCGGAAAGCATGGCTGCCAATGATGAAAGCGTTCTAAAATACGGACTCAGAGCAATCGGCCAAAGCATGGCGATGCAGTCGTCAGGGCAGGGCGGTAGCAATCTTGGTTTACTCATGGGGATGTTCTCAAATAACAAAGAACTCCGAATGCGCCGTTCTTTCGCCAAACAAATCAAGGACATGGAGTCGGGAATGGTGATGTTCCAGGGGAAAGATGGATCCACCATCATCGACCACCGGAATGCCAAATGCATGGAAGTTCTTAAAGGCGAAATTGCGAAGGGTAAACGCAACATTGCCATTTTCTACGGTGCTGGCCATTTGCCAGACATGCAAAACCGACTAACGAGTGACTTCAAAATGAAGCGTGCTGGGCAAGACTGGTACGAGGCTTGGTCGCTTTCAGACCGTGGCAAGAACAAGCCCTCCTCGAAAAAGTAGGAAAATCAGGGTTTTAGCGTCTTTCATCGCAGCTGGGGCAGTTACTGCCTCAGCTGTTTTTTTGTCTTCCTTGACACGCGATTAACGGAAGTCAACAACTGGAAAACTCAGGACTAAGCACGAAAGCCCGTTAAAAACCGCCCTTTTTTGGGAACAAACCGACTCCCGACGAAGCGTGTGCCACTTTGTCACTTCAACCCTTCACGAATCGCCCGCTTTTGGCAACGGTGGATTGTCAAAATGGCGGTCGGCTTCATCGGCTTCTCTTGGGTTAGCACGCGCGAAAAATCACTCGGTACCTGCAACTCAAAAAACACCGCGTTTTCGACGCCGTTCAAGCCATTTCGAGTTGGTTCTGGAAGGTTTTCCTTATTTGTTCGGCTGTTTCCGCGCTGGCGGACCGCTTTGGCACAGTGATTGCGTTATGGGTGGGAATCTCGATGTGCGCCTGCCATTTGTGCTGGCTTAATGCTTCGAGAACTAACAAACAATCAATTTCGAAGCCTTTTCGCTTCGCAAAATCAACATTACTTAATTTTATTTTGGAGGAATCCGGTGGCAAAACAAATGGTTTTTGACGACGCCGCCCGTAAGCCGCTTTTGGAAGGTGTTTCCAAATTGGCTCGCGCGGTTCGCAGCACTTTAGGCCCAAGAGGCCGAAACGCCATTCTGGATAAGGGTTGGGGAAGTCCCAAGATCACCAAAGACGGTGTTACTGTCGCCGAGGACATTGAACTCGACGATCCATTTGAGAACCTCGGTGTTCAGCTAGTCAAGGAAGCCGCCAGCAAGACGAACGACGTCGCTGGAGATGGTACCACGACTGCGACCATTTTGGCCGAAGCGATTTTCCGCGAAGGTCTCAAAATGATTGCCTCGGGTTACGATCCAATGGCTCTTTCGCGTGGCATCTCAAAGGCAACCGACGCCGTTTGCAAAGAAATCCAAAAGCTTTCTCAGCCAATCGATGAGAAGAGCAAAAAGGAAATCAAACAAGTCGCGACCATCGCCGGCAACAACGACCCAACCATCGGCGATGTGCTCGCCGAGGCGTTTTTGAAAGTTGGCAAAGACGGTGTGATCACTGTCGAAGAAGGACGCGGAGCGGAAACCTATGTCGACGTTGTCGAAGGTATGCAATTCGATCGCGGGTATCTTTCACCTCACTTCGTCACCAATCAGGACGATGTCACTGTTGAATTAGAAAACCCATACGTTTTGATTTTCGAAGAGAAAATTTCTTCGAACAAATCACTGATTCCACTTCTCGAAGAAGTTAGCAAAGCGAAGAAGCCTTTGCTAATTATTGCAGAAGACGTTGAAGGCGAAGCGTTGGCCACTCTAGTCGTCAACAAAATGCGTGGCATCCTTCAGGTATGTGCCGTTAAGGCTCCGGGCTACGGCGATCGCCGAAAAGCAATCATGGGCGATCTCGGCGTTCTCACCGGTGGACAAGTGATCTTTAAGGATCTCGGAATCGATCTGGAAGGTATCCAACTCAAAGATCTTGGCCGCGTCAAGAAAGTCAAAATCACTTCCGAAGAAACGGTCTTCGTTGGTGGCGGTGGCAAGAAAGCTGCGATTAGCGATCGAGTCGATCAGATTCGCCGTGAAATCGAAAACACTGATAGCGATTACGATCGTGAAAAACTGCAAGAACGACTAGCGAAACTCGCTGGTGGTGTTGCTCAGATCAACGTCGGTGCTGTTACCGAGACTGAAATGAAAGAGCGAAAAGACCTGCTCGAGGATGCAAAGTCAGCTACGGCTGCTGCCCTCGCTGACGGTATCGTCCCCGGCGGTGGAATTGCTCTTCTTCGTGCAGAGAAAGGCCTCAAGAAACTTAAGGACCTTAGCACTGACGAAGCGGCGGGTGTTAAAATCATCCAAAATGTTCTCGAGTATCCACTACGTTGCATTTCAGACAATGCTGGATTCGATGGCGGTGTTGTCGTTAATCGAGTTCGCGGCATGAAGGGCAAAACCGAAGGATTCAACGCAGACAAAGGTGACTACTGTGATTTGGTAGCCGCCGGTGTGATCGACCCAGCCAAAGTCGTTAAGACTGCCTTGAAAAATGCAGCAAGCGTTGCTTCTCTATTGCTAACTACCGAATCTTTGATCACTGAAATTCCAGTCGAAGAAGAAGAAGGTGGCGACCATCACCACGATCACGGCATGGGCGGTGACATGGGCATGGGCGGCATGGGTGGCATGCCAGGCATGGGCGGAATGGGTGGCATGGGCGGCATGGGAATGCCCGGCATGATGTAGTCCATCACTGATCCAATCGCTGCAACTCAAATGCGAGTAAGCGTTTGAGCTGCGGCTTTCATTCCCTCAATCATCCAGTTTTAAAAATTACCAAACAATCAGTTTCATACTGAAACCAAAATATAAAGGACACTACCATGGCAAAAATCTCTATTCGACCTCTTGATGACCGTGTCGTCGTTGAACCAATGGCAGCTGAAGAAACCACTGCTGGTGGAATCGTACTACCCGACGCCGCTCAAGAAAAACCGCAACGTGGCACAGTCGTCGCTGTTGGTCCTGGCAAACTGCTGGAATCAGGCGAGCGTGGCGAATTATCCGTTGGTGTTGGTGACGAAGTCATCTACGGCAAGTACGGCGGTACCGAAATCGAAGTTGAAGGTCAGGATGTCAAAATCCTACGTGAATCAGACATCCTCGCAAAAGTCGTCTAACGTTGGCTTCCTGAGCAATCGCTCGGAAACCAACGATTTGACTTAGAAAGTAAAACAACAAGGAATTTATAATGGCTAAACAACTGCTATTTGAAGATCACGCTCGTGCCCGCATGTTACGCGGTATCGACATCCTTGCCGATGCGGTTGCCGTCACAATGGGGCCAACTGGCCGTAACGTGATCATCAACAAATCATTCGGCGGACCCACAGTTACCAAAGACGGTGTCACCGTTGCCAAGGAAATCGAGTTAGAAGACCGATTCGAAAACATGGGCGCCAAGCTCGTGATCGAAGTCGCTCAGAAAACTTCGGATCTTGCTGGCGACGGAACGACGACGGCAACCGTTCTCGCCAGAGCCATCTTCAAAGAAGGCCTCCGCAACATCGTAGCGGGATCAAATCCTACGGCAGTTCGTCGGGGAATCGATCGTGCGGTTAACGCTGCTGTTGAGCACCTCGTTGGCATGTCGAAAAAGGTTTCGAACAAAGCGGAAGTTGCAAACGTCGGAGCTATCAGTGCCAATAACGACATGGTCATCGGTGATCTTCTCGCCGAAGCACTCCATCGCGTTGGACAAGACGGTGTAATCACTGTCGAAGAAGGCAAAACTGCGGAAACCACAGTCGAGTATGTCGACGGAATGCAGTTTGACAAAGGCTACATTTCGCCTTACTTCATCACCAATCCAACCGACATGAATTGCGAATTTGAAAACGCAAAGGTTCTGATTTTCGAAAAGAAGATCAGCAACATTCGCGACCTCGTTCCGATTCTCGAAAAAGTCGGCCAGAGCGGTGCTCCATTGATGATCATCGCGGAAGACGTCGACGCAGAAGCATTGACTCTCCTCGTAGTGAACAAACTTCGTGGAACGCTGAATGTCTGTGCAGTCAAAGCACCTGGGTTCGGCGACCGACGAAAGGCGATGCTTGGAGACATCGCGACTCTCACTGGCGGTACATTGATCAGTGAAGATCTGGGAATTCAACTTGAAAAAGTTGAAATGGAACAACTCGGAACCGCGAAGAAAATCACGGTCGACAAGGGTAACACCACAATCGTTGAAGGCGGCGGCACTCGTAAGGATGTCGAAGCCCGCATTGACCAGATTCGTCGTCAAATCGAACAATCCGATAGCGATTACGATAAAGAGAAGCTTCAAGAGCGACTCGCCAAACTAACCGGCGGTGTTGCGGTTGTGAGTGTCGGTGCTGAAACCGAAGCCGACATGAAGCAGAAAAAAGCACGTGTTGAAGATGCACTTCACGCGACTCGCGCGGCCATCGAAGAAGGAATCCTTCCCGGTGGTGGTGTTGCTTTACTGCGTTGCAAAGAAGCTGTTGCCGGTGCTAGAAAAGGTGCCAAAGGGGACGAGAAAGTCGGTGTCGACATCGTTCTTGGCGCTCTTGATGCACCCATCCGGCAAATCGCCAGCAATGGCGGAATCGACGGGTCAGTGGTGGCAGACATCGTTTCTGGCAAGCCAAACAACACCGGCTACAATGCTTTCACAGGTCAGTACACTGACATGCTGAAAGCAGGGGTAATTGACCCGGTCAAGGTTGTTCGGACTGCACTCGCGAACGCGGCAAGCATTGCAGGCTTGTTGTTAACTACGGATGCGATGGTTTCGACTTTCGACGATGACGACAAGAACAAGCGTCGTGTCGAAGGCGTTGTCGCATAGTTTGACAAGTCGCTTCCATTGGGCGGATTTCATCGCCCAATGAGTTAGAGAAATTCAACGGACCACAATTTTGTGGTCCGTTTTTACACACCACCGAATATCCTTGAGCCGGTAGAAAATTTAATTGCAGGATATCTTGCAGTGCTGATCGGCTTCAACCTAGCTTCATGAACAGTGCGAACGTAAGTTCGCCTAATGCGGCCACAGGAATCAAAATGGCGAAACGCGATTACTATGAGGTACTGGGCGTCGAACGTGATGCTGCAGATCGCGAAATTGCGAAAGCCTATCGAAAACTTGCGGTGAAGTTTCATCCCGACAGTAATCCGGGCGATGAAGAAGCGAGTCAAAATTTCAAGGAAGCCGCGGAAGCTTACGAAGTACTGAGCGATCAGGAAAAAAGAGGTCGTTACGACCGGCATGGACATGCAGGTGTCAACGGTGGTAGTCAGTTCGGTTCGGCTGAAGATATCTTTGCCGCTTTTGGCGAAATGTTCGGCGGAGGCGGTGGCGGTGGAATGTTCGGTGACCTCTTCGGAGGGGGCGGTAGCCGCTCGCGACGTGGAAACGACGTCCGCGCAAACGTCACACTAACGCTGGAAGAGGCTGCCCAGGGCGTCAACAAAACGCTTAAATTTAAAAGAAGTCAATCCTGCGAACCATGCGATGGCTCTGGCAGCAAACCGGGGAGCCAACCCGAACACTGCCAACAATGCGGTGGGCGGGGACAAGTTTTGCAGTCTGCCGGAATTCTTCGAGTCCAAACAACCTGCCCAGTTTGCCGGGGCGCCGGCCAAATCATTATCGACCCTTGTGGCAGTTGTCGTGGACAAGGACAGGTCAGCAAAACCGTCGAACTAGATGTAGCTATCCCCGCAGGTGTCGATGACGGCATGCGTGTTCGACTCTCCGGTGAAGGCGAATCGAGCACCAGTGGAGGCCCCCCCGGTGACTGCTACGTATTCATCACCGTTAAACAACACAAACTGTTTCATCGTGACAGCGAAAACCTAATCCTTCAAATGCCGATCTCCTACACGCAGGCGGCTTTGGGAGCTGAAATCGAGGTACCGACACTCACCGGACGTGACAAGTTCAAGATTACACCCGGCACACAGTCAGGTGAAGTCTTCAAGTTACCTGGGCGCGGAATGCCCAATCCGCAAGGCGGGAGAACCGGTGACCTGTTGGTACAAACCTACATTGAGACACCTAAAAAAATATCCACTGAACAAGAAGAACTCTTACGCAAGCTCGCCGAATTAGAAGAGACTGAGGTTCTTCCTGAACGAAAAAATTTCCTTCAGAGACTCACTGATTATTTTAGCGCTGAAGAAAACTAACCTGACCAACTGCGGGCCAATTCAACAAAGCCCACAAAGTGACCACCCATTAAGCGAGCACTTGGAACTCCAATGAGCACTGAACCAGAAAACCAAAACGAGTCGCAGGCGACCGAAGCCAATGCAAACCAACCGTCAGAATCTTCGCCTGATTCTTCTGCGAACAGTGCCGAAGTAACGGTCGAAAACCTGCAGGCGCAACTTGCTGATGCAGAAAAACGAGTTCTCCTCGCTCATGCCGATCTCGAAAATTTTCGTCGTCGCAACCGCCGTGAGATGCAGGATCAAATGCGTTACGCATCGCTGACCCTGATGACAGAGGTCCTCGAATCAGTTGACAATCTTCAGCGGGCAATTGAATCTTACGAGATGGAACCCAATGGAGACGGCCTAGTCGAAGGAGTAAAATTAGTTTCTCAGCAAATAGCTGCCTGCCTTGAGAACCATGGTTGCAAGAAAATTGACGCCGTTGGACAGCCATTTGATCCCAACCTTCACCAGGCCATTCAAATGCAACCCAGTTCGGAACACGCTGCGAACCACGTCGCAGCAGACCTGAGACCCGGATTTCAACTTCACGAACGGGTGATCCGGCCGTCTCAAGTTTTCGTTTCAACAGGCCCCGACTCGACTAAGAATTAACCGGCGTTGTTGAACCAACAAATCTATTTTTGAACTACGTAATCGAGTGTAACCGTCTCATGCCAACCTACGACTACATTTGCGATGCCTGCGAACACGCCTGGGAACTGTTTCAAAAAATCACTGATGATCCAGTAAAAAAGTGCCCGGAATGCGGAAAGAAAAAGGCGGTTCGCCAATTCGGAACCGGCGCGGCCATTATGTTTAAGGGAAGTGGGTTCTACGAAACCGACTACCGCAGCGATTCTTATAAAAAATCTGCCGAAGCGGACAAGTCTAAAAAATCGGATTCGAAAGACTCTAAATCTGGCTCGACAACTTCCGAGAAAAAATCAAGCGGCACCGACAAACCGGCAAAAAAGCCCGGCAACGATTCGAAAAAATAAGGCGATCCATTCTCTCATGCCCGCGAAAATATCTTGGCAGGAACAGTCGGTGCAATAACAGTTGCCTTACCAGTGACCTATTCAACCCGTCAATCTGCGGCCATCGGTTATTAAACATTTTAATAATCCATTCTCGCTTTCTTAGATGAAAACTCCGATACGATTCGGTACCATGGCAGTGTACTTCTAAGAGCCCCTTGAATCGGCTCCCCACACTTTAGACGACTCAATTGAGTTTAGGTTCGCCATGCCTTCTATACTTTTGCGATTTTCAATTCTTATCAACGCGGCTTTCGTTTGCTGTGTTCCCGCTGAACCATTATTCGCGATTGAAAAACCCAACATCATTTTGCTGTTTGCCGACGACCAACGAGCAGACACGATCGGAGCCCACGGAAACACGGCAATCAAAACGCCGAACCTCGACCAACTCGCATCCTCAGGTTACAGCTTTCGCAACAACTACTGCGCAGGTTCATTCAGCGGTGCAGTGTGCGTTGCGAGCCGGGCGATGTTGATGACGGGTAGGCATTGGATGCGTATTCCAACGGCAAAAAAATCATCTGACTGGGCAGAACTTCCGTTACTGCCCAGCTGGCTGGAGAAACAGGCAGACTATAAAACGTTTATCGTTGGCAAGTGGCACAATGGCAAGGCGACACTTCAGCAAGCGTTCTCAGATGGCAAGTCCGTTTACATGGGAGGCATGGTGAATCATGCCGCATTCAAGGTTCAAGATTTTACGGACAACCAGTTGAGTGCGTCTCGAGATGCGGGAGGATTTTCCAGTGAAGTATTTGCTGATGAGGCTGTTGACTTCATTGAGTCAGCAAAAACCGATCAACCATTTTTCCTTTACGTTGCCTTTACGGCCCCGCATGACCCAAGAAACCCGCCCGAAGAATTCCGGGAAATGTATTATCAAAATCGCCCACCATTACCGCAAAACTTCCTTCCAGAGCATCCCTTCAAGAACGCTCCGCAATCGACTATGGGCCGCGATGAAGGGCTCGCACCATGGCCTCGAACTCGTGAAGTCGTAAGCGATCAATTGTGTGAGTACTACGGTTTAGTAACACACTTGGATTTGCAAGTTGGTCGCATTTTAGCTGCACTCAAAGACAGTCCACATGCGGATAACACTTACGTCATCTACACCGCCGACCACGGACTGGCGATGGGAAGCCATGGTCTTTTAGGGAAACAAAACATCTATGAACAGAGCATGAAATGCCCGCTCCTCATCAGTGGCCCCAATATTAATCGTGACCAAAGCAGTCAGGCGTTTACCTACGTCCATGACCTCTATGCAACGATTTGCGATTTTGCTGAGGTCAAACAGCCGGAGGGAATTGACTCTCTCAGTCTCGCAAGCCTGATTAACGGTGACTCTGAAAAGGTTCGAGACTCTATCTTTTTACCATTTCAAGACAACCAGCGATCGGTTAATGACGGCGACTGGAAACTTCACATTTACCCTCAGATTAATCATCGTCTACTATTTGATTTGAAATCCGATCCCCATGAAATGACTAATTTGGCAGAAGCTCCTGAACAGCAAGAAAAAATCCTACAGCTGACTGAAACCATGAATTCGTGGAGAGCAAAATTAGGAGATCCTACTCCGCTCGTCGTTGAAAACCCGCAACCTAAAGAAGCGACCTATGACAATCGCAACCGGCGGATGGACGTCTGGCAACCTGATTGGATTCGAAAAAAATACTTCAATGGTAGGAAGGCCCCTGACCATGGCTCAAAAAAATAGATTTGCGCATCACCTGATTTTAATCGTTGCTGGCCTAATTGCATTATCTGGCTGTGCAACCGCTGTTGCCGCCGGTCAGCAACAAAGCAGTCCACCTAACGTCGTCGTAATTTTGGTCGATGACCTTGGATACATGGATATCGGCGCAAACAATCCCGACTGCTTCTATGAAACTCCTTCCATTGACAGGCTGGCAGATTCGGGAATGCGATTTACTGATGGATACGCGGCCAACCCAGTCTGCTCCCCAACACGCTACAGCCTTATGACGGGTAAGTACCCAACCCGCGTGGCTGCCACCAATTTTTTCTCTGGCAAAAGAGCGGGAAAGTTCCGTCCTGCTCCGCTCAACAACAAAATGCCACTAGAAGACACCACCCTTGCCCAACTCCTGAAAGCAAACGGATACGCGACATTTTTTGCCGGCAAGTGGCACCTTGGTGATAGCCCCGAGTACTATCCGCAGAACCGTGGTTTTGACGTTAACATTGGAGGCTGGAGCCGCGGAGGTCCTTACACTGGCAAAAAATATTTTGCCCCTTTCAAAAATCCGGAAATCAAAATTGAAAGTCCCGCAGGAGATCATTTACCTGCCCGACTGGCTCGCGAAACCTCCCGTTTCATTTCCGACAATCAAGATCGCCCCTTTCTCGCCTACCTCTCGTTTTACTCCGTCCACACACCTTTGATGGGACGCCCTGATCTCGTCAAAAAATACAACAAAAAAGCGGCGACAATCAACGGAGAAGAATTTGCCTCTGAAGAACAAGTTATTGGCAACAAACCCCGCAAGGTGCGAATTCTGCAAAAACATGCCGTCTATGCGGCGATGGTAGAAGCCATGGACGAAGCGGTAGGCACTGTTCTGAATCAACTGGAAAAATCTGGCCTGACCGACAACACCATTGTTGTTTTCACATCAGATAATGGCGGACTATCGACCTCGGAAGGATCACCCACATCCAACCTTCCACTTCGAGGAGGCAAAGGCTGGGTTTACGAAGGTGGAATTCGAGAACCCTGGATCGTTCGCTACCCAAACGTCACTGAGTCTGGTGCAGTCAGCCATCAGCCAATTTCTTCCATCGACCTGCTCCCGACCATCGCGGCGGCGGCTGGAATCGAAGTCAAACAGCCGATTGATGGAATCGACATCCGCCCTGCGTTCAACAACCAACCTCTTGGTCGCGATTCACTGTTCTGGCATTACCCGCACTATAGCAATCAAGGTGGATTCCCCGGCGGTGCAATTCGACGAGGTGACTATAAACTGGTGGAGCGTTACGAAGACGGGCGTACCCATCTATTCAATCTCAAAAAAGATTTAGGCGAACAAACAGATCTATCGAACGAAATGCCAGATTTAGTTACGAGTATGCGAGCAGAATTACATGCCTGGTACCGCTCCGTGGATGCCAAGTTCTTACAACCCAAGGACGGCTTAACTCCCTGGAACCCAAACTTAAATCACACCAAGTAAGTAGACAATTTCTATGTTTTTTCACGAGTTCGCTTTGCAATTAAAAATTTTAATGAGCCGCAACTCCGTTGCAGTTTGCTTTGTGTTTATCTGCCTTCTCATCGCATTTCCAACTCAATCAGACGCGCAAACAAATGCAGATACGCGGCCAAACATTTTATTTATTTTCGCTGACGACTGGGGATGGGGAGATTTGAGCTGTCACGGCCACCCCTATGTTAAGACCCCTAACATCGACCGACTTGCCAAAGAAGGCACAGACTTTCATCGATTTACTGTCGCCAGCGGAGTATGTTCTCCAAGTCGCACAGCTGTGATGACCGGGCATTTCCCAGCCCGCTACAACATCGACGGACATTTTGCATGGGTTCCAAGCAACGCCAAAAGAAACATGCCGGACTGGCTTTCTCCGGACAGCATACTACTTCCGCGGCTTCTTCAAAAATCTGGATACGCAACGGCTCACTACGGAAAATGGCACCTTTCTAACAATATGATTCCCGATTCACCCCTCCCGGCTGAATACGGGTATGACGATTACGGCGCATTCAATTGTGCCGGTGAACAAATGCCAGTCCACGAAGATTCTAAAAATGCAATTTCGTTTATTGAAAAATCGACAGCGGCTGGAAAACCATTTTTCATAAACGTCTGGCTGCATGAACCTCATACACCTTTTCACACGGTACCTAAATATCGTTGGCGATTCAGAGAGCTTGAAGAGACCGATAACATCTACGCTTCAGTGTTATCGCATGCTGATGATCGAGTCGGTGAAATCCTTGATGCTATTGACCGGTTAGAACTTACGGATAACACGCTTGTCATTTTCAGCTCAGACAATGGCCCCGCTCGTGCTTCACGCCCCACCAAGCTCGAACTGCAACACGATACGGCTACCGGCGCGGGGTATGGAATCGCAGCGGCGAAAGGAGTTACTGGCGGACGTAAAGGATACAAAGGGGCACTCTTTGAAGGTGGAGTTGGCGTACCATTTATCGCGCGTTGGCCAGGTAAAGTTCCCGCTGGGAAAATCGATTCAAAATCTCTCATCTCAGCAGTCGACCTGCTTCCAACATTTTGTGAAATCGCGAACGTCAGCCTTCCGGACAATTATGCGCCTGATGGCCTGAGTCAAACGAAATTGTTATTAGGCGATGAATCGGCGACAAGAAAAAAACCTCTGTTTTGGAAAATGCAGGCAGCTTGGCCGCCCCGAAAGAACTCCCCCAATCATTGGGTTAGCTGGGCCATCGTCGATCAACAATGGAAATTGGTAGCCAACGGAAATATGTCTCATTACGAGCTCTATGATATTGAAGCCGACTTTAAAGAAGAAAATGATCTCGCCGCGAAGAATCCGAAAATTACAAAACGACTCCTGCAGCAACTCACACAATGGCAGGCAACTCTTCCCAAACGGCCCACAGGCAATGTATTTTCCGAAGAACGCAAGGTTAATAAGAAATAAAAACTACCAAGAGCCAAAATCCTAAGCACGGGAAAGACAGCCGAGGCAAGGAATAAAAAAAAATCGTCCACCTTGCTTATCTCGCGTCGTTCTTAGATTACGATGAGGGTCAGACATTTCCGATAATTCCAAAAAATACTGCCCCCTGAAACGCTCCGTATTTGATTAAACTCGCCTGCTCCCCACACCATCGTGTTTCCATGAAAACTCAACTTATCGTTTTGCTCACAAGCCTGTTCTTATTGGTCACAAATGTCAGTGCAGATATCGTGGTGACCTTTTCGGACGGCTCGACATCGGGGACGGAATTTTTCGCGAACACGGGTGAAACGGTTACGATGTTCGTCACCGTCGAAGAAACGCTTCCCAACACAGAAATGACCGATAATTTTCTAATTGGTTTTGGACTTAAAGCAGATTACGCTGCCGTTTCAGGAACCAGTGCTACGGTTATCAACAGTTCAGTGGACGCTGCCTTTGACACGCCGACGGATGTCAGCTTCACCGACTCTCAATTGAATCTTGCTGGGATTGATTTTGATTTTGCATCCAACGGCCTACCTCAGGGCCCAACGATTCTACTTGGGAAATTCGACTTGTTACTTTCCTCTCCTGGTTCGACTCAATTTGAGTTTGGCGACTACGACTCTGCTCTCGATGATTTTGTAACCTCCTCCGCACAAAAGCTCGATGGCATTATCTTCGCAAACAGTCGGACCTTTGATTTTACGATCACTGCAGTCCCTGAACCCTCAGCAATCTCGCTTCTGACCCTATTCGGGATGGCCGCGTTGGCCCGCCGCAAGAGATCGGCGTAACCCGTTCCCTTCTCAAACTCGAAGATGCCTCGGTACTTTACAGCCTGCAATTTTCACAGGTTAGCTTCAGAGTTTGGCTGTTCGAATGTCCATTGCCCGTTGACCAACGTAAGCATGCTTAGGACAATTTCAGTCGTAGAAAACCAAATTTAGTGAAGGCCGCCGTGTGAACAACTTGCTTAATTTAGATACCGGATCTCAAATCCCATCCCTCGGCTTAGGTATGTGGAAAATAGAAAAGCCCATTCTGCCTGAATTGGTTCAAGAGGCAATCAAAATTGGCTATCGCCACTTCGACTGCGCCTGTGACTATGGAAATGAACCGCAAGTCGGAGAAGGACTTCAAGCCGCAATGAACAATGGACTTTGCAACCGCGAAGACCTGTGGATCACCTCCAAGCTATGGAACACGTATCATGCGGCAGAGCATGTTGGCCCCGCGCTCCAGAGGTCGCTCAACGATCTCCAACTTGATTATCTTGACCTCTACCTAATCCACTTCCCCATCGCCTCAAAATTCGTCCCCTTTGAACATCGTTACCCGCCCGAATGGTTTTATAATCCAGAAGCCGAAGTTCCTAAAATCGAAATTGACCCGGTACCCATCCGTGAAACCTGGGAGGCCATGGAGGGACTTGTTTCTCAGGGACTGGTTAAGAATATCGGCATCTGTAATTTCAACTGCTCATTAATTCGAGACCTGCTTTCCTATGCAAACATTCGCCCCTCCGTGCTTCAGGTGGAACTACACCCCCGCTTAACCCAAGAGAAACTTCTGAAATATTGCCAACAGGAAGAGATCGCGGTAACTGGATTTTCTCCCCTTGGTGCCGAGTCGTATTATTCGATTGGCATGGCCACGCCAGAACAATCACTGCTCACCAATCCCTCAATTACCAAAATTGCGAACTCTCATGAAAGGACACCGGCTCAGATTATATTGAGATGGGGTGTGCAAAGAGGAACCGCAATCGTACCCAAGACATCCTCTATTGAGCGTCTTCGCGAGAACTTTGAAATCTTCGACTTCAATTTAAGCGGCGAAGAGATGGCTGCAATCACAGCGCTAAACCTCAACCAGCGTTACAATGATCCGGGGCATTTCTGTGAAGTTGCCTTCAATACTTTTTTTCCAATTTACGAGTAAAGGGAATATTACCTTCTCCCTAAAACGAAGTTTCGGTCCAAACGAACATCGACAATACAGGCGAATCCGCAACTCTCAGCGTTAGATTTCGTTGAGGTCTGGAAAACCCTGGCCGTTGGAGGAGCTTTTTGTTCTCGACTGTCAGAAAACCATTGCGATGGATTTCTCTATCAACAGAGCGTCAAAAGAATTAGACTTCCAATCGCCAATCAAAGATTACCAAGAGAAGCCGTATTTTCCCGGAGCATTTGACGTGACAAAATCCAGCAGCGGTGGTTTTTACTTTTTAAACGTCACTCAATTTCTTGGCGCTGCAAATGACAACATACTCAAACAGGTTTTAATTTTCGGTCTTGCTGCGGGCGGAATCTGGGGCAACCAACTTGGAGAAGGAGGGCAGGGCTGGGCTTCATTATGCCTGGCTATTCCGTTTGTTCTTCTATCCGGATTCGCTGGACAATTTTCAGACAAATATAGCAAACGACAAGTCAGCATTGTCTCTAAATGGTCTGAAATCCTAATCGCGCTGATCGCGATGTCGGGACTCTGGATTGGCAATGTTTGGTTGGTCCTCGCTGCACTTGTGATCATCGCGGTGCAAAGTACATTTTTTTCACCAGCGAAATTCGGCATCTTGCCGGAGATCATGCCAACCGAAAAACTTAGCCGAGCCAACGGCACCATCAACATGTTCACTTACGTCGCAATTATTTTAGGCAGTGCTGTCGGTGGACCGCTTTATGACATCTACGCGCCTAAAGATCCCGCAACAGCAATGCGGTGGCTGCCCGGTGTCGTCATCTTAGTTATCGGCGTACTCGGAACGCTTGCTTCTTACGGCATTCCTAGACTCACCGCTCAGAACCCGAATCTAAAAATTAGTTACCGTCTATTCGAAAGTTACATCTCAACTTGGAAGGCACTTTCCGGCACCACACTTAAATCAGTCATTTTAGTTTGGTCTTTTTTCTACTTAGTCGTCGCTGGAATCGCGATTCTAATCATTGCGGACTACAAAGAATTGCTTGACATTTCGGCTACTAAAACCGCGTTATTGATGGCGCTCTTAGGAATTTCCACGGGCATCGGTGACTACGTCGCTGGTAGAATTTCCGGCCATCAAATTCGTCCAGCACTTATCCCGCTTGGGGCAATTGGAACCTCTATCCCATTCCTAGCACTTGGCCTAATCCCCAACAGCTTCATTGCCGTCACCGCACTACTTGCTGCTGGTGGCTTCATGGCGGGATTTGTGATGGTTCCCCTCCAGACCATGATTCAACAACTTGCCGGAAATGAAAAGCGAGGACAAGTTCTTGGCTTATGGAACTGCCTCTCTTTTGTCGGCATAATTTTTGGCAACTTTCTCTTCATTGGCCTCAAGCAACTTGGCGTGCAGAGCAACAGAATCTTTATTGTGTGTGCCGCACTCACTTTTCTTCTCTTAATTGCCTACGAGTTTCGCCTAAAAAAGCGATTCACAGCAGCTGTAAGCGATTAGAAATCTAGAATTTCGTTTTTGAGATTAGATTGAGAATTCGGGACTTTTGAATTCCCTTCAGCATTCGCACACGGTAATAGCGAACATATTTTGATTAGACCAACCATTGCCTTACCGGCGATCTTTGATCTCGTTCGCACATGGATTTATCAAGCCCTGTTAGGTAAGTCTATTTATACTCACGCCTCCAATATCTGGCCTGCCAAAAATAAGATCCAGAAAAATAAAAGCGAGGCGGCAGGTACGACCAAAGCAACCATCCCCCAAAACAAACAACGCATTCCGGAACAACTAGATTTCAACGTAAAAGATAACGTTATTGACGCAACTGAGATCAACCAACCAAGCCCTAAAAGAACCAAATTAAATGTCGAAAATGCGAAATCGAAGGCAGGCTGTGTAACGTAATCATATGCAATCGTTGTGGCCGTTAGTGAAGTCCAAATGAGTATCAAAATGCCAATAAGGAAGATGGCAAATCCAGCGATGTTTTGCTTCCAAGGTGTTGGGGAGTCTACGACGCCGAGAAGACTTTCGCCTATTCTGGAAATTCTACAATTCACTTGGCCTAACTCAAAACTGACCAAATATTCGACTCTGATCCTGACAGCAAACTCCTACCTTCCTTCAGTTTTTCAGTTAAACCGAACGCAACTTATGAACTTGCACAGTCAGTCCAAACAGAAACCCATCCACGAACACAATAAAGTCAATCTAGATCTGGTAAACTCTTAATAATGCGACAACCATTACTACCGAAAACCCACTCAAGCAACGCCGTCCAAGAAAGAACTAATCAAAATCGAGCCATCCACCAATCTCTCAGCCAGACACAACCGCTTCCGAATGAGAACAAAAAAGTGAATGGCAAACTAACTTTGAAATACATTTAGCAATCAAATTTTCTTCAGTGGATCTGAAAGCATGAAATCTCAGCGCAAACTTACAGCCATCTTTTTTTTATTGGCATTAAGTTGTCTTACCGGCATTTCACCAATCTTGGCAGACCAGCCTAATATTGTCATTGTCATGACAGACGATCAGGGTTTTCCAGAAATCTCGGCCCACGGAAACCCAATTCTCCAGACTCCCAACCTCGACAACTTACATCGCATGAGTCTTAGGCTCAACGATTTCCATGTCGCTCCAATGTGCGCCCCAACGCGGGGACAACTCTTGACAGGGTTAGACGCCGCCCGCAATGGATGTATCAATGTCAGTAGTGGTCGTGGCCTCTTGCGTGCTGAAGTTCCCACAATGGCAAATATCTTTAAATCGTCCGGTTATACCACGGGGATATTTGGAAAATGGCATCTCGGCGCAAATTATCCCTATCGCCCGGAGGATCGTGGATTTGATCAAACCGTCTGGTTCCCTTCTTCCCACATTGGCTCAGTTCCCGACGCTTGGGGGAATGACTACTTCGACGACACCTACGTAAGCAATGGAAAGCCGACGCTCTTCGACGGCTACTGCACCGATGTCTTTTTTGACGAAGCAATGGCATTTATGAAAAATTCAGCCAAATCAAAAACACCATTTTTATCTTATATTGCAACCAATACCCCTCACGGACCGCTCACCCCAAAAGCCGAAGATCTTGCCGCTCTTCAAGCAGTTCTTACGCTCCCTAAATTTAAAAACATGAAACCGAAATTAAAAGAACAACTCGCCAGATATCTCGGCATGGTTCGAAATATCGATACGAACATGGGGCGTCTACTCAAATTTCTTGCCGAGGAAAAATTGAGGGAAAATACAATCGTCATCTTCCTGACCGACAACGGAAGTACCCATGGCCCCCGTTATTTCAACGCAGGAATGCGCGGCGGCAAGACACAACTATGGGACGGGGGACATCGAGTCCCTTGCTTTATCAGTTGGCCAAATGGCAATCTCTCAACCGGCAGGGATATTAATGGCCTGACTCAGGTTCAGGATCTGTTGCCAACGCTTACTGAACTTTGCAACATTGAGACAACAGCTACGTTTAGCGGGATCAACTTGGCACCGATTCTTCGCGGAGAATCCACCATTCCCACCGACCGCATGCTCATCATCAATTACTCACGCATGCCTAATTTCGTCAACTATCCCACACCGTTCGCACAGTCAATCATGCGTCGCAACCATGCAGCAGTTCTCTGGAAAACATGGCGATTGCTTGAAGACCGTGAGCTCTACAATCTTGAAACAGACCCCCTGCAAAAAACAAATTTATTTGACACGCATCCTGAAGTAGTCAACAAAATGCGAAGTGAATTATATCGCTGGTGGGATGAAGTCGGGCCAACTGCAAACGAACCGCAACGGATCATTATCGGTAGCCAACATGAAAATCCAACGAGACTAACCGCCTGTGATTGGCTCGACGTATTCGTAGATCAGCAGCGCCAAGTCCGATTGGGTCAACAGAAATCGGGATATTGGCTACTAGACGTTGCCGAAGATGGCGATTACGAATTCGAACTTCGACGCTGGCCCAAGGACGCAGATACACCAATCAATGAAGCCGCGCCTGACGGAACTGGCAAAGCACTCCCCATCAAGTCGGCAAGTTTTTATTTAAGCGACCACCACCATCTAAAAATTTCTGAAAAGCGAAGCTACGGTTTTGAAGGACTAACTCAACCGGTCAAATCGGGGGACAAAGCAGTAGTGTTCAATGCTAAATTAAAAAAAGGCCCTATCGCATTACACACTTGGTTCCGCGGCGAAGATACAATTCTAAGTGCCTACTACGTTTACGTTCGTCGAAAGTAAAAATCTAGAACAGCAAAGTAAAGCTAATGCCTATTAAGAAATTCTCGCTTAAGCTTCTCATAGCAATTTCGGCGATCGCGACGACCGGCTTGGCTGCCGATGACCGTCCCAACATTCTAATTTGTATTTCTGATGACCAGAGCTACGCTCACACCGGAGCCAATGGCGATCCTGTAGTCAAAACTCCAGCGTTTGATCGTATTGCCCGAGAGGGCCTTAGATTTACCCACGCCTTTTGTGACGCGCCCACCTGCGGACCTTCAAGATCCGCTATTCTCACCGGTCAACACATCTGGCGGTTGGAAGAAGCTGGTAATATTCATAGCACTCTGCCTGCAAAATTCCCAACTTACACGGAATTGCTAAAAAGTGCAGGCTACGCGATCGGACACACAGGCAAGGGCTGGGGGCCCGGTCGACTTGAGCCGGGGGGGCGAGCAGTTAACCCTGCTGGCAAACCATTCAATCAAAAAAATCGAAAACCTCCCTTCCGGCAAATTCGTGCAACCGACTACTCAGCGAACTTCGAAGACTTTCTAGATCAAATCGATTCCGACCAACCTTTCTGTTTTTGGCTCGGCACTTCTGAGCCTCACCGTGGCTTTCAACCTGGAGCTGGGAAGTTGACAGGCAAGGACTCGGCAAAGGTTGTCGTGCCCCCGATATTCCCCGACACCGATACCGTGCGAAACGACATTCTCGATTATCTAGTCGAAGTCGAATATTTTGACAGCGTCGTCGAGGAGGCAATCAGTCTGCTCGAAGCGCGAGGTGAACTGGATAACACTCTGATTGTTGTAACCAGCGACCATGGAATGCCTTTTCCACGGGCCAAAGCCAGTCTCTATGACGCGGGGACGAGAGTACCGCTCGCCATTCGCTGGCCCCGCGGCATCGAGAGCCCCGAACGAGTCGTTGAATCATTCGTTAGTCTCAGCGACCTCGCTCCGACATTTTTAGAAGCAGCAGGACTAAAACCACCAGCCTCGATGACTGGCCATAGTCTTGTCAAAACATTTAAGAAACATTCAGTACCTAGCCGGGATGCCGCTTTTTTTGCGATGGAACGTCACGATGGCTGCCGCGCAGGTGGCAAGGGGTATCCATGCCGGGCGATCCGCACGAGTGACTATCTCTACATCTACAATTTCGAACCGACTCGGTGGCCGTCCGGATCACCCGACCCCACTGTTTGTGCCCGCGCGATTCCTTACGGCGAAATTGACAGTTCCCCAACGAAAACCGCACTGATGCAGCAGAACAATTCGCCAGAAGATGTTCGGCGAAGTCAACTAGCCTTTGGCATGCGTCCCGCCGAAGAACTGTACGATTTAAAAAACGACCCTCACCAGATAGTTAACCTGGCGACCACTGACCAGAGCCACAAAGTACAGAACTCCCTTCACAAACGGCTATTCGAGTATTTGAGAGAAACGAAAGATCCACGCGTGACAGGCGGGTCAATCGACTGGGACTTTTACCCGTATTACGGAGTGGTTCACACCAAAGGATGGAGTGTCAATAAAAAAGAACCAAACGCATCAACTTCACCACCGAACGTTGTTTTCTTTTTGGTCGATGACTTAGGCTGGTCCGACGTCGGTTGTTATGGAAGTAGTTTTTATGAGACTCCCAACATTGACCATCTCTCCAGTGAGGGCGTTCGCTTTACAGATGCTTATGCAGCGTGCCATGTTTGTTCACCGACTCGAGCGAGCATTCTTACCGGCAAGTATCCAGCTACTTTAAATTTAACTGACTGGCTAAAGGGCCGTCGCGATTTCCCCTTTCAAAAACTGTTGAATGCAGAGATCAACCAGCAGCTACCCAAACAAGAGGTCACTATCGCCGAAGCCCTCAAACAAAATGGATACGCCACTGCGATTTTTGGCAAATGGCACCTTGGAAACACTCCTACAACTCCCCTAGAACATGGGTTTGACATTCACGTCCCCAACGTCCCTTCCAACTGGCGAACCTTCCACGGACCATTTGGAATGAAAAACCTAAAAAGTAAAAAGGGAGATTACCTAACGGATAGACTTACCGACTCAGCTATCGAGTGGATTGAGGACAAGAAGGATGAGCCATTCTTTCTCTATATGTCACATTTCGCAGTGCATGATCCGATTCAAGGACGCAAAGATCTAGTCGATAAGTATTCGAAAAAATTGAAACAAATGCCTGTCACGGAATCTGCGGATTTCATCCTCGAAGGTAATCCGGACAACCCAAGCAACCCAACGCGACAGGAACTCACCCAGTTGATTCAGACGCGTGAATTTGCGCGGCATAAAGTACTTCCACGCGGAACTATTAAAATCAAGCAAAAGCAAGACAATCCAGAATTCGCTGCAATGGTGGAAGGCGTCGATCAAAGCCTGGGGAGAATTACCAGGAAATTAAGCCAACTTGGACTCGAAGATAATACGATTGTGATTTTCTTCTCTGACAACGGCGGCATGGCTGCAATGAATGTCGGCAATCCAAAACGGATCGTACCTAAGCAAAATATCAACAAAGCTTACTCGACATCTTGTCTCCCACTCCGAGGCGCAAAGGGATGGTTATACGAAGGCGGAATCCGCGTTCCCCTGATCGTCAAATGGCCAGGCAAAGGTCGAACTAATGCTGTTTCCTCCACTCCAGTAAGCAGCATCGACTTCTTTCCAACAATCATGAATATGACTGGCTTGGGGAATCAGATCGGATCTGACAAAGAGGGCGTCAATCTAACGCCACTGCTTCTTGGAAACCCCATCGAATCTCGCTCACTTTACTGGCATTTCCCTCACTACAGCAATCACGGAATGCACAGTCCTGGAGGTGCGATCCGTTCTGGAAAATACAAGTTATTGGAGTACTTTGAAAACGGCAGCGTCCAACTATTTGATCTTGAAAACGACATTGGCGAACAAAATGACCTTTCCAAAATCGAACTAAAAAAAGCCGAGCAATTGCAAAGTGAATTAGAATTTTGGCGAGAAAAGGTAGGCGCAAAGATGATGAAACCTAATCCAACATTTAACCCTGATTTGCAGGCTGAAAACTACTACCTAGATTCAAATAATTGATTTTTGTAAAAGCATTCAAATAACCGCAAGTCTTCATCCATCCACTTTCTAGGCCAACAGCGTTTCTAAACAAATTTAAAGAATCGCGCCCTTTGATTAATTGGATTCCTACTATGATCAATCGACGTAATTTTTTACGCGGAACCGGAGTTACTCTCGCCTTGCCATTTCTTGCAAGCCAGAAAGCATCCGGCGTTTCCTCCTCGCCCTTGGCTAACCCGCAACCGCGAAGAATAGTATGCATTGGCAATCATCTTGGGTTTTGGCCAGGTGGATTTTTTCCGGAGGGCGAGGGGGTTGATTCCCAACTTGGCTCCACTCTCAATCCCATCAAGAAACAAAGGAATGACTTTACTGTCTTTTCTAATTTAGATCACGGCATTAGCGGCGGACACAAAGCCGTGCATACGTTTTTGAGCGGAATTCGCAAAGAAGAGGCGGCTGGTTTTCCTGAGAAAAATAGAACGCTCGATCAAGCGGCGGCTGAACACTGCGGAAGTGCAACTCGATTCTCGTCCATCAACGCCGGACTTGGGGAAGGCACCAGTATGAGTTGGACAAGAACGGGCATTTGCGTCCCCCCCGTCAATAACCCGGCAAAAATGTTCGAAGCCCTGTTTGTTGAATCAGATGCAGCTTCTCAAAAAATCCAGCGAGCGAGATTACAGAATCAAAAAAGTGTCTTAGATGCTGTTAACGATTCAGCTCGAAGAATTGGGAGTCGCCTAAACGCCACCGATCGGAACAAGTTGGATCAATATCTGACTTCGGTTCGTGACGTGGAACGACGCGTTCAAATGTCAAATCTATGGCTCGACCGCCCCAAGCCTAAACCACCAATCGAACCAGTCCTCGAAAAAGAAAGAATGCATATTGAAGAAATCCCTCTTTTCTATGACTTACTGACACTCGCATTGCAGACCGATTCCACACGCGTTGCCACATTCGAGATCCCGATGGGTTTCAAAACTGCCGAACTGAATGTCGGAAGTTACCACGGACTCTCCCACCACGGGAAAGAAGCGGGGCGACTGGAACAATTAGCAGTGGTTGAAGCTTACCTGATGAAGCAATTTGGCTACTTCCTTGACAAACTACGCGAGTCTGAAATTCTCGAACAAACACTCGTCATTCATGGAAGTGGAATGGGAAATGCCTCCAGCCACAGCAACAAAAACCTACCTGTGATACTTGCCGGCGGTGGCCTCAAACATCAGCAACACATCGCCTGCCCAGCCGAAGACCACAAACGAGTACCGCTCTGCAACTTGTGGCTGTCGGCTTTGCAGTGGTTTGGACTCGAAACCGAACGATTTAATAGAAGTAGCGGAACCTTTTCAGAATTGGAGTTTCGCACATGATGCAATTCGCTTGCCTTTTTCTCGCGATCGCGGTGGCGACTCTTTCTACCTCCGCGTTTGCAATCGACGAACAAATTCGAGAGTTTACCGAAACATATTGCAACCATTGCCATGGTGAGACAGAGCAGAAAGCTGGTCGACGTTTTGACACATTGCCAAAAACAATCGAGACGATTGGTGAAATAGAACGTTATCAAGAAATTCTTGACCAACTCAACCTGCAATCAATGCCACCGGAAGGGGAACCGCGTCCAATCGCATCTGTCCAACTGGCGATAATTGAACAGTTGACGGAGCGAATTTCCGCGGCTCAACAAAAATTAAAAAGCGAAGGAGGACACAGTGTTCTGCGCCGCATCAATGCCTGGGAATACCAACAAACGATTGGGGATTTACTTGACTTAAACGTGGAGGCATGGAACCCAGCCGCAAACTTCCCAACCGACGAAAAAGTAAATGGCTTCGATAACAACGGGCAGCACTTGGTAACCTCCGGGATCTTACTCGAACATTATCTGGCTGCGTCAGAAAAGGCGATCGCCCGGGCAACCCAATTTGGCCACCGGCCGGTCACACAAAAATTAAAACAAAAGTCACCCTTCTATTTTAACGACAAGCAAAACAAGGATTTACCAAAATTATTCCAGGTAGATCGATTTCGATTTATTCCCGAAACGCCTTACACCGACCTCTATGGCCGTCATTACCGGGGAGGGCACATTGGATTTCTCCCCACTGCACGAGGCGGTTTAAAACACAGTGGCACCTATACGATCCGCGTACGTGCCGCTGCGGTTGACCGTGCCCACAACTATGGAAAAGCGCTTGGAGATTTCCGAAGCAACGACCCGCTTGTGCTTGAAATAGCTTCCGTCGACCGCAAGGGCAGCGCTGAAAGCACTGGAAACGTCACGAAAATGATCCCGCTAAAACGCGTTGAATTGCTAAATGACACACCGCAGTGGATCCAATGGACTGGCTATCTCGAAGCTGGATTTGAACCAGAAGTTCGTTTTCGAAATGGTCCCATCGCCGCGAAGCGAATGGTTCGATTACTCTCAAATTTAGGCGAGGAATACGAAGAGTTTCGGCCATTCGTCGACATGAAACCAGGCTTCGAAAAAGGGCACGGTGTACTCAAAGCATACCGTGGCCCCAAACTTCGAATTTGGGAAATCGAGGTGGAGGGTCCACAGGTTACCCACTGGCCACCTAAAGGTCACCAGAGACTTTACGGCAATTTAAATCTTGACCAACTCGATCGCGATACGATACGCCAGAGACTACACTCTTTCGCTGAAACAGCTTTCCGCCGACCTGTTTCTTCCAATGAATTGGAACCCATCCAGTCATTAGTCGCGTCAAAAATTGACGCCGGCCTGTCGCCACTTGCCGCAGCTCAAATCGGGTTCCAGGCTATTTTGTGCTCGCCGGGGTTTCTGTATCTCGATGAAGGGCAGGGGGAGCTCGATGATTATGCACTCGCTTCCCGACTATCTTATTTTTTATGGTCATCGATGCCAGATTCTCAACTTCTCAATCTAGCCGCCCAAGGAAAACTTCGCGACCAAGCTGTATTACGGAGACAGATCACGCGAATGATCAACGATCCCAAATCCAATCGATTTGTAAGCCATTTTATCCGCCGTTGGCTTGAGCTCGACAATATTGGCGAAATGCCCCCGTCAGAGGAGTTCCTGATTTATTACCGGGACAATCTTGAATGGGCAATGCGTTCGGAAACGGAGACCTTTTTCCGTCACATTCTCGACAACAATCTTCCGTTAGGTGAATTCCTCTCTGCCGATTACTCCTTTCTCAATCGCGAGCTTGCCGCCCACTATGGAATCAACGGGATCGAAGGAGGGCAGGTCCGCCAAGTTTCACTACAGGAAACTCAGCGCCGCGGTTTGCTTGGCCACGGTCTTTTCCTGACCGCCTCTGCCAATGGCGTTGATACGTCTCCAGTCGTTCGAGGCGTATACGTACTCGATAAAATCCTAGGTTACCAACCGCCCCCTCCACCACCGGATGTCCCCGAAATAGAACCGGACATCCGCGGAGCCGCAACGATCCGGGATGAACTAGCGAAACACCGGAATGTTGCAACCTGTGCTGAATGCCATCGCAAAATTGACCCCTTAGGTTTTGCACTCGAGAACTTCAATGCAATTGGGGAGTGGCGTGAACAATACAAAAACAGACTCCCAATTGACCCCTCAGGGAAACTACCCCAAGGGAATGTGTTTCACTCGTTCCCTGGCTTCCGGGATCAAATTAAAGAAAGGGACGAGCAATTCTCAAAATGCTTGACTGAAAAACTACTTACGTATGCAATCGGGCGGGAATTAAATGCTGGAGACCGCCCCGCAGTTGACACAATCCTTGAGAGGCTGCAAAACCAATCGCTCGGCTTTCAGGAATTGATCCAGCTGATTTGTGAAAGCTCAATTTTCAGAAATAACTGAGGCTGCACTAGCGTTCCAGCCATTGGACCCAAGCAATCCTTGGGATCTATTTTATTTCGTTGGATGTTAGAACATTCAATTTGAGATCCGTCAAAAAACTACTTATTTCCAGTAGCGTTGATTCCGTTTGCGAAACAATCAGGATCCCATTGACCAATCTAATTTTCCCGGCCCCCATCGCTTGTTCCCAACTATCCGGAGAAACCATAGTGGTAACAAGATCCAGCAACGTGTGTTCGCTCGACGGCTTAACTTGGCTCTTTTCAGCTTGAGCTTGAGCATGAACCATTGCGACCAGTTGACCCAACTTTTGCTCCAACAACTTTGAGTCATTCTTCACCGGATCCTGGCGAAGTACTGATGATCGCGATTGGAGTGCAGGTAATCGAGGAGCCATTGGCTGAATGGCAAACATTCCGCCACCCGCACGATTACCTCCACCACCGGTATCCTCTGTACCACCTCTCACTTTTGCACCACCCCCTGATACCACATTGGTTGAAGCGACGGGTGATGTTTCCGGCAATGAATCCAAAAGCTTACGGCAATCAAACATTTTGATGCGATGCCACTTTGGATCCATGGCGTCATCAAGAGAAATTATCTTCACCACCCCGCCATTAATCACGTAGGCCGCGTTATGTGACTCCAGCATCAAAGCCAACGCTTTGTTCAGTGGCATAGCGTTTATCTGGAATGTGATCGGTTGCTTCCCTGAAAGACTGTCATCCATCGCCGAGGAAGTGAGTACAAAATTCAAGCCTGTTTTTTTCTCAAGCTGTTCAAGCACATCAGAGAATGATTGCTCAGCCAAATCGAAAGACAGCACTACGTTCATCGCCTTTTCTGCGGCCTCTACCTGTAGAGAGCCTTGCGATACCGCGGCCTTCGACTTTTGAGGAAGCTGATCCTGCACTTTGCCAAGCGCCCTTTCCGGACCGCCGAACCGCGAATTCTCGGGCCACATTTCCATGATTAAAATGGCAACCAGAAAACAGCCGACAACTGAAAAATTAGCCAAACGCATCATCCACCTCCGCCTTTTATAAATAAATCGCCCCTCTCTTTATAGTTGCC
>JAAEMV010000058.1 GCA_024225195.1 Planctomycetaceae bacterium | reverse complement strand
GGCGAACACCTGTCGACGTCCTGACCGATAATTGTGCCGCGGAGTTTCGCTAACACCGTTTCGTAACATGTCAGCCAATTCCACATCGAAAAGACTATCAGCAACCATGCGCCGCCGCGCTTCAGGATGAAGACTGAGAAGCTCGATCAATTCTTCCATTTCCGCTTCGCAAAGCTCACCATCCAGCTGAAGCGAAACAAGGTACTCCAGCCGCTGCTGTTCCGAGTCTTCCAATTTGAATTTTTCATTCATTCGACATTTCTCACATTAAGTTCAACACAATCTCGCAATTGCTTTTTGTGACGATAGAGTGACTTTCGAACTGCTTCCAAACTCATTCCAACCTTTTTTCCGATCTGCTCATAACTCAAACTCTCAGCAAACCTGCCCTGCAAAACCGAACGCCCCCGCTTGGTTAAATTACCAAGACACTTTGCCAATGCCTTTCGCTTCCGAGCATCCTGACTCGCAAAGTCTGCCGAGAAATACTCATCGAACGCCTGGTCAATAGAATCTTCTAAAAGCCTCGCCACGAGCGTTCTGTCCTTTTTCTGTTTTTGTCTGATCCTCAGCACTTCCAGGCGGACAATGGAACGACACCAAGCCATGATTGATGTACCTTCTGTAAACTGATCGTACTTTCTCACGACAGTCAACATCGCGTCCTGCACCGCATCATCCGCCGTCGAATAGTCCCCCAGCAGAGCATAGGCATACGCTATCAGTTGGACGCGGCACTCGAATGCCAGCTTGACAATCCGATCTCGTTTTTCTTCTTCGTTGGAGTTCATTAGTAATAACCAATTTGTCGACGGTTTCGTGGACAAGCTAATCTTCTATTTTTTGAAATGGCAAGGCACAAACTTGATCTATTCGTGCTCCTGCCTATTCATGCCTCAGCGCCTCAATAGGATCCATCGCAGCAGCTTTCATTGCCGGATATAACCCAAAAACCACACCTGCTCCAACTGAGATAGACAGGGACAATCCGATCGACCAAGGTGCAATCCTCGGCTCTAATGTTGAGACGATTGGCGGAAGCGTGTCCGGTGATGCGATGGACATTCCCCAGATAAACAATTGAAACAAGGGGCCGCACATCAGCCCAAACACCACTCCCAACAATCCGCCAGCGCCGGTAAGCACCAACGTCTCTGCAAGAAATTGTTGAACAATATCAAATTGTTTGGCACCAAGAGCCCTCCGAATTCCAATTTCACGTGTCCTCTCGGTGACCGTCGCCAGCATGATGTTCATGATCCCAATCCCCCCCACCAAGAGGGATATTCCAGCAATCACCACGAGCAACACATTGAACATCGCCTTAGTTCGTTCCGCCTGTTCTAGCAACTCTTTGGGAACAACCACCGAATAATCTTTGGTCTTGTGAAACTTTTTAAGATCCGAATTGATAATTGCGGCAGTCCCATCGACGTCATCCAAATCGGCAACTCTAACCGTGATTTGATTCAATTGAACAATCTCTCCTTCGAAAGGAAACGAACCTCCGCTGGAAGTCCGCCGCATTACCCAATCACCGATTCGCATTCGAAATGTCTCTAAAGGAATATAGGCATCAAGGTTATAGTCTCGCGCATCGAGACTGCCACCGATCGCTGCAGAGGCAGCTCGCTGTCGCGTCTGACCAATGACTGTATAAAACTCAGATCCAACCCAAATTGTTTTTCCAATTGGGTTCTCGTGGAGAAATAATCGCTTCGCCGTTTCGTCGGCCAGAACAATAAACTTTTGCCCATCATCACGTGAATTGATCCATCTACCTCTGGCAATATCTAACCGGTTCATGTCGAGATGCTCTTGGCCGCACCCGACCAGCTTGGCTTCCACCCCTCGATTTTTATACCGCAACTCAAAGCGCGTTTCGCGCATTGCGATAACCTCCTCCACGCCCGGAACCGTTGAAACAATCCGTTCAAAGTCCTTTCTCAACAAACCGTATTTTTTTACCCGGCTATTCGCTGAGTCATCCGTTGCTCCTGGATCTACCGTGCGAATGATGATATTCCTCGCACCGAGTTCGAGAATTTGCTGTTGAGCTTGGTAGCTCACGCCCTCCCCCATTGCCACCAACCAAATTACCGTGGTCGTCCCAATGAAAATACCAAGCGCCGCCAAGCTGGCGCGCATTTTCTGAAGCAACAGGCTTTTAACACCAAGTTTCAATGGCCGGCCAAAACTAAAATTAATCATGGCCTAAACCAATGGATCAGTTCGCACCTCTCCCCTGGTCCCTCCAACTGCAATTTGCGGTTACTCATCGGATGGGAATTCCTCCTGAGCAGCGGCCGGCACAGCATTTTCAAGCGCTTCGTCGATTGACTTCATGGCCTCCAGCTGAGCTTCACGTATAAACGCAACCGGATCCAACACCACCTCCTCACCAAGATCGACTCCGCGATTGATGACGACATAGACCTCATTTCCCTCGACAACCTCAACGATTCGACGCTCTATTTCCCCCGAGCGATTTCTTACCCAACAAAGCGAATCCTGAGTGGTCTCTAAAACAGCTGAAACCGGCAATTTCAAAACGTCCTTGTATTCCGAAAGCACTATCTCGACCTCCGCACTCATGCCAGGTTTTAACCCAGCCGTCCCTTCAGGCAGTTTTATGATCGCATCGTATTTGACCATGTTACCCGTCCACCAACCGGCCGGCCGTGCAACCGAAGCGATCGAAACCACTTCGCCTTGGATTACACTGCCGGGAATCGAAACTTTCGCCACCATCCCAAGTTTAACCCGGTCCACAATCGATTCATGAATCCCAACCTTTACTTGCATCTTTTTAAGATCTGGCATCAAGAGTAACACTTGATCTTTGTGCACCGTTGCACCCTCAGTGATGTCAGGCGATGCCTTCCAGGCTGCCGCAGATGGAAAAATTACCATCCCTGATTTTTCTGATTTGATCACGCACAGCTCATATTCCAACTTGGCTAAGTCCCGCCGCCTTGCGTCTAAAACAGCTCTCTCTTGATTGGCAGCATGATCAGCTTCAGCCGCCTTTAAATTGCCTTCAAGCGTCTTCAACTCCATTGCTTTTGTATATTTTTTTAAAACTTCGATTTCATCTTTTTTCCCTTGCACCTCCAACTCGGCCTGAGCTAACCTCACCTCGATATCTCTCACCTTTAACGGATTTACATATCCCTTGCTTTGTAATTTCCTATTGTGGTCACGATCACTCTTACTTGTTACCACATTAGCCTCCGCAGAAGCTAAACTCATTTCCAATCTCATGAGCTGTGATACGTAACGCCCCTTTATATATTCATCGATGGCCAATTTTGATCGTTCGACTACTGCCTTCGACCGTTCGGCCCCCGACTGCGACCAGAACGCGTATTTCGAACGTTCGTTAATTGCATCTTCAATCGCAAGGGTATCGAGCTGAACTAAAACATCTCCTTCTTCAACATGCGTGCCATTTTCAATTACCCAATTAACAGTGTTTTTTCCACGAACACGACATTTGACTTCCGTATTCTCAGAACTTTCCAGGCCCCCTTGTTCGATTACCGTGACGCTCAAATCACCACGAGCAACCGTACAAGTTGGCAACTTTTCTGGCTCCACAAGTATCCCTGCATTCGCTGAATGGTCGATCTGATACATCGAGTAACTCGCAATCGCAACAATTGCTATCACAAGTAAAAGCAAACGAATGACCCACGATTTAAAAATCACCCTGTCGTCCCCCAACGCCCAAAGGCTTCTTTTCATCGACCGCCTTACTCTTTAGATCTTCCCCAGCGCGATCGACTGACTCAAATGCTCGAAATGCTTCAAGCTGCATGTCTTCCAAAACATCCAGAGGATTTAACAACACCTCATCGCCCTGAATAAGGCCGGATTTGACGATAATAAAAACATCGTCGCTATCACCCAGGGTCAGGACGCGTTGCTCAATTTCCCCCGCACTGTTCTTTACCCAGCAAAGCGAAAATTGATCAGTTTCAACCACTGCCGAAACCGGGGCCAGCAACACATCTTTATACTCAGAGAGCACAACTTCAATTTCCGCACTCATCCCGGGCTTTAAGTCTTCCGAAGCTGGGATGCTTATGACCGTGTCGTACTTCACCATATTGCCAGTCCACCATCCCGCTGGCTTTGCAACCGAAGCGATAGAGACGACCTCTCCTTCGATAGAAAAATCTGGAAGTGTCACGATGGCCGTTTGACCGATTTTTACGCGATCAACAAGTGCTTCATGGATTCCAACTTTGACTTGCATCTGTGTCAAATCGGGCATCAATAAAAGCACCTGATCCTTACGAACCGTCGCGCCCTCGGTAACATCCGGCTGCTCTTTCCACGCCTCAGCAGAAGGAAGAATCACCAACCCTCCACGCTCTGCCCGAATGACACAATATTTTAACTCTTCAATCGCGCGGTCCCGGCGGCCTTCGTCCATCGCCAAACCTGCGAGATCCGCTTGAAGCTTCGCTTTGCTGGCTTTTAAATTTCCCAGCAGCGTCGCCTCCCGCATCTTTTTGGTGTAGTTATTTAAAACTTCGATCGCCGTCTGACAAACTTTCACATTAAGTCCTGTCCGCTCTAAAGCGAAACGCTTGCTATCAACATCATATTTATTTACGTAACCACGACGGAACATCGCCTCCGAATGCTCCATCGCGATCTGTGCGGCTTCATAAGCCGACACCGCTGATTTCAAATCCTTGTTTAACAAATTTGATTCCGTCAAATAACTTCCCTTCAGATACGCATCGATCGCGATTTCGGCGTTAGCAACATCGGCTTTGGTGCGTTCGAGATCAGCCTTAGCTGAGTGTGCGTCGGTCGTCGCTTTTCCAATTGCATCTTCTAACCGCTTCGTATCGAGCCTGACTAATTCGTCTCCTCGCTCGACGATCGTCCCGCCTTTAACGACTTGAATCACGGTACTATAGCCACGTACCTGACACTTGATTTCGGTGTTATTGGAACTTTCAACCGTCCCCTGCTCCATTACGGAAACGACGAGGTCGCCCAGTTGAACTCGATGAGTCAACACGCCCTCCCGCACTGACGTACCAACCAAAAGTGCGGACCCTTGCGCAATTAACAAGCACACTGATACAGCGACACCTAATAAAATCAGCAACCACCAACTTGCTCGCTTACCGCGAGATGGTGAGGTGGCATCCGAAACTGACTTTTCTCGAGGACTCATGATTTCGACATGCCCACTTTCGAGTCCTTGATTGAAACCTAATTTTTTGGCTTAAAACAAACGGCGTTTGCCTGCAATTACAATTCATCAAAATTTGCTTTTTCAAACAGGCCATCGATAACATAGACACATTGCCGCCTGTTTAAACCAATTATAAATTGGTTTCATGGACATTTAATTTTGTTTTTTTGCAAGACCCACTTATTTCAAAGAGCCTCGCTATATGAACTCCAGCGTACCACAAAGTGCCAGCCACTCCCGAAGACCTGCGACCTGTGATCGCCCGAAAAAAATTGAATTTCTTGAATCTACGACATGTGACGAATATTCTGTTTTTCAGCCATTAATATCAACTCGCCAACACCCTTTGTCACTCGAAATTAGTTCTATCTGCACCCTTGCTTTTCTCTGTTTTACATTCTTGATTTCGGGAAGTGTCTCCCTCGCAAATGATCAGGTTCCACTCAGCATTCATCTCAAAACCAGCGAGAAAGACGGAACGATCGCTATTGATTCAAATATCAATTTCCAAGCGGAGATTAAAAACGAAACCCAAGAGTCGATCTCAGGCAAGCTTCAGTGGTCGCTTTGCGATGCCCAAAAAAAATCATTGCTCAAATTTCATCAACCCAAAACTCTCAAGGTACCTGCAGACTCGACTGTCACTGTCTCGCATGAGTTTCAAACACCTGCCGCTGGATTCTATTACGCCAAAATTACCTTGGACTCTGGCCAACAAAAGTACTCTCAACTTTTCCGATTCGGTAGCGCACCCGAGGCAATCAAAAGCGAGCGAGTCCCCGAACAAGATTTTGAGAAATTCTGGAGCCAAACCCGGGAGCGACTAGAAAAAATCGAACCACACTACCTCGCAACGAAACAGATCGAATCGATTGATAAGAAACTGACACTCTTCGAAGTCGAATTTCACAGTTTTGGAAATGTTCGCGTAAGTGGTTGGCTTGAAATCCCTAAAACACCAGGCCCCCACCCCTGTGTCCTGCGACTTCCGGGTTACGGTCAGAACATGAAGCCTCTCAATAAATTCGATGATCTTGCCGTTTTTTCATTCAACATTCGAGGGCACGGAAACAGCCAAAAAGACATTTCAGGAAAACCAAATAATTTCTGGATTCGTGGACTCGAAGACAAAGATGATTATTTTTATCGCGGCGCCTACATGGATTGCGTTCGCGCAATGCAGTTTTTAAAAACCCATCCCAAAATTGATCCTCAGAAAATCGCGGTATGGGGAGGAAGCCAGGGGGGAGGTCTAGCACTTGCGACTGCAGCGTTCGATTCTGCTGTGGCCTACTGTGTCGCGGACATTCCCTTTTTAGTGGACTGGGATAATTATTTTCAACTGACCACCTGGCCAGAAATGGACCAATGGATCAAATCCAAAGATGATCAGGACTGGAGTTCTGTCTTAAAAACAATGAGCTATTTTGATGTGATGTTTTTGGCACCTAAAATCGAATGCCCTGTACTCAGCGGCATTGGACTCCAGGATAACGTCTGCCCACCAACGACTATTTTCTGCATGTTGAATCGAATCAAATCACCGAAAAAACATGTGATCTATCCGGAGCGAAAACACGCGACGGGTCGCCAACATCCCAATCTTGTCTGGCGCACCTTGCGCGATCATTTCCAGTTGAACGACTGAATCTCCAGAACCGAATTGTTTGTTTTATCACTGTAGAGCGAAAGAAATCCTGCATTTCTGTCATCCTCTGGATCGCTTTGATCTTTATTCCAATTCAGACGATAATTCATCGTCGCCAACGCTAGTTCTTAATACAAACTATCCATTTCGAAATTAAAATGCCCACCCGAATAAATTTCACGCTGTTATATCTACTGAATGCAAGTCTGGTTGCTTTAGTCACACTCACAGTCGCCGATGCCAACGCCAATGCCGACGAACATTTCCTTCAGCCCAATCAATCCGAGACAGCAATTTTTGATGGCGAAACATTGAATGGCTGGCAGGCCGTTCCGGCTGATTGTGCCTCTGACTGGCAAGTTAAAAACGGGATGATCGTAGGGACCGGCACCCAAAAACGACTTTCCTATCTGACATGGAACAATCAGAAGCTAACGGATTTTGATTTGTCACTGAGCTACCGGTTGCATGGAAAAGGAAATACAGGAATCGAGGTTCGCTCGCAGGCTGATCCCTCCGGCAAGCGTCCGCTTATTGGTTACCACGCCGATTTAGGGCACCCCGGAATTGGCAAACACATTCTCGGTGCGTGGGATTTTCATTTCACCAGTCGAAAAGAACATCGTTGCGACCGAGGCACTAATCTCGTTATTAATTTGAGCGACGAGGCAACCCGCACAAATCTTGTTTCTCCGATCGAGCAAAACGGCATTCTGCACGATCAATGGAATCAAGTACGTATTGTGGCCCGAAAAAATCATTTTAAGTTTTTTATCAACGGCCAACTCTCCTCTGAATTCACAGACAATTACACCAACGGACAATTTAGTCAGGGTGGAATTGGGTTACAGATTCATGACCCCGGGATGAAAGTTGAATTCAAAGATATTTACCTAACCGAAGTTTCGACGCCTGTCCCTGACCAGTCGCCCAACGTTTTATTGATTGCGATCGACGATCTTAATGACTGGGTTGGCTGCCTGGGCGGTCACCCACAAGCAAGCTCACCCAACATCGATCGCCTCGCTAAACGTGGAACGCTATTCACCAATGCTCACTGCCAAGCTCCAATCTGTAACCCGTCCCGAACCAGCATCATGTACGGTTTAAGACCCTCGACCAGCGGCGTTTATATGAATGCCCCCAAGCCATGGACAGTCGCCGGTTTAAAAGAAAACGTTACACTCTCTCGTCATTTTGCAGCAAACGGATACAAAACCTATACGACAGGAAAAATCTATCATACTTCGGGACTCCCGGATGGCGATTTTGACGTAGTCGGCCCGCGGCCGGGACAGCGACTCAAAATTGACCAACGCCTGGTTACTCCAAAAAAAGAGGGAGCTAATGGCCTTTGGGATTTCGGGGCGCAGTCCTATGACGAAAAATTATTTCAGGATCATCAAACTGCGAGCTGGGCGATCGATCAAATCCAAGCCCATGAAACCACCAGACGCACTAGTGCAAACCCCCAAACTGCTAAACCATTTTTTATGGCAATTGGTTTCTATCGACCTCATGTCCCCTTCTACTCACCCAAACGAATTTTCGATCAAATCCCACTCGACAAAATCGAACTGCCTCTGGTAAATCCGAACGACCGTAATGACTTGCCCGCGATCGCCAGTGAATTGATGGTCGCCCCAGCTGCGCCCGACCATGCCTGGTTTGTAAAGTCATCCAATTGGCGTCGAGCAGTGCAATCTTACCTGTCTTGCATCCGCTTCACCGACGAACAGGTCGGACGGTTACTCGACACGATTTACCAAAGTCCATTAGCTGACAATACGATTGTAATCCTGTATTCTGACCACGGTTTTTTCCTCGGTGAAAAAGAGCGATGGGCTAAGCAATCGCTGTGGGAACGAGCAACTCGCGTTCCTTTTATCATTGTCCAGCCGGAAGGTAAGCAAGGGCAAGTCTGCTCGCAACCTGCTGAGTTGCTCTCAATTTACCCCACGCTTATCGATCTTTGTGGATTGTCTCCTCGCGACGAACTCGAGGGCAACAGCCTCATTCCTTTACTTAACGATCCTAAGGCTACTTGGGATCACCCCGCGCTGACGACACATGGAAAAGACAATCACAGCGTCCGCACAGATACGCATCGCTACATTCGCTATCGCGACGGATCTGAAGAATTATACGACCTTCGGAGTGATCCCAACGAATGGACTAATATTGCCAACCAACCGGAAATGGAAACGTT
>JAAEMV010000057.1 GCA_024225195.1 Planctomycetaceae bacterium | reverse complement strand
TTATGTTTTTAATATTTACAAATTGGGCCGGTGTGCGGGTTCGTTGGTAGGGTTTGCCGAAGCTAGGCTTGCGAGATTTTTTCCCAGATCGATATTGTTTTTTTCCTAACGGTTTACCGTAGTCAAAATCGCCGCGAGTGCTGCTTCCCGGTGGTCGTCGGGATTCAGGAGCAAATTGAAAGCCCTGGTTCTCTTGGTTGGCTGGACTGTCTTGGGAGGGATTTTGAGCTTGCGGAGGGGGTGAGAAATCCGGATTTGTTTTTCGGGGAAGATCCGGGATCAGTCCTCTACGGCGCAGTTTTGCGTCGTATCTCTTTCTCTTTTCAGCATCAAGAAGAGTTTCTTTAGCGGCGTTGAGGTGTCGAGTTCGTCGTGCCGTTCGTTTGCCATCAGGGTTTCGATCTGGATGTACCGTTTGCATTGCGCGACGGTAGGAGCGTCGCAATGTTGCCTCGTCCGCGTCGTGCGGAACTCCGAGTATTTCGTAGTAAGTGCGAATGGGTGGCATGGGCAGGAAGGAGGGGAGCTGGGTGGATAATTACTGTTTAGATTTGTGATTATCACCTTCGTTTCGCTGTAATGCCAATCAGTTCTTACTTCTTTTTTAGATCTGTTAAATAGATTGCGATGCCTGGGGAAAGCGATGTGTAGGTCGTTCGTGTTGCTGTGGGGAAGACCGCGAGGGGAACTTTGATTTCTAGTTGCTTCTCATCTCGCCGGGTGTTGTCCCGGTCGAGGTTGAACCGAGAAATTTTTATTCGCGATTGAGCAAACTGGTTCCGATCGCGATTCCTGCGATGCCGATACCGAGCAGGATTCCGCATGGCAGCATCATCTCGGAGAGACTAAATTCGCGCCAGATCGCGCCTTCCATTGCGAGGATTCCCCATTTAACTGGACTGAGAATACTCAGGCTTTTCATGAACTGAGGCATAAACATCACGGGGATCATGGCTCCCCCGAACATGGCCATCACCATGTTGATGGCCCAGCCCGCGCCGTTCACCGATTCTTCCGTTTTCCCAAGATTGGACATTACCATCATGATGCCTACAAAGCATGAGGCAACACATAGAGCGGCCAAAGCAAGCATTGGATAGCTTCCCGGTCTCATTCCAAGCAGGAGCCCAAGGCCGACCATGAATGAAATCACGAGCATGACAGAAAAAAAGCAAGCTACGGCTTTGCCAATGAGGACACTGGATTGGCTGATGGGCGCGATTTGAAGCCGCATCATCGTTCCTTGCGTGCGTTCGCGGGCAATGGAAATTGCAAACCCTGCAGCGCAGGCCAGGACACCCCACATGGTGGATTGGGGAAAACTGATGTCCCATTTGGATTTGATTTTTTTCATCTGTCCAGCTTGACTGGCCGGATCAATTTTTCGAGAAACATCAATCGACTCAAGTTTAGCAAATTCAAAGCCACCATTTTCAACAGGGCTGGAAGAGGAGTCGTCCGCATCCGTCTGCAATGCTTCTATGCTCTGGGTCATGCCTTCGAGCGAACTAAAAAAAGAATTAATCAGCAGGCGGTTGCCGGAGCTAATGGATTTATCATTCGCCAGTTGTTCCCGTGACTTTTTCACCATGTCTTGCATCGAGGAGAGGTCTCCCATTCTTTGGCCTGCCAATTGGCCAATGCTTTCCAAGATCATCCCTTGTAGCATGGCAGATTCAGCAGATCGCGAAGGGTCGACGCCGATTTGGATGGTTGGTGGCTTTTCCCAAAAGATGCCGGCGGTTTCTCCAAAACCTTCGGTCAGGACCAGCATTGCCAATCGCTGTCCTTTGCGAACACTCTCTTTCGCCGGCTCAAGATCAGTTTCAATTAATTCGATCGACCCGTTATCCGCCAGTTGGCTTATAAACTTGGCCGATAGGGTCGACTGATCGAGATCGACGATTGCAATTTTCATTTTGGCCCGGTCGCTGCCCGAGGAGGGGCCTCCCATCACCATGCCAAAGAAGATGCCCATCAGAATTGGAAATCCAATAATGAAAAATGCACCGAGTTTGTCCCGGAATAACAGCCGAAGATCTTTGATCGCCATAACAAGCACTTGATTCATCCGTCTCGTAGGCTCCTGCCGGTTAAGGTCAAAAACACGTTTTCTAAATTGGGTCGAGCAATGTTGAGTGTTTGAAATGCGACGCCCTGAGCTGATAAAGCTGCAACGTCCTGTAGTGGTGTGTTGGAGGCAAAGCGAATTGATTTGCCCGTCAGTTCGCCCGGAAGTTCGATTTCTTTGGGTAGTTCGGCGAGGTCGCCAGTTACCATGGACGCGCCACCGTATTGTTCTATTAAGTCGTTGACTGAACTGAGTGCGAGTAGCTTTCCATGGTCGACAATTGCGACGCGATCACATAATCGTTCGGCCTCTTCCATGTAGTGTGTGGTGTATAGAATGGTCATACCACGTTCACGAAGAGCCTCGATGCTTTCGAAAATATGATTTCTCGATTGCGGATCGACACCGACAGTTGGTTCATCGAGTAACAGGATGGCTGGTTCGTGAATTAGAGCGACGGCAATATTCAATCGACGTTTCATGCCGCCTGAAAATGTTCCAGCGTAGCTTTTGGCTCGATCTTGTAACTGAGCGAAATCAAGACACCAGTTCACTCGATCCCGCAGTTTTTTTCCTGACAGTCCGTACAGCCGGCCAAAGAAATCTAAATTCTCTTGAGCTGACATCGTTTCGTAAATTGAAAGTGCCTGCGGTGCGACTCCCAGCAGTCGTCGGGTTGCGGTCAGTGTTGGGTCGCCCGCCTCCGCACAGCTCGAGTTGCCAATAGAGACTGAGCCAGTGTCAGGTTTTAACAATCCTACAAGCAGGCTAATGACGGTTGTTTTTCCAGCCCCGTTTGGCCCTAGGAGTCCCAGTGTTTCGCCTTGTTGAATCGCGAAGCTTAAGCCATTAACCGCGTCGATGTCGCCGAATGATTTCTTCAGCGCCGAGACTTCGGCGATAGAGTTGCCCATTGGTTCGTTGCCGCCTGTGGTTTAATAAATGTCCGCGATTGAAGGTGTTCGTCCTAAATTGGAATCCTAGAGGATGGAAATTAAAGTTCAACTGCCGTTTATGTTTGCCCTCTATTCAATGCTTGCAGGCTGCGCATTGGCGAGGTTTGTCCTGTTAGTGTTTCTTCATAATTTCATATGTTGGATTCCAGGGGTCGGCAATGCGCTGCGAAGTCTGTCGGTAGAGGATTTGGCTGGTTTCGACCTTCCGGTTGGTTAAGGAGAGTGTTGGATTTCAAGAGTCCTTGCATCTCCATGCTGTTGTTTTCGCTATCGAAGAAACTCGTCACTGGGCTCTTTGTGAAAAAGCTGCAAAATAATGTCTTGACCTGTTGCTAGGTGGTCGATACTATGTATTGCATACTAACAGCTGGCAGGAGTTTATTATGAAGCTTGAACGGGAAATGATGCGAGGGGCTGGACCAACGGCCGTCATGCATTTGCTCAGTGGAGACGAAATGTACGGTTATGAAATCGTAGAGCGGCTCTGCAAAGAATCAGCAGGTGTATTCGAAATGGGGCAATCGACACTTTACCCAATGCTGTACAACCTTGAGGGCAAGGGGTTGGTAAAGTCTCGCGAGAAAAAGGGAGATAACGGTCGGAAACGCCGTTATTACCGTCTGACGGCGAAGGGCAGTCGGAAATTAGAGGCCGATCGGAAGCAGTGGGGGTCTTTGATCGCCGGTCTGTCCGCACTCGGGGTAACGCGCGTTTCGAATCCCGTGTCATGTCTTGCTTAAAAGGGGGCTGCGATGAGTCAAGTGACCACACCAGAAGGCCGTTCAAAACTTTCAAACACGCTGTTTGCAAAACCATTAATCGGGAGACTTTCCTGGAAAAAGCAGCTCACGCTAAGTGGCCTTCCGGCGGAGGTGCAGTCGATTCTGACGGAAGTGATGTCTCGATGCTGGCTTACTAGAGGGGAAAAGGCCTACGTGATCGAGGAGCTAATTGCTCATTTCGTCGATGGAATGGATCGAGATGTAACCGCACAACAGTTAGTCGAAGACTTTGGTGACCCTGCAGTGGCTGCAAAATTAATTCAATCATCCAAACGGAAAAATCGACCTTTCTGGAAGAAATCCCTTCATGCTTTTGGCTATGGAATCATCGCTCTGATCGTAGCCTACGCAGGTATTTGGGTCTTTTATCATCAAGGTGTGCCGGTTATCTCAACGGATTACGTTGTTCAATTAAACGCGGGGATCAAGGATGTCGCTGATTCCGAAAAGGCCTGGCCAATTTATCGCCCAATGTGGACGAAATATAAATTTGCAGTGGGCGAGGTAATTCCTGAAATCTGGGCCAAAGAGGGGGGTACTCGGTTTGTCCGGAAGGGGGAACCGGGGTGGGAAGCCGCAAAGGCAGCAATTTACGAGCATCAGGATTTAATAGATGCTTTTCGGGAAGGAGCAAAGCGACCGTATTTTGGAATTGAATTAAAAGCAAACCAAAACGAATATTCTGAGGAAGATTTTGCTGCTCTGTTTCCTAATTTGA
>JAAEMV010000056.1 GCA_024225195.1 Planctomycetaceae bacterium | reverse complement strand
GCGGGCTTAATACCCGCTGCTTTTCTTTATAGTCAATTTGATTTGAGTTTCTACTCTAGGTCTGCTTGCTGACCATCTTTCATGTTGGCTGCCGCCATGTAAGCCTCCGGATTGACTGACTCATTCAAGAACCGTGCTGAACCATCCATCATGGCAACAAGACATCCCCCCGAGTGGTTACTACCTGCTGGAACCTGATTCCAGAGTGGGGCTGTCAAGTCTGCGTTGATCAAGTTGTTATCAAAACCACTCAATCCGTAGACGACTGCATTTCCAGAGTAAATCGATTGAAGGCCGCCTTGCATTCGGTAACCAAATGCCCAACCTTTTCGCAAAGGATTCCACTGACCATCTTTTGATGTCCGCGATGACTCAAACACGGCCATTGTGTTTGACGAACCATCACGGCAATCGTCAAAGTTCTTGCCGTACTTCGACTGAAAGTCTAAGTTGTTCGGCTTGACGGTCGGGCTGGCTGAACGGGGAGAGAAGACACCGTTGGTTCCAATCACTCCACCTGAACCAGCAACGGTCTGTTTGTTATGCACGAATCCATTAGGCGCGGTACCAACCGCTCCCATGCAAGCCATGTAGTGATTCGCATACTGAGACAGGTCATCCGTCGCCGATTCATCTTCCTGAGTTGCGGAAGGACAAAGCAAAATTGGAATTCTAAAATCTCGCGAGTTGTTACCCGACCAATTTCCGGGGCCGTTACCTAGCCGAACCGTATCAGCAACATTCTGCTGTTCGATGAATGGCAGAACTGCCGCGACCCAGCTTCGATTACCTTTTCCAGTAATAAACGGAGCAACCGTCGGAAATTTCAAGTTAGCACTTTGATAATTGTGATTCGCCAGCACAAGCTGCCGTGCGTTGTTTAAGCAAGAAGTACGTCTTGCTGCCTCTCGAACTTGCTGAACCGCCGGCAATAACATGCCAACAAGAATGCCAATAATGGCAATTACCACCAAAAGTTCTACCAGCGTGAACGCCTGCCGTTCGTTTCCTGAATGACGTTTTGACATTCAAACACCTCCGAAGAAAGACCTAAATCAGGCAGCAAAAAATCGGGAGATTGCAGCAAAAGTGCCGCTATCAGTGATTATCGAGCTTTTGTACGCCTAAAAACACCAGACGACTTGTCCAGTTTCTAGGGAAGCATAGGTCACTAAAGACGTGCTTGGTTGGAGCTTTTTACGCGATTTCCGAACTATCTTACGAATCCAAGGCAGACAAGACGCCCTCCGCATCAAAACAATACAACCTCAACGAAAAAAACCAGCAAGCTCGAGGCCTACTGGTTCGTTTTTTATAATCAGGCAACGCTGTGCCATCGGACGAATCGAGGTAAACGTTTAAGCCGACTCCAATTTGTTTACTCGAAATCGTCGTCTTGCCCGTCTTTCATTCCCGTTGCAGCAACGAAAGATGCGTAGTCGACATTCTCATCAGTGAATCTGGCGGAACTATCCAACATTGCAGCTTGGCAACCACCTGAGTGATTACCGGATGCGACTCTCGTTCTTTGTGAAAAACAAAGGTAGAAACCAGGCCTTTAATAAGCCCGCAACTATTTTCCTTTCTAATTCAGGAAAACTAGCCACTTTGGCGAGCAGGTTGAGATTGACCCAAAACTTACGTTTCCGATAGGCTCAACAAAGTGCTATCTGGTGAGCACTTGCAACACTCGGCTTGACCGCTGAATAAGAGTCAATCATCCGGTGCAACTTGACCGGTTTCAATCAACATCATGGATGTAGACGGATCAATTTATGTCGACTTTTTCAAGCCTGTCATTAATTCTTGCCGAAGATCACAACACCACGGAACAACGGATTGACGATTGCTTGCAAGCGATTGGAAAATCCCAATGGCGAGCCGAGGTCATTGTCATTGCTCCGCCAAACTCTCCACTGACCCGCCCCCCTCTCCAAGCGCCAAAACGAAAAGTAGTACCGAGCCTAAGGGCTGCAATCGACGCCGCTCGCCATCCTGTCATCGCGTTACTAGAGCCGGAAGTTTCCGTAGACGCCAATCAATTTGGATTGATGCTTGAGCAAATTGACGAGCTTCCGATTCATTCGTCCTTTACCATCAACTGCAACAATCAATCTCAGCCAAACGTAATCCCTCG
>JAAEMV010000055.1 GCA_024225195.1 Planctomycetaceae bacterium | reverse complement strand
GAAAAAATTGAAAAGAAAGAGCCAAAATTAGTCCAACGCCTGAATAAAGAGATCAACAAAAACAAAGACGACTTACGCATCTCGATCGCTGATTCAATTCATGCCAAATGGTTTTCCACAGCTCAAGAATTCTTATCTCAATCCAAGCAAAAACCTCTTTCTGATTAGCCCAACTTACTGTGGCAACATGAAAATTAAATCGTGCTATAGTATTGAATTAGGGCGTTTTTAATAAACAGTACATTCAAACTGCTCATTGGTAACGCGCTCAAATCTATCCCAACTTTAGCCTATCCAAATACAATGAATTTCTTTCCGTCTACCGCACTGTTAATCACAGCCATCGCGATGCTTGGCTTGAGCATTGGATGCGGCGAAAAACCGACACCGCCAGAATCGCCAAAAACCGCAGTAGCAAAACCAGAATCAAAACCAGCACCCGAACTTCTGAGAGTTACTTTTTTTGTCGATGGCATGGTCTGAGGGGTTGCCTGAACTACAGCTGTTGAAAAACAGCTGAAACAACTACCGGGTGTAGTTGAAGCAACCACTGACATGCAGCAGCAAACCGCAACGGCCGTTTACGACCCAACGCTGTTTCATCCTGACCACGCCATCGAAGCAATTACTGGTCAATTTGAGTTATCAATCTTTGACGGTGGATTCGAATAACTTACGTCGCCGCTAAAACGATTGCTTGCCTCTACCAGAAAACTGGCTGCGTCCACGCCTGCTCTTTCTGATTTTTAAAAGAGGGGTTAGGGTGCGAGCGATCCGAGGTGATAACAGCCCGAACAAATAGCTCGTCACCGTCTGCCGTGTAACTTGGATTCTCACCTTCAACTGTTTTTAAAACGATCCCAACATCGTCTGAATAGATTTTTGTGGCTCGAACCGGCTTCCCTGAGCTATCCAACCTCGCTGTCGCTTTCTTGTTGTAGTTCTTACGGGTTCCAATAAACTGCGTCGTGAACTTAACTCCTGAAACTGGTGCGATCTTAATACGAAGCTGTTTCTTTCCTGAGCTTGCAGCAGTTTCGATCAAATCAAGAGTGACACCGCTAGAGCTGTAGAAATCACCACGATTCATTGATTCAATCAGTTTCGCAGTGTTCAATTCATTTGCTTTCACCATAATCCACCCTCTACCAGTGGTCGCATCACGGTTCGCTTGATTATGGTAGTGATGGCTATCGTCCGTCGCTAACCCGAAGATGGGATCGGAATTCAGCTGGTCAATTCGAATCGTATTGGCAATGTCCCACATTTTCTCGGTGCCAGGTCGAGTTGCATCGCCTAGGTGGTTGACCGACGGATGACCGTTGTAAAGCTCGAAAAAACGCTCGTTCGTCACAGCGGCCAACTCTTCAGCGGTGACCGCCCAGCCAAAGTTTGGGTGGTTAAGATGAACCATTATTGGCTCGCCATTCTTCTTAGCCTGCTCTTGCGCTGCCCGTAAGTTGTTGTTGATTGCCTCAACAGGCGTTGCTCCACTTAGAGGCGAAATCAATGAACTTAAATTCATGGCGTTCATATGAATCGGACGACCTTGCGCACGATCACTGATTTCCTCCGCCTCAATCAACAGGAAGCCATTTTTGGCCTCAAACTTATTCCGAAATTCATCAAGCCCTCTCAGCCGCACCTGCTTCGTTGCCTCCGGTTTTTTTTCTGACTTCACCTCCCGCTGAACTACCCATTCATCACCATAAGTCGACAAGTATTTCTGCATGGCCTCTTTTCCAGCCCTCTGCTCAATGGTGGAAAGATTCATCCACCGCTCACCTTCGCTTAAAATGTTGTGATCCGTCAGTGCCAGAAAATGATACCCCGTATCGGAATACCATTTGCAGATCATTTCTGGAAAATCATTCCCATCACTCCAAAGCGAGTGAGTATGAAGATTGCCCCGCCAATATTTGGGAGTCGCCAATTCCTGACCATTGACCCAATTAACGCCAGCAAAGATGTTAAGACAAACAACGCTGATCACGCCCCAATTCAACACTCGACTACCCTGCTGCCCAAAAGCTTTCATTGGTATCTCTCTAATTGGTATCTGTAACGGTAAAACTTGAGTCACAACTGCTCTCCAGAATCCAAATAATTTCAAATAGCGCATTTTTAATGTCGACTTAATGTTGAATACAGCCAAGCCAACCAAAACGCAGCGCTCGTCGACGCCAATCGCCGCAGACACCCTTCGTTTAAAACGGGTTAACGAGTTTGAAGATAAGCCCAGTCGAAGCCTAACGCAAGTTTATGCGGGCAATTCCCATCAGTTTCATACAAGGACTTAAAGTTGGGTTTGCTGACATACCTTTCCGCCTTTGGAAAATTGATTAGGCAGAAAAACAGCTCTGAGATGCCATTGAATCGCAATCTCCAAAAATATCGACTGATCAAAAGCCAACCAGTATTCTGGCCTTTGCCTTTTTTTAACCACGATATTCAACCCTGATATGCTTGTCGATTGAATTCAGTTCCGTCAAAATGAGTTCCCCATCAGAAATTTGTCCTTAGTAACCGATCTCATGAAATCAAACTTAATTTTTTGTTTCGCCTGTCTTGTCAGTCTCAGCTTTGCTTGTGAGGAACTAATGGCCCAGTCATCCAGTTACAAATTACCTCCGCAATCTGTGGTCGACATTATCGACGCGTCTCCGGAACCAGGAGTTAGCTTCAGCCCAGATCGCGAGTGGATGCTACTGGTCGACCGTGATGCCATGCCAGATATTGAAGACGTTTCACGACGCATGCTGGCTCTGGCGGGAATGAGAATAGACCCTACATCTAACGGGCCCTTTCAAACCAGTTTTAATCGTGGAATAACCCTCGTCAAACGCAGTGATTTAGTACAAAACAATAAATCAAAAATCAGAATACAACTTCCGGATGACGTAAAAATATCGCGTATCAACTGGTCTCACAATTCTAAATACTTTTCCTTTGCAGTCGTCACCGATAAAGGTCAACAACTTTGGGTTGCCACGGTTGGCGATCCTACACCTCGATTACTGACGGAACGACTCAACACCATCATGGCAGGCCCTCGATGGTTGCCCAACGGAAAACAAATGTTGTGTCTTTTAGTGCCGGAAAATCAGGGTAACGAACCTGCTCCCGCCAAAGTCACGGTCGGCCCAAATATCCAGGAGTCTTACGGGCAAACTTCGCCTACGCGAACCTATCAGGATTTACTCCAAAACGCACATGACGAAGCGCTATTTGCACACTACGCAACCACCCAATTGTCTGTCGTCGGAGTAGACGGGACAGTTGAGCCAGTCGGCGAGCCAAAAATGTATACCAACATGGCTCCTTCTCCGAGCGGTGATTTTGTCCTCACTACGAATCTCAAGAAACCCTTCAGCTACCTGATGACTTATCGCAGTTTCCCAAGAGATATCACGGTTCAAAAAATTAATCCCGCTGCTACCGGCCCCCAATCTTATGTTGTTGCCAGTATCCCAATGGATGAGAACATTCCCATTGAAGGAGTCCGTACCGGACCTCGAAATATCAATTGGAAATCAAGCACCGAAGCAACTCTCATTTGGAATGAAGCACTCGATGGCGGTGACCCCGGCGTAGAAACGCCATTTCGAGATTCCTACATGACCCTCGCGGCACCCTTTAATGAGTCGCCAGTTGAGTTTTTAAAAGTGGAGCATCGAGCCTATGGTATTTCCTTTTTCAAAGATCCATCGATAGTAACTACCACCGAGTATGATCGGGATCGACGGTGGGTGCGAACGCTCTTGCACGACCTGAAACTTCCTAATTCGACTCCCAAGGCTTTATCCGACCGCAGTATCCGCGACCGCTATGGAGATCCTGGCAGTGTTGTCAGGGTCCTCGATGAAACTGGACATGTCATCGCAAAACAAGATGGTGATTGGATTTATCGAACCGGCGCAGGTGCTTCCCCCAAAGGCAACCTTCCATTCATTGATCGCCAAAATCTTAAAACACTTGAAACCGAACGACTCTGGCGGTGTGAGGAAGGCAGTTACGACTCGGTTGTAGCCATCGTAAACAGCAGCGATTCCGACAAACCAGTTATCATTACCAACAGCGAAACACCGACGACGCCTCCCAACTACTTTCAACACGATCTTAACGACCAATCCAATATCGCACTCACCTCTTTCCCTGATCCCACGCCGCAAATTCGAGGAATTAAAAAACAATTGGTGAAGTACGAACGATCCGATGGCGTACCGCTCTCTGCAACACTTTATTTACCAGCGGATTACAAGCCAGGAACCCGCTTGCCGTTACTGGTTTGGGCCTACCCCCGGGAATTCAACGATGCCAAAACTGCGGCACAAATCTCTGGTAGTCCGTCTAGATTTACCCGCATGCGGAGTATCTCACATCTAACTTTGTTGACCCAAGGTTATGCCATTATGGATGCAGCCACCATGCCCGTGATCGGCGACCCGGAAACCATGAACGACACGTTCATCGAACAGATTGTTGACGCAGCCAAGGCCGCAATTGATAAAGCGGTGGAACTTGGAGTCGCTGATCCCGATCGCACTTGCGTTGGTGGCCACAGCTATGGAGCATTCATGACAGCTAATCTGATGGCCCACTCCGACCTATTCAACGCAGGAGTCGCCCGCAGTGGCGCTTACAACCGCACTCTCACCCCATTTGGATTTCAATCTGAGCGGCGGCCTTACTGGCAAGCCAAAGGGATCTACCACACAATTTCACCATTTTTGCATGCCGACAAAATCAATGAACCGCTCCTGTTAATTCACGGAGAAAATGACAACAACAGCGGGACCTTTCCCATCCAATCAAAGCGGATGTATCAAGCAATTAAGGGAAACGGAGGCACGGTCCGGTTGTGCATGTTGCCGCACGAATCCCACGGGTATCGGGCAAGACAATCGGTTTTGCACACGCAGGCAGAAATGATTGAATGGCTCAACAAATACGTTAAAAATGCTGACCCTAAAAACGGAAACTAATTAAACAGAATCTATAAAAGTGCGATCCCGTTGCGCACTGACCATGGGTCTTGGGTTGGTTTAACTCGCCTTCGCCGAACGTGTCGAAGTCAATGGTTGCTTGTACGACAAAACACCGCTTAACGCTAAGTGTTACAGGCAACTGCGGGCGGAATCCCGAGTTGGAGTTTCAATTCGGAGTTTCAATTCGGAGTTTCTTCGATCCGCCAAACGCTAGATTCTACTGGTGATTTCCAAGAACTCGGTAAAGATCATGTTCGAGGCAACCGGACTCAATGGAACAGTGCTGGAGCGAGCCGTCCTCTTCTCAAACCGCAGAGACTCGTCGACGACGAAGGCACAGGCCGAGGCTCATTAAACCAATGAAACTCAGGGAACTTGGCTCGGGTACCGCTGAAAGAACAAACAAGCCATTTTGACGGTCGCTGACCAGAATGCTGCCACTCTCAAAGTAAGGATAAACGGACCAGGCACCATTAAAATTAACAGCGTCGTCGTCACCGTAGGTGTCAAAATAACCCCACTCTTCGAAATCAAGCGAAGCGGCGTCGTTGATCTTTAACACACGCAAACCACTCGTGTAATTTGCCTGAAACATGTAATCACCTTTGACATACAAGTTATGATCAATGGTTGCTTTTTCACCTGAGTGGAACCCAAGCAAAACTGGATTCTCTAAATCAGACACGTCCCAAACCCGTGTTCGCGTATTCATGGGGTCATCCGAACGATACTCATCGAGTTCATCGTTCATAAAAAAGAATCGCTGGTCTTCTGACAACCAACCCTGATGAACGTACTCAGCACCGGTATAACCGACTCGGGAAAGCTGTGTCATATTCGACTTGTCAGTGACATTGACGATCGTCAGCGTATCCTCATTTGAATTAAACGCAATTTCCTGTCCAACATAATTCGAATCCGGACCCGTGTAACTGACGACCTGAGTATCGTGCGTGTATCCATCAGCTGAAAAGTTACCCGCAAACGTAGGCATGACTCCGCCGGTACCACCATTAAGATCCAGAACATGTAGACCGCCGCGGGCCACATTGGGTGAACCGACGACATAGGCGTACCCAGTATCCTCATTGATATGGATATTGTGAGCTTCTTCGAACGCCGTATAAACGCCGGCCGATGAAAAATAAGTTGGGGATTCAGCACTCGAAGGAGACGCCGTCAGCAGTTGCGTTAAATCAAAAACCTGCATCCCATGAGCACCGTTATTGTCGGAAACAATATACGCCTGCTCATTGTAAACTTTGACGTCTCTCCAAGCCTTGTTACCAGTCCCCGGCGTTGTCTTTAATGAACCGAGATACACGGGTGCCGTTGGATCTGTCACTTCAATAAACGAGGTGCGATTGGTTAACCCCATGAGCGCGAACTCACGACCCGAAGAGGCATCTGTCCAACCCCAAATGTCATTTCCAATTACATTAGAGGCACCAAGGCTCCCAATTTCGTTCAGATAAAGATGGCTGAGAAGATTGATGTTTTTGGAATCATAACCGTCGGTAAAACTATTGGAACCAAAACCATAGTTTGCCCCGGCGGCTCCGTTGATCCCCTTGCCGTCGTTGTCGTCATGCGCAAAAAGAGCACCGCCGCTAAGAGCGATCACCAACATGCCACACCAATATGAGTGCAAACTCAAACGCATTTCATTCTCCAGATAGTCCCGCCTGATGAGACCTGAAGTGTAGTCCGAGTCAGGCCGAATAACAAGAAATTTCGTTATAATTGGTCGCGGCAGCCTCTTCCGCCGATCCGGGCAAGACTCTAGCCAAGCCAAGAGCAAGGTCCCTTTCTCAGGTTAAATTCGCTTTTTATCGCGTCAAACAAGTCAATTGAAAATCGTTCAACATTTTACGCCCAAAAGAAGAGGTAATTAAAAACAACTTGATTAGACTAGAGCGGACACCGAGACAAGCGTTCAGCAGTCTCCGAAAACCAGCAAAACTCATCTAATCTGGAACTGGACGACCATTCAATGAAAAACATCTCAATCGCATTGGTCGTCGTTCTGTGGGTTTTTTGCCCGGGAGACTTTGTTTCTGCCGACATCGTAAAATTCATCGCCACGGGATCCGCCGGTGATGGGCTTCTCGCTGGAAATATCGCCCCACCAACAAGTGAACTTGGCACCGGAGGTATCGGCGCCACCGGAATCACTTTCGATACAGTCGAAGGGATCTTTCATGTTGATCTCAAATGGGGTTCGGGCAACGGCTACGTCGACCTGAGTAGTGACGTACTAAAACTCCACCTTCACGGCCCAACCACTGACGCTGGCAATGACGCTTTTGGCCAGACCGCTCCTCTCTTGGTAAACATGACCACCAACGGTTCTTTCAACGCATCGCGAACCTCTGGAGGAATCAACGGCAACTTCTTTTTGGACAGCGCCGGTTCGGAAGCGTTACTTGCTGGACGAACCTACATTAACGTTCATCTCTCAGACACCGACACTGGAGTTATTCGGGGCTATCTCCAAGCCGTTCCCGAACCCGGTTCGCTTGCTGCTCTAGCATTTGTTTCAGGCTTAACGATTCTGCGACGCCGACGACGAAAACTTTCAAAAGTACGCTGCTAAATTGAACTGGTGAGTACTCGCAAACGCTTACGCGTCACCATCTTCGGGATCGTCTTTGAGCGAACCCAGTTCGTTCTTTCGTTTCTCGATTACGCCGAACATCACTAGGATGGCAATTCCAGTTCCAATGCCGAAAGCCCACCAAGGCCAAACGTGACCGAGCGCT
>JAAEMV010000054.1 GCA_024225195.1 Planctomycetaceae bacterium | reverse complement strand
GATGGCAGACCACGGAAACAGTTACTTCGGCAAAGTCCGCCGCCCGAGCGACCTTGTGCAGCTGCCTACCGATAGTCGGGGTGCGGAAAGCGACACTGGCAGCTTTAATCAGCGCCTTCCAATCCTCTTCAGGTACAGGCTCGGCGAGCGTGAAATCCCAATCGCTTTCTATCGCGAGGACTCTGCCGCCTTTCCTTAGAACACGATGGCATTCCTGGTAGGTCTCTAGTGGATCATCGACATAAACGAAAACGTTTTTCGCCACTATGCAATCAATCGAGTCATCTGAAAGTGGTAGTGCTTGATCCGTCACATGGTGGAATGTGACAGTTTCTTCCAACCCCCGATCCTTTGCGACGGAGCGGCCAAATTCTACGAAATCCGCGTTTACATCAATGCCGTGCACATGGCCCGATGGCCCAACCCAGGTAGCTAGTTCGAGCGCAGTAAATCCCGGTCCACAACCCAAATCGACAACCACATCTCCCGTTTGAACTCCCGCAGGCTCGAGCAACGATCGCGACGCGTCAGACCACTCGAACATCAGTTTGTAACGCTCAAAGCGTTCGGGCTCAATCTCGGTCCAGTGGTCCCTGTAATAGGTTTCTTTCACGGTTCGGTCCTTCAGGTACGGCCATTAACCGCCGCATAAAGTAATATTTGATAGAATATTTTTCATCTATTGTGAAATTATTTTAGAAAAGTGGAAACTGCCGATTTTAAGCAAATAAATTTGAGCATATTAGCGTAACTCAATTTAAGGTCAATTTCGCACAT
>JAAEMV010000053.1 GCA_024225195.1 Planctomycetaceae bacterium | reverse complement strand
GCGTCTTTGGGATTCTCTTCCATAAAGACTTTGAAATATTCGCCAAACGCAGAAGTAATAATTCCTTCTACTTCGTTGTTTCCAAGTTTTGTTTTGGTCTGACCTTCGAATTGGGGCTCTGGCACTTTGAGTGACAAGATCGCTGTAATGCCTTCGCGAAAATCTTCTCCCGTAACATTTAAGTTTTTCGGAAACAGATTATTTTTCTTAGCGTAATTGTTTAGTGTTCTCGTTAGTGCTGATCGGAAACCTGATACATGGGTTCCACCTTCGTGAGTATTGATATTGTTTACGTATGAGTAAACCGATTCTGACAGATCAGTTGTATATTGCAGGGCAATTTCAAAACCGACGTCATCCTGTTCGCCCTGCATGTAAATTACACTTGGGTGAATTGGATCGCTTGATCGATTAATGTGCTCTACATATTCAATAATTCCACGCTCGTAATAAAACTCATCGCCTTCATTGGTTCGTTGATCTTTAAAAACAATACGAACGCCACTATTTAGAAAGGCTAATTCCTGAAGACGTTTACTAAGAACGTTGTATTCAAACTTAGTCGTCTGAAAAATTTGAGCGTCTGGTTTGAATGTAGTTTTGGTTCCTACTTTGTCAGTCTTACCAACTTGATTTACAGGTCCTGTTGGAATTCCTCGTTGATATTCTTGCTGGAAGATATGACCTTCGCGATAGACTTCTACTTCACACCATTCCGAGAGAAAATTGACAACTGTTACACCGACGCCATGAAGACCACCTGATGTCTGATAGGCTCCCTTTTCAAACTTTCCACCAAATTTCAAGAACGTCATCACTCCTTCGAGTGTCGTTATTTCTCGCCCTTCTTGTTCGGTTAGCTGTTGGTGCGTATCAGCCGGAATACCTCGCCCATCATCTAGTACTGTAACCGATCCATCCGAATTGATCGTGACATGAATTACTGACGCGTAACCTGCCATCGCTTCATCGATTGAATTGTCTGATACTTCGTAGACAAGGTGATGAAGTCCTCTTGCTGTTGTATCACCGATGTACATACTCGGCCTCTCCCGAACATGCTCTAAATCAGAGAGTCGCTGGAGATCATCACCTTCGTAGGTATCTTTTGTTTTCTTGGCCATAAGTTTCTATCGGTTATTTGAAATTATCTGTTGTTTTCAACAATCAGCGATTTCATCAGATTACATATTTCCAACCCGAAAACGAATATTTTTAAACTTCGTTTTTGGATTACTTTTATTTAATGCGTCGAGTAGTTTTTTCTTCTTGAACTCTAACTGCTGGTTTACTGCTGAATTGGCTACATAAATTTCCAGCACTCCTGATTTCACTAACCCTACTTTGGTTTTTGAATTCCATTTATCACCAACAATTTTTTCCCAAACCTGTTGTAACTCATTTGCTTTGGTTGTTTGAGAGTAGCCTTTTCGAGCCATTAAACGCCCTAGAATATCAGCCGGCCGTTTTGGCTTTCTGAAATATCGTTGCCGAGATTTAACCAAGTGATTAGCTTGTTTAAAGTCGACTTCTTCGTAGGGATCAGTCAATGCTCTGTCCTTGATTGCATCGGAAATTGATGTGATTACGGAGTTTTACTAATGGCTTATCTACGATCTTTAGATAACGGCATAATCACATAGCCGTATTTATCTTCAGTTTCGCAGTAAGCAGCTGCTTCACCGTTTTCTACATCAAATGTGAATGACTTTTCCTGCGGTAAAACCTTGAGGAAGTCTGCTACATAACGATGATCTAACGTAATTGTTAACTCATCACTGGTATAAGCTACTGGCATCTCAATTCGAGACTGACCTACTTCCGCCGTATTATTTGTGAGTACGAGAGATCCATCTTTAAATGTGAAATCTACTCCCCTGCTCTCCTCACTTGTAACAATCGCTGCTTGGCGCAACGCTGTATACATTTGCCCTACCGGGATATCAATTCGATTCGTTTTATCTCGTTTAGGTAAAACATCTCTCCATTTTGGAAATCTTCCTTCTACTAGACGAGTGTAAAAGACTCCACTTGGACCTTTCATTAACAGGTCGTTAGCCCTGGTAGAAATTTGAACTTTTGTGTCGCCTTCTGGAAGAATCCGCTCCATCAATTGCATTGATCGGGATGGAACAATTGTGGCTGTTTCCGGTTTTGGATTGCCAACTTTTTCCAAGCTGCCTTCCATTTTCGCTAAGCGTCTACCATCGGTACCTACCGCGATAACCGTATCATCGCTCATCTCTAAAAGGACTCCCCCCAAAGCATAACGACTGCTCTCTGAATCGGTTGCGAATAGGGTTCGTTTAATCAGTTCCTTAAATACACTTCCTTGAACCTCATAAAAATCTTTATCGTCGAAATATGCTACCTCTGGAAATTCATCCGGGTTTTGAGCTTGCAATTCAAATCGACTGTTCTGACCTGTAATCAGAATCTTATCTTCGCTCGCATTGATGGTTAGAAACTCGTCGTTTGACTCTCTCAAAATCATGCTTAATCGAGAAACCGGCACTACCGCCTTCCCTGGGTTCATAACTTCTGGGTTAGGCACCGTTAAACGTACACCAACTTCTGTATCAGTTGCGGTAAGAATTACAGTGTCAGCAGTTACATCGAGTTTGATGTTCTGAAGAATCGTTTTTGGGCTGCGAGCAGGAGCTACTGCGGCAGCAATTTGAAATACTTTAAAAAACGATTCTCGATTGATTTTTATTTTCACAATCAGTCCTTAAATTCAACTTTGGTTAGGCAATCCATTTTTGTTTTACTAGTCTTAGTTTTCTTTTAAGTATTAGTAATAAAGCGACGCCAAAATTGTAGGTAACTAGTGGTTTGAAAGTCTTAAGTGCTTATTTGGTAGTCATTAACAACTATTAAACGTTTGTGGAAAAGCTGTTGATGAACTGTTTGTAATGTGTTGAAAGTAGGTTAATAGAAATGTTTAAAAATAGGTTTGTGTTACGAAGTGTTAATAAGTCACTAACCAGCGCCAGTTTGTGAACTAATTAAGAACAGGTTTTCAAATGAAATTAATTTGACTGGCGAACTTTTCCGTCAACTCCTGTTTGAGTTTAAAAACGATGGATTGAATAGCTGAATCTGTGTCATTGGAATCTGAATCAGCGGAAATCAGTTTTTCTATTTTTCGATTAGCGTGCATGATTGTGGAGTGATCCCGGTTCCCAAGATAGGAACCAATCTTAAGAAAACTAACACCAAGAAGCTCTCTGCTGAGATAAACAGAGACCCCTCGAGCCATCACTATGGATTGTTTTCTTGAGTTACTCTTTAGATCAGAAACTTTTAAATCAAACTCTTTAGCAACACTCTTAATAATCAAGTGGCAGAGTGATTCAACTTCACTAGCTGACTTTTTGAAGATTTTTGTGAGCCTGGAAGCATCGATAATTTCGGAATGATTATTTGCATCGGCAGCAAGTGAAGTTTTGATTTGAGCGAAGACGTGGTTCAATTTTGGTACAGTGACCTGAAGTCGATCGGCTAATAATTGAGTGGCATCATCTGATAGATTGATCTGATTAATACTTGCCAATTCGCGAATGATTTCTAACCGAGCTTCTGGGCCGGGCGGGTTAACGGGTAGACTTAACCCGAGTGAAAGTCTCGAGATCAAACGACTTGAAAGTCCATTACAAAGTTGCGGTGAACTGGGCATTGTTATGACAATTGGCCGGTTTTTAGCGGACATTTGATCCAAAACGCGAACTAATTCGGCTTGGGCTGCTGTCTTATTTTCAAGGCGATCAACGTCGTCGATTATCACCCCAGCGGACTGAATAATTTTGTTCCGAAAATCATCGACTGAGTCAGTTTCAATTGCAGAACGAAATCTGCGATCAAATTCTAATGCGGATAAAAATATAGGCTTCCCAAGTTGAGTCTCAACTTGGGATTGGTTGAATGAAATAACCTCATCTTCTTGATCAGATTGCTCAGTTAGACCTGAAATGATGGTCAACGCTAGAGAAGTTTTGCCAGTTCCTGATGGACCAAACAAAACGATTGGCCACTGTGAATCGAGGTTGTTTCGGCTTTCCTCGCTGATCAAGTATTTCAGTAGTAAATTAGAGGTATCACCGACAAACCGCGCAAGACCTAAGGGGCGAGATGGAGAACGATTTTGTTCACCACCGAATTTTCCGTCCATCAGGAAGCGGAAAGGCACCGAAAAGATCTGCTCAGCAGCCATCGGGTTCATGCAATAATTAGCTTAAAAAAACAGGAAAATATGCTCAATCAATCGAGCCATATTCTACCAGTTTTCTACCAATTCGACGAGTTGGTTTGACCGATAAAAACTGTCTATTTAAGGCTTATTTGCCGCAAAATAGCCCACTATTTGAAATGCCTTGTCAAACGCCTCTTCTCTATCCAAATGCGGCGACAATTAGGGAAAATATCATTTTCGGTGTTGCTGGTTTCAAAGTAACAGACAGGAAAATTTCGCAAGGAAGCGATAGTTGAGGAATTCCGACCTACCAAAGCCAATGAAAAACCTACTTTGATAAATTTTCAAACCGAACAATAGGTCTGATTAGGGGGGTAATTTCGATGAAACAAAGTCAAAGTTGGGGTTTTGTGAGCCAAATACAGCTAAACACAGTCTAACGGGTGCTAAGTTTTCGAGTCACGAAATGAAGACCCCAGTTCGTCCACGCCGTAGATACATACGCACGCTGCACGCCTCAATGAGAGCTACCCATGGAACGAGCACATTTAGACGAATTAATCGAGTTAGAGAACCGTTATTGGTGGCATGTTGCTAAACGAAACATAGCGACTGACCTGCTTCGAAAATACGTACCTTCCCCCGCTCGAATTGTAGAAGGCGGAATTGGCGCTGCCGGGAATCTGCTGAACTGGAAACAATGTGGTTACGATGTTTCCGGTCTCGATATTATGGATGACTCAGTTACTCATGCAAAATCTATTGGCATTGAGGAAATTTATAAACACGATCTGCAGCAACCATGGCCGGTTGCGAAAGATTCGTTTGGCGGAGTAGTGTTGCTTGACGTACTCGAGCACGTAGCGGACCCAGTAAAAGTCTTAAAGGAAGCTGCGAAGACGCTGCAAGGTACAGGTAAGATAATTTTTACAGTGCCCGCCTATCCATTTCTGTTTTCAGATTGGGATGAGCGTTTGGGTCATTACCGGCGTTACACACCAGCGATGATGCGAGATCAGGTTGCGGCAGCGGGATTAAAAGTAGAAAAACTCAGATACTGGAACTCATTTACTTTTCCGGCTGCGATTTTCATTAGAACAATTCGACGTTTCTTTCCTTCACGGAAAGGAACGGAATTTCCGCGAGTAGGTAATCTAACCAATAAGGCGTTAATTACCGCAGCTCAAATAGAGACGAAAGTTTCCAATAAACTGAGTGTGCCATTTGGACTTTCGCTCGTAGGGGTTATCAGCAAATGAATCGACCTCGACTAGAAGATTCAAAAATCAGCATTGTTATGCCGCTTCTAAACGAAGTAGCAGTTATTGAACAATTGGTAGATCAGACAGCGACGGTCTTAAACCAAACTGGTTGTCAGTGGCAATTTATTTTGGTCAATGATGGTTCTACAGACGGCAGTCGAGAAGTACTCGATCGGATGGCTGATTCAGATAAACGAATCGTCGTGTTACATTTATCGAGGAACTTTGGGCATCAATCGGCGTTGCATGCGGGTTTAGAGCATGCCACAGGTGACGCTACGATTTTGATGGACAGCGATGCACAAGATGATCCAAACGTCTTGCCGCAGATGATCCAACAATGGCAATCTGGTTATGATGTCGTTTATGCCGTTCGCTTTGGTCGCAAAGAGAACATTTTAAAACGCACCGCCTTTAATTTGTTTCACCGTACCATGCAGTCGCTCGCTTCGATTGCGATTCCTCGCGATGCAGGCAATTTTGGATTGATGGATGCCCGAGTTGTACAGCATGTCGTCAGTCTTGGAGAAACCGATCGTTATTTTCCCGGACTGCGAACCTGGGTAGGATTTAAACAATGTGCCCTGCCTGTCGAAAGGCTTAGGCGACATGACGACCAACCGAGAGTTTCCTTCCGCGGTTTAGTATCATTAGCGAAAACGGCGATGTTTAGCTTTTCGCGGGTACCTCTTTTAGCTTTTTACGGGCTTGCGCTCGTCTCGTTAATGCTTGGTTTTTCATGCATTATTTGGGCACTGTATCACAAATTGTTTACCGGTCAGGCGATACCTGGTTGGGCTTCGGTGACCACAGTGAGTGCTTTCTTTGGAGCCATTAACGCACTCGGCATTGCTATTTTAGGAGAATATATCGCTCGTATTTACGATCAAGTTAGAGATCGGCCAGCGTATGTCGTGCAAGAGGCTAAGAATCTCACTATCAAAGAAACCAATGCTTCGGCTAAAACTGAGCAGGAATTATTGTTAAACATTCAGGACTTACTCGCAGAATTGGACGACGTAAAATCTGAACGCAACCGGCCCAACGTTTTTCCAATGGTTGATACAAATTCAATCGGTCTCTCTAACGATCTGACTAACCAACGGTAACGAAGTGGAATCTGATCATTCATCGCTGCCACAAATTGAAGCATCAGACGATGGTAGGCGACGGTGGTTCATCGGCTGTTGGGTAGCGGCCATCGCACTCTGTTTTTGTTTTGGCTTGAGCCATAGTTTCACAATGATGGCTAAATATGACGACGAAAGTTACGTCATGTTATCGCTCCAAACTTTTTTTCAGGGGGAGCGACTTTACGAAGAAACTTATACGCAATATGGTCCGGCGTATTATCTAATGCAGTCACCGATTCATCGGTGGTTGGATATACCCATCACCCACGATATTGTCCGCCTGAAAACAGTTTTTACCTGGTTCGCAATATCATTGTTGAGTGGAGTTTTGGTTTGGAAAATTACTGGCAAAAAGAATCTTGGCATCACAGGGATGCTGCTAGTGATGTTACATCTGGAAAAATTAGGGTTAGAGCCTGCTCACCCTCAAGAAATTATTTCTCTTCTGGCTGCTACGGGTTTGATTTTATTGCAACCAAATAACCGGTTGATGTTGCTGGTAGCTGGCCTATGTGCTGCCTTTGCGGGACTGACGAAACTGAATGTTGGCGCTACCATGGCTGCCAGCTTTTTGTTCGCGGTGACCTGGAATCATCCAAATGGTAACCGGCATGATAAATTCTTGAGCTGGATGGCCTCTTTTTTATGTTGCAGTATTCCGGCTGCAATCGGATGGCTGGTTTGGAAAAAAGTATCTGGTGGTGCTGAATCGAGCGGTCTTTTACTACCATTTGTTTTGTTTCTATCTACGGTAACAGTCTGCTGGATGGCCAGACTGAATCCATCTGTCCAAGCCATTCCGCAAAAGGAAACATCGGAACCTAACAAGATTAAAGACTTTTACTGGGTGATCTTTGGCGGTGCGATTGGTTCGATTTGGGTTGTAATTTGGGCGATGCAACACGGCAATAATTTACGTGAAATTCTTTGGGGAGTTTTACTCCAACATTCGTTCATGTCAGAGTCGTTCTATCAACCGCTACGGTTTCAAACACTGGCGTTGTTGTCAGCAACGATATTCTTTTCAATTGTGTTTTCCTTTCTTTTACTGAAAAAATACAGCGAAAAATCGTCAGAGAAATTATTGCCGTGGGTGATGGTACTTCCCGGAATCACTTTGGTAATTACAGCAGTGCTATCGATCGTAGGTTGTTTTCAACCAATCGAGCATGGCCTAAGTTTGAGAGGAGCTGCGAGCTTCTTAGCGATTGCTGGCCCGATGGTAATGCCAGTTATTTTAATTAATAAAATGTCGGCACCCCGACTCGCGATCGCGATGAGCGGTTGCCTGTTTCCAGTACTTGTATTTCCTACTCCGGGAACTCAAGCTTCTTTGGGTACGATACCAATCATATTAGGACTACTAATAGGTGTTGCCGATGCAGTTCAAACTAAAATTAAATATCAAACCGTTTCAAAGGCAATTGATCGTTATTTAGGGTGGACTGTCGCACTGGCAATGATTGGATCTACTTTTGTATTTTCATCTCGTTGGACTAATCAGGTGCCACTAAATCAACCGGGTTGTAACTGGGTAAGGTTGGAGGCGAGTCGCGCTATCGAGGAACAGCAAATAGCGGAAGCAATTAGAAATGCGCCTGGCGAAGTATTAGCTTTTGCAACACACAACCATAACCGGTTTTTCTTTTGGACTGATAAAATACCGGCAACCTCGATCAATCCAACTTTTTGGCCCTGGATGCTGACTGAAGAACAGTCGGAAAAAATTACGCGAGCTTTATCCAGTGAAAAACAGATTTGCGTAGTTATGGATAAATCTAGAGATTTAATTGACGCCGAGCCTGATCTAACTCCTCTGTCGAAAGAAATGAGTGATGGTTGGGAACTGCTAACGGAGATCGGACAGTGGCAGGTAGGGGTTCGAACCAAAACGACAGGTGAGACAGGTTCTAATCTGAAAAATTAAGTTGGTGGAATCCGCTGTCTTTTATTTTCACTAGCTGAGGATTTGCGAGATGATCTCAATAGCATTTTCGATTTCATCGCGGGTATTGCCTACGCCAAGGCTGATTCGAACAGAGTTTTCGATAATCGATTTTTCAAGCCCCATAGCGAGTAATACGGGAGACAACTCACTACTGCCGCTCGCGCAGGCCGAGCCAGTCGAAATTGCCAACCCTTTCATGTCAGCGGCCATTAGAAAAGATTGCCGGTCGACTTCTGGGAACGACAAGTTACTCACATGTGGCAATCGGGTGGCGTTGATTCCGTTGATGACTAAATCAGGAAACCGGCTCAGTAGCGTTTTTTCGAGATGGTTCCGCAACACCAAGACATCTGAATAGTAGTCAGTCTCGTTTTTGTGAAAGATTTCTAGTGCTGTTTCCATTCCTGCGACCAGAGCAACATCTTCCGTACCAGGTCGCAGTGCCATTTGTTGAAAACCGCCAAATTGCAAGGGTGCTGGCGTTAATCCGTGTCTGAGAATAAGTCCCCCAATACCGCGGGGGCCACCAAATTTATGTCCGGTGAACGATAATGCGTCGACCGAAAGCTCTCGAAAATGGACCGGAACCTTGCCCACAGCTTGAACCGCATCGGTGTGAAATAGTATGTCTCTATCGCGGCACAACTGGGCGACTTCATTCACCGGTTGCACCACCCCGATTTCGTTATTTGCCAACATGAGGCTAATAAGTTTTGTGTTATCGTTAATCATTGACTCGAGCCGATCAACACAGCAAACACCATTTGAATCCACTGGTATTTTGTCGACCGAATGGCCGAGTCTGACAAGTTGCTCCGCCGCACCAATCACACTCGGATGCTCAATGGAAGAAATTAGAATATGTTGCGGTGTAAATAAGCTGGGCTTGATACCCGGGTCAGAATCAGGAGTGTTTACTAAACCAAGTATCGCTAAGTTATTGCTCTCTGTTCCGCCGCTGGTGAAAATTAGCTGATCAGTATCCATACCTGAAGTTTTTGCCCCGAGGTAGTTGGCAATTTTTCTTCGAGCATCTTCCAGATGTTTGCGCGCCAGTTGACCGGGCCGATGTTGACTTGCTGGGTTTACAAATCCAGCCGCAAAACATTCGGTCATTTTATTGGCAACTTCTGGCAGCATCGGTGCAGTAGAGTTGTGATCCAGATAAATGAATTTTTTCATTGCGCTGTTTCTTTAACGCCTGAATTGGAGACCTTGTCCAAGAGGTTTTGTGCTGCCACACTCGATTCGGCATCGAGCGATAATTGCAGCCGGACTTTTGCTCGCTCAAGCCGTCCGAGATCATAATCAATTTCAGCTAATTCCAAGTAGGCTTGGGCGACCAGCGTATTCAACTCATTACTGAATTCGGTTGGATTTGTTGGGCAATCAGTTAACGCAAATTCCATGATTTCGGGAATTTTTAAGTACGACTCTTGCCGAGCCATTTCAATGACATGAGGCCAGAAAAGAGGTGCTAGGTCAGGGTGCTCAAGATTCCATTCTAAAAAGACATCAGCATATTCCGAATCTTTTAAGTCGAGATAATGAATCAGAAAGCGGGCGTCGCATTCAGGGGGAAGTAATGAGTTTGAGAAATTCGATTCGGAAATTAGGTGCCAGTTTTTTGCAGTAGAGTTTAGCGGTAGAAGCCCAAGACCGATGAGTTCTTGTTGAATTGGGACGGTTTCGTCAACGATCTTTTTTTCCATGATGACCCAATCCAGATAGGGGATTTTGGTATAGCTGAAACGTCGTATTGCAAAATTGTCCGGCGAAAATTCTCGGCCTTCGATATTGCCGCTAAGCGTTAAAACTATTAGGCCGAGAAATAACCCGAGGACCGAGATCAACAGGAAAATAATCAGGCCGGAAAAAAGTTTCGGAGGAGTCATAATTTTTATTAGAAAACACAGTCGCTGTCTGGATGCGAACGATCTAGGGAACGCAGAAATTGATTATAGCAAGGATGTTTCGATAAACGCTGCTTTCAAGCAAATCTAAGTCTTTTTGCCGCAATAGACAATCCGCAAATACAGGCTTGTCGTATCGTTTCGATTGCTCAATAATCACGAAACTTTTTGTCGGACATTCGTGCAGTATTTTTTAATATTTGCCGATATTTGCGGATAGTAGTTAGTACGATAAGTACTCACTTATGAAGACCACACCAACAAACATTGGCGTTGTATTTTGGATCCTTTTGAATCTCAATCAGAATTGCGGATAAATGACGATTTGTCGCAGTCGGTCCATAAATGGCCAACGGACGAAAAATCGCGTCGCAGGCGACTTGAAGCCGTTCTGTTTATGTCGCGAACGCCGCTGCCAAGTCGAAAACTGAGCCAGTTGGCAGAACTGGAAGATGGTACCCAGGCGAGAACCATGATTAAGGACCTCAATCAGCATTACGACGAAATTGGCCGAGCATTTCATGTAAAGCAGGTTGCCGGTGGATACCAGTTACGGACTCGGCCGCAGTTCGCTGACTGGATAGGAAGATTAGAGCACACACCAAGAGCAACACGACTCTCCGCCCCTGCATTAGAAACATTGACTGTAGTCGCTTATCGCCAACCGATCATTAAGGCAGAGATAGAGGCTGTGCGGGGAGTAAGTTGCGGCGAAATGCTTCGACAGCTATTGGAGAAAAACCTAATCAAGATCGCTGGAAGGAGTGAGAAATTAGGCCGACCGTTTCTCTATGCGACTTCGAAAGAATTTTTGGCCCACTTTGGGCTAAACAGTCTTGCTGACCTACCCCGAGCGAAACAACTTTCTGGACAAGGGTTGCCTCAATGGGCCTCTTCAGATCAAAATCACGAAGTTTCAACACCTGGCCATGAAGATATTCAAACACTTCATACCCAAGTGCCCGGAAGCGAGCACGACGACGCGCAAATTAAGGAGGAAGAATAATGACCCTGATATTAGATTCAAAACGAGAACAACTTGACCAGGGTGAACCAGATTTTTCCCAATTGGCAATGGAACACCGATCAGCAGCCTCTTTCGGCGGTGTTAACCTAAATACGATTAGGTTCGAGGACGATTTGGAGGAAGAGGAAGAATATGAGTACGAAGAGGAAGACGAGTATGAAGAGGAAGAAGAAGGCGATGATGAGTATGAAGGTGACGAAGAACTAGAAGAAGTCGAAGAGGATGATGCAGAAGAGTACGAGGACGAAGAAGATGACGAGGAACTAGAAGAAGATGACGAGGAACTAGAAGAAGATGAAGAGTATGAGGGTGAAGAAGAGGAGTATGAACAAGAAGAAGAGGAAGACGAAGATTACGGCGAGGACGACGGCTACGAAGAAGACGATCTAGAAGAAGACGATCTGGAAGAAGATGATCTGGAAGAAGATGATCTGGAAGAAGATGAATGGGAAGAGGTTGGTGACGACGACGAAGAAGACCTTGGTGAAAGTGATTGGGACGACGACGATGACGACTGGGACTAAGTCTCAGCCTTAGTTATCGGCGGCCTTTATAACCGTCTAGCATTAGTCACCAAGCTGGAATAGTTTCTTTAAAGCTTCTAAAAGCCCGCCAGAGACTTGAGGCGATTCACTTTGGAGAGACTTTAAAGGTGGGTGCAATATTTTATTGACGAGTCGATTGAATGACTGTTCAATTTCCGACTTTTGTTTCTCAGAGACACCCTCAAGCCGGTTCATTAATCGATCCAACTCAAGCTGTTTTGCGTTATCTGCCTGTTGTTTTAATTGGGCAATCGTAGAGCCGCTGGATCGTCTTTGTATTTCATTAAAAAATTGATCGGCTTCATGGTCAATTATCTTCTGAGCTTTAGGGTAATGTGACTGTCGAGATTGCCGATTTCGTTCACATTCTTTTTGCAGATCATCAAGAGTATAAAGATAGACGTTTAATCGATCGCTTATTGATTGCTCAAAATCTCTCGGCACGGCGAGATCAAGAATGAAAATGGGTTTCTGTTTCCGCATTTCTTCAACACGATCAAATTGATCAGAATTCACAACAGCTTTGGTTGCTCCGGTAGCACTGATCACTAAATCAGCGGCGGCAAGTTCTTTTTCAAGTTCCGCCCAGTCCCCTACCCGACCATCAAATTTCGCTGCCAACTGTTTTGCGTTCTCCATGGAGCGGTTGATAATGGTGAAATCTTTCCCGCCTTCGTGTATGGCATAGCGAAGTGTTTCCTCAGCCATCTCTCCCGCACCGAGAATTAAGATCTTCTTGTTATCGAGGCGCTCAAATATCTGCTTAGCTAAAACACCAATGGCCACACTTGGAACACTGACACGATTGGTATGAATTTCAGTTTCATTGCTGATCCGCCGAGCAACTCTTATAGCTGATTGAAAGACGCGATGAATTAACGCAGCCGTTTGGTTTGTTTCAACGGCGAGTTTGTAGGCTTGCTTCACCTGCGAGAGGATCTGGGCCTCGCCGACAACCATACTGTCGAGACTGGAAGCGACAGAGAATAAATGTTCTACGGCCTGTCGATCTTGATGAATAAATATCTCTGAATTGATATCAGTCGCAGCGATACCACGTTGTTCAGCGATGAACTCGATTAATTCAGATTTACCCGGAACCGAGTTTGGTTTGTTAGCGACCGTGTAAAACTCGGTTCGATTACACGTAGAAAGTAAAACTACTTCCGAATTTGGGAATTTTGAATAGTAATTATTCAGAAAGGGTTTGATTTGCTGTTGAGTAAAAGCAAGTTGCTCACGAGTAGCCACACTGGACTGATGGTGACTACAACCGATGACTTGGAGGTTCATATTTTTAACCTCCCTACTACACTGTGCGATTCCTCAGAGACTGATTGAATCTCTAAACGCTGGGCAACATCGGAATTTGAATTAGACGTTGCGTGACCAACCCACCAAACGATTGCTAGTTCCAAAACCAGGAACAGAAAACTTGCGATGACAAGATAAGCGACTTTGCGACCTTGCCTTGACGGTTGGTAGCAAAAATTGAAAACGGATACTATTAAAAGCCAAGAGAATAAAATACCTGACGACCAGATGACTGGATTCGACCAGGCGATGATCCGTCCGCTCGATAACGTGTCGTCCGCCGGATTTGTCCAGTTGATGGCGATCCCAGAAACGAGTCCGATTGCTAATAAGAAAGTCGAAATGATTAGCGAGTATTCACTGGATTTTTGTAACCACTCGAGTGACGGAAGCCGGAAGTGCCTTGATTGAGGGCTCTTGTGTTTTAATCGACGCGATTGGACGACATAAACAACGCCGAAAACAAATCCGAGAGCAACGATCGCGGTTCCAAGCAATAATGCAGAACCATGGACCATATTCCATATGGATTTTGCTCTCATCGGGCCGAACTGGTTTTCGTGACCGAAACCAACGCCTAAGCCAATCAATCCCAAGATCAGTGGAATAAGAAACAGGCCGATGACAGATTTAGGCTGTCGAGCAGAAATCCAAATATAAGCTAATGCTAAGATCCAGGCAGTGGCCAGACACCATCCAAACCAACTTCCCAACCACAGGCCGGTCGAACCCAAAACAAGTTTACCTTGCAGAATTAGAAAAACAGTATGCGCGAACAAACCCGCTGCCGCGAAACCGACGCGAACATATTTTCTAAAGCTGACATCAAAGAAGACACGAGAGATCTCCAAAAAGAAAACCACCGCATAGCTTGCCGCAAAACAAGTGATCGAGATGTTTTGAAGCCAGTTCATAACTGTCTAATTCAAGGTTAAAAGGATAGGAAATGTTCTGCAAAAGAATAACACCTGAAGATCCTTTTGTGGGATTGATTTCAGGGCATCTGATTGTTGGTTAGTGATTGGATGATTGAAAATTCGGGTTACGAGAGTCGGTGCGACCCGTAAGGGTTAACCGGATAAATAGCTGATAGTTTTCGCAGTGATTCGGTGGTAAATCTTACTTTTTCTATGGTTGTTCGGACATGCGGGTTGCGCGATCCAATTGTCTCAAATCTTTGATTCACTATCCTCTGTTTTAGGTCGTCCAAGTCCAAACTTAGCAAGATATTTTTGTAGCGTATTTCGATTGATTCCAAGTTTTTTTGCAGCCTTGGTTTGAGTCTGGTTACAGGACTGCATGACTTGCAATAACAACTCCTTTTCGACTGGTTCCACAATCTCTTTGTAGAGATCTTCTGCATTGGCTTCGGATTTATTGAGCCGATTGTAGACGAACTCCTGAATCAACGATTGGTCGTCCGTCGGGCGGAAAATAAATTCCTGACTTGCCTTGGAATCACCGATGACAGCTTTGGGTAACAAATCAGGCACCAGCTGGTTATCTTGAGACAAGACGACGGCCCGTTCAATGTAGTTTTGGAGTTCGCGTACATTTCCCGGCCACGGATACTCAATCAACGCAGTTAAAGCATCGGGGTCGATTTTTGAAATAGATTTTTGATTGGCCTTTCCATAGACATCAAGAAAGTGCCGAACGAGCAATTCGATATCCCCCTCACGACGTCGCAATGGCGGCAGTGCAATAGGGAGAACGTTGAGCCGCCAAAATAAATCTTCGCGGAACCGATTTTCTGATACTTCGAGGTTAAGATCGCAATTGCTCGCCGCAATGACCCGGACGTCAACTTGAATTGTATTTGTGTCACCAACCCTCTCAAATTCTCTCTCTTGCAAAACACGCAGCAATTTCACTTGAAGAGTAGACGAGGTTGAATTGACTTCATCGAGAAAAATTGTGCCGCCGTGAGCAGCTTCGAACCGACCGGTGCGATCTTTGACAGCGTCGGTAAACGACCCACGGACGTGACCAAACAACTCACTATCGAGCAGGCTCTCGGTAAGAGCTCCACAGTTAACGCGTACAAATGGACCGCTGTTGCGGTCACTTAATTTGTGTAATGCCGCAGCAATAAGCTCTTTGCCAGTTCCAGTTTCCCCAAGTAGTAACACAGACGAATTTGCTTGAGCAGACAGGCGAGTTAGCTGGTAGACATTCCGCATGGATGCCGAATTACCAATTAATCCATCGAGGGGAGTTGCATCGATTTTGTCAAAATATGAAATAGGAGTGCCTGCTTAGTGGTCAAAAATCATAGCGTTTATATTTCAACTACTATTTCAACCATTAGATCAAGCGGCGCAAAGCCCTGACACGAAAATATGCCTTAATATGAGGCAGTCTTTTGCAACTGAAACCGACGATTAGAGAAAACGACTGGGTGTTAGCGAGGCAGACGTAATTTTGGCAGGCGATTGGACATAAAAAAACCGAACTCGATTTGAGTTCGGTCTGTATTTTTATCAGCGATCAGGTCAAAAATTAGCTGGCGATTGCGCCAATCTGAACTTTTACGTACTTTTGACGATGACCAGTACGTCGCTTGCTGTTTTTTCGTCGTCGGAACTTCTGGATGTAGATTTTTTCGCCTTTGGTCTCACCAACGACTTTGGCGGATACACTTGCGCCGTCCACTGTTGGCTTACCAAGCTTGAACGCTCCTTCGGAGGAAACCGCTAAAACACGGTCAAATGTGACAGTATCACCTACGTTTACGTCTCGAAAGTCAATTTCAAGCATTTGACCTTCTTCAACTTTGTATTGTCGGCCGCCGTCAGCAATTATCGCGTACATGTTTTTAACCGTTGTTCGGTGTCTCTGAATCAGATCCGTCAAATAAATAGGGACGGCCATATCCGTCCTACAGAAGGGAAAATTGTAGCTGAACTGCCGGAAAGCGTCGAGGGCCAAAATACCGTATTTTAACTCTATTTTCGCCTTCTAAGCGGTTTTTGCTGTCAATCACCGGAAGAATCGTCGTCCGGCTCTCCCATTCCCAGCTGTTTCATCTTTCGATACAAGTTGGAGCGATGAAGCCCCATTTTCGACGCGGCGTTTGTCATATTTCCGCGAGACCTGTCGATGTGCCTCGAGATGTAATCGACCTGAAACTGTTTGGTCGCCTCGGTGAGAGGTAAATCCATCGGCACAACGTTTTCGTGATTGGTTGGAGCGTTCACGAAATCGAGGTCATTAGCATCGATCTTCTGTCCATCGGTCAGAAACGCCAGTCGCTCCATCATATTTCTCAGTTCCCGAATATTCCCCGGCCAGCGGTGGTTAAGGAGTTCTTTGCGAGCCGATGCAGAAAACGTAGGCGTATCTCGCCTCGCTTTCATGCAGAAATTTTCGAGAAAATGTTCAGCAAGTAACAGAATGTCATCACCACGTTGTCGAAGTGGCGGAAGTTCAATCGTGACAACATTCAGCCTAAAATACAGGTCTTGCCTGAACTTGCGTTCGGAAATCAACTCGGCCAGATCCTGATTAGTTGCGGCAATGACACGGGCGTCTGTCGGAATGGGTAATGAACCGCCCACGTGAACGACTTTTTTCTCTTCTAGTACTCTCAGTAGCTTTGATTGTCCGTCCAGGCTCATGTCGCCTATTTCATCAAGAAAGAGCGTGCCATTATTGGCGAGCTCAAATTTTCCTTCACGTTTTTGGTGGGCATCGGTAAATGCCCCTTTTTCGTGTCCGAACAATTCACTCTCTAACAGACTTTCACTAATTGCTGCACAATTGACGGCGACGAGAATCTCGTCACGCCGCTGGCTGAGATAGTGAATCATCTGAGCGACTACTTCTTTTCCGGTTCCGTTCTCTCCGGTAATAAGAACGACAAGATCTGTATCTGCGACCCGCTCGATCGTTTTTTTCAGTTTCTCGATTTCAGGGCACTTACCAATCATTTGAACCTGGTCGGCGGCCTGAGCGGCTACTGTGCGTTTCGAAGACACCAATTGCTCAACGTGCAGGGTGTTATCAATCGCGACGGTGGCGTGGGAGGCGAGTTCAGTCAACGCGGCTTCGTCTTCGTCTGAGAAACTACCTTCTTGTCGATTGATGAGTTCGAACGCGCCAATGATTTTGCCCGCACTGTTGGTCATCGGTACGCACAAAATGGTTCGTGTTTGAAAACCTAACTGTTCATCTACCGCGCGGTTAATTTGTTGCTGTTCAGCAGAAATGTCTTCGTCGATTCGAGCTGCTTTCCCGGTTTTTAAAACTTGCCCAACCACCCCTGCATTGATTGGAATCCTCAGTTCTCCTTCGTCGACACCAAGGGCAGGCTTTCCGATAAGTGAGCTGTTGCTGGCATCGGGTAAGAAGATGGTCGCTCTTTCAGCTCGAATTAGTCGTGTTGCCGCCAGAGCAATTTTTTCTAATAGCTGATCGGTTTCCCGAGACTGATTCCAATGAACCGTCATATCTAGAATTGCTTCTAAACGGGCAGCTCGCCGCCGGTGCTGAAATCTTCGCTCCAACGCCGTCAGTGCGAGACCAACTGCTGCGGTCAATGCATCAAACATCTCGGGGTCGACGGAAGAATCGCAGGCAATTAATTTTCCCGAAGAATTGGGCCGAAAAACCGGAGCAGCGGTCCAACCGTCAGATTGTTGACATTTTTCGGAATCGAGAGTTTCAGCAAGAAGTTCAACGGGCAGGCTGTCACCAGAACCAGAATTTGCAATCACTCTCCATTGGCCTTTGACGCCACGGACCAAGACTACGCCCTTGGAATTGACTGTTTTTCGGACTAAATCGAGCGCAGAGGATAGAAAATCACTTTCGGTGGATGCGTCAAGTGACAGGTCGATTAGTTGAACCAGCAGTTCGGAACCGCCCGGAACCGCCGTTATTCGCTCTGATTGGACTTCAAAGGACATGGTTTCGTGGGGTTGGTAATTGTTGTCGACGACTAAAACTGTTATCAAATTGCTGCGGAATGATTAAGTATTCCAGTAAGAGCGTAGTCATTTTGACTCGTTTCAACAATCGTATTGTAAGAGGGTATCACCAGATGGGCTTGTTCGACGGTAAAAAAGGTTTAATTCTCGGGGTCGCCAACGATCGTTCAATTGCTTGGGCAATTGCAAAAAAAATCATGTCAGAGGGCGGTGAGTGCGGATTTACGCATCTGCCAGACCCTGCCGACGATGCAAGAAAAAAGAATCGTCGCCGCGTAGAAAAATGTTTCGACAAACTGGATTCCGATGCAGCGCCAAAATTCCTAGTGCCGCTCGATGTCCAAAATGACGAAAACATTGCTGAAGTAATGGAAACAGCTAAAAATGAATTTGGAAAAATAGATTTCCTCCTTCACTCAATTGCCTATGCTGATCGCGCTGACCTAAACGACACGATCGATGCCAGTCGAGACGGATTTAAGTTAGCGATGGACATCAGTTGTTACAGTTTGATCGCTGTCACGAAAGCTGCTCGACCCATTCTCTCGGAACGCGCATCGATTGCTTGCATGAGTTACTTTGGCGGAGAAAAGATTGTTGCTGGATACAACATGATGGGAATCTGCAAAGCTGCTCTCGAGGCAACAACTCGTTATCTGGCTTACGATCTTGGCGAAAGTGGCGTTCGCGTCAACGCACTAAGTGCAGGTCCGTTGAAAACGTTAGCGAGTACTGCCGTAGGAGCCGGCGATATGTTGAAGATGTACGAACACGTCGCTCCCCTGGGACGTAACATCGAACATCACGAAGTCGGAAACACCGGCGCATTTCTATTATCAGAAATGTCAGATGGAATTACTGGCGAAGTAATGCATGTCGATGCAGGTTACAACGCGATGGGTTCACCAGGCCGGATGATTAATTTACTACCGAGTAATTAAGTACCGGTTATGCTTGCCGCAATTCGGCTAGATACCTATTCTATTTTCCACCAACTCTCAAAACGGTGCGGTCAGCAATGGCCCGCCGTTTTTGAGAATAATAAGGTAAGAATTCGCCGCGAGAATCGAACACGCGCGCGTCAATCTCAACATCGTCCGGGTGGTCCGGTAATCCGTAGCTCGCAAACAAAAAGTTTGAGCCCTTCGAAGCCTTGAGCGCACCACGCGATCGACTTTGAATGAACGAGAGCCACAAACGATCGGGAATCGTCCCCATTTCTGTCTTTGGCACATTTTCAGCGTAGACACTCGGTTTAAGGGGTGCCATTTGAAGTGTGAAGAATGAGAAACAAACGAACACGCCGGCAATCCAGATTGAAAGTACGGATCGACCCACAAGTTCGGTAATCGGATCAAACTTCAACCGATAGCTACTAAGAACATCAGTAACTCCCCGCAAGACAACAAAAACGAACAAGAACACGAGCCAAACCGCAATAAAGTCATAGAGATAGCGGTAAGACGAGTTCATGCTGAGCAACTTCAAAGCAACTGGCTCAAAGCAAATACTGGCGATCATGCTTGCAAGTAAAAGGTTGATGAGAGTAATGAGATTACTCCAAAGGCCGAACCACCACGTGCTTGCGACGATCAAGATGAACATTGTGATTGCAATAAAAATCAGCATCATTAACTTTCTTGTTCGGGAGATTGTCCCCGAGTTTTCGTTATGATTTTAAAACTCTTTGTAACTCTTCTACTGAGGTTCGGCCGGCCGCAACCATCACAATGCCTTCCATTTGCAGAGAGATATGGCCTTGATGTTTGGCAAGTGCGGATATTTTGTTGGCTTGCGGTGTTTTAACAATTGCCCGGCGAAGATCGTCATTGATAGTTAGCATCTCAAACAAGCCTGTTCTTCCACGATAGCCGATCCCCGCGCACTCGGAACATGGTTCAATTTCGATATCATTTTCGTCCACCATTCCCGGCTGATAAACCATGGGTTTGTAAAGCTCGGCAATTCTTCCTCCGGGAAGTCCCAGTTTTTGAAGAAGAGTGGGATGTGGCTGGTATGGAATCCGACAATTATTGCAAAGCAGTCGAATCAAACGCATCGACAGGACGCAGGTTAGAGACTCAGCAAATTTCTTGACATCCGGCTTCAATAACAGGACGCGAAGCAATGCATCGACACAGTGCTTTCCCGGGATACGAGTGAATATTGGAATCTTTTTATTGACCGACAAATCAATTATGTCATTGATTAGTTCGCCACCAGTTAAATCAGTGAAGGCAAGGACATCGGGTTCTTTTAACAATAACTGGGGAATCGGAGTCATTGCTGTTTCCCCTTGGGAGGGATCGAATTCAACAGGATAAATGTTGATGACTTCCGGTTCGAGCTTTCCCTTTTCTTCCATGACAAAATAGTCACGTGTCAAACGATCGCAGGCATCAAGAACGCCGCGCCAAGCAGTCGTATAGCCCTCGCCAGGTACGCCACTGACTAGAACCATCCCGGTATTTTGATCGTTGAGAATTGGTCGCAATTGGTCGAGCATTCTCTCACGCATTCCCAAGTCGAGAGCTTTATCGAGCGGCGGTCGTTTATAGTCGAGGTAAATAGCAACGCGTTCGCCGGTTTGAATACCCTGTGAAACAACCTTGAATTTTTGCTTCTGTTTTCGATAGAGCGTGGAAAACTGGCCTTCCTGGCGTTGCCTGCGTTCTCGATAGTCAAGACCTGCCAGTTGCTTCAATGTAGCTAAAATATAGTCGCCAGTTTCGCGTTCCATGGGAGCGCCGGCATGCCACATTCCATCGATTTGAAATCGGGTGACCACTTTTTGAGCGCTGAAATCCATCACGGTAACATTCGCATCTTTTAAGATGATCTCTACGACCAGCTCAGAAGCTGGTTCAAAACCTGGTGAGGGTTTGACAATTTTCAGATTTGTTTTCTGTTCCTCGGGCGTATCACCGGCGGCGGTAAATTCGATCGGGAGTTGCAAATCATCAAACATTAATTAATTTTGCCCAGCTAGAGATAAATGAGATCAGGATTATGACGCGAAATTTGTAAAAGTGACGTGCTCGATTTACGAACGATATAAATGAGGTGCGTAGCAACCTACTGCTGCTTGAGTATCCTTTGAGCTTCAGCCAATGAAGTGACACCGAGCAATACAAGTTTGTAGGCTTCTTTTGTAATTGTCGTTTTCCCCAATTTGACTGCCGCCGCTTCTACGGTAGCAATTTTCGGGCTTTGCTTGATAAGTGTGCGAAGTTGATCATTCAGGCTCAGCATTTCAAAAACTGCGATTCGACCGATAAATCCAAGCCCGCCACAGGTTGTGCACGGAGGATATTCTATCGGCCGGCCTTTATCGTCAACTCTTTGGTCCGGGGGTGGGAGTCGCCACTGGTTGTAAATCGTGCCTTGAGTCTTTGGGTTGCCACCAAGCTGTTGAATGGTCTTAGGTTGAACACGCACTTCGACACGGCAATCCGTACATAAGCGCCGGACAAGCCGTTGACAGGTGACATTTTTAGTGGCTTTTAAAAATTGATCTCGATCACCAGCTTGTTTGTACATTTTAAGTAACGCTTCGGCGGCGGACTTGGCTGGTACGCGAAGCAAAACCGAACGTTGCTGGGTAAGAACCTGGTTCATCAACAGGTCAAGAGTTTCCGTAGTTTCTAACTTGGGGACGGCAAGCATGTCCGGTTGTGTCAGCAGTAACGTCTTTAGAATTGGGAACTGACTCTTTTCGGTTCCTTCTTCGTACCGATGGATAACGATGTTTTCCTGAACGGTTTCGACTTCATCTTGATCAATCACGCCAACACAGTCACGCGTTAATCGATCTGCAGTTACCAACGCACCTTGCCAGGACGAAGTTAAACCACATCCCGGTGGAGCGGAAATGATTGTTGTGCCATTTTGATCCAGTGAATCTTTGATTTGCGAAACCATATCGGGAAACATTCCCAGTTGTGGAAATGGCAATGCTTCTTTGGCAGAGAGTTCGTATTTCATCAGGACGCGTTCGCCAGTTGCCACTCCCCGTGAGGTAACCGTAACTGCCGCTTTGCCGGAATCAGATTTAAATCGGAAAGAACCAGTTTGTGGAGCGCGTCGTTCGGCAGCGTTTAAACCCGCCAAATTTTTCATGCTCGATAAAATTGCATCTCCGGCCTCTCGATCCATGGGATCAAGGGGATGCCACGAACCGTCGACTAAAATCCGCAGAGAAACACCCTCTCGTGTGAATTCCATCTGCAATTGCTCGGCACGTTTAAATTGAGTCAATGCGAGCAACTCTTTAAAACTCGTAAATCCATCAGACTGTCGGGCGCGAATCAAGTTGCCCTGTTTTTGATTTGAATTGTCACCCGCCGGAGTGAAATCAATGGAGGCGCCTTCGTCTTGTGGAAGAGCTTCAGCAACGGGAGCCTCGCCCGGTTTGAGCTTGAGGTACTGTTTTATATTCGGGTTTTGCTTGAACCGACTGCGGCGAATAAAAAAGTAAACCGTGACTGGCATGAAGGCTGTGATTAAGTAAATCGGCAAGCCAGCGACGAAGATGGGCAGAGAGATTACTAAAATGAAACCGGCAAGGAACGGAAAAGCAATCATCGGGTTCCAAAACTCGGGTTGCATACTCATTCGTTCCCCGATTTTCATCGAGTCGCGGTTAACCCAGTCTGCCATTCGTACCCAGAAAATGAATACTGCCGCAATCAACAGTAATTTCCACCAGGAAAAATAGCCACCCGGCCCCGGTTTGTACTGCATAGCACTTTCAGGATCTTGGGCAAACAAATTGTCAGCAAAGGGTACAAGCAAAATGGCGACTGCGGCCGTAAGCAATAATACCGTTCGATTGCAGCGAGCCATTAAATAATTCCAGGTTGCGAGACGTCGATACCTTTGAGCTTCATCTTTAATTCTTCTTTGTTCGGAGCGACTTGGAATGCCGTTGGGCGATCAATTAGCTCGTCGTCAATCAGGCCTTTCAAACTCATTGTAAAGTCCTGCATGCCTTCTTCGGCACCAATGCGAATTGCATCGCTGAGATTGTGGTCTCGTTCTTCGAGAATTAGTTTTCGGACGGTTGGATTAAACGTCATGATTTCACAAGTAGGAACACGACCGACTTTTGGATTGATTGATTTGAGTAGTTTCTGAGCGACAATCGCTTTCATGTTCATCGCGATAGCACCGCGAATCGCTCCGTGCATTTCTTCCGGGAAAAGGTCGAGAATACGGCCGATCGTCGAAGGAGCCGTGGACGCGTGAATGGTTCCAAAGACAAGGTGACCGGTTTCGGCAGCATGGATCGCGGTCATAAATGTTTCTTCGTCTCGAAGCTCACCGACCAGAATAATATCGGGATCTTCACGCACCGCATGTTTCATGCCGACGCCAAAGTCGACAACGTCGATTCCAACTTCACGCTGGTTGATCAAGCACTTGTCATCGGTGAAAACAAATTCAATAGGATCTTCGAGGGTCAGAATATGTTTTGAATAAATGCGATTGATGTAATTTAACATCGACGCAATGGTTGTACTTTTTCCCGAACCTGTAACCCCTGCCAAGAGAATCATTCCCTGCTCAAAGTGGCAAAGCGTTTCCATGGCTGGAGGAAGGTAAAGACCCTCAAAGTTGGGAATGTGGTTGTTCACGCGACGGGCAACTAATCCAATTTTACCCAATTGCTTCAACATGTTGACACGAAATCGCCAACTAACGCCATCGACATCCACCGTGTAGGCGAAGTCAGCTCCCCCTTCGTGATCAAAAATGTCTCGATTGCGTTCGTTCAGCATCGGAAACAACAGACGGGCCATCTCTTCGACTTCGATCGGTCCACGATTGAGTTCTTTAAGTGTTCCGTTGACACGAACAATTGGCGCCTTGCCAACTTTCATATGAAGGTCGGAACCTTCTAGCTTTACGAGTGCGCGAAAATACTTATCTACCGGTTTTTCAGTTTGCTTGACGACAAACTGACCCACCATTCGCTCAATTGCTTCGTCTTCGCGTTCTTTGAGTGTTTTGCCGTTAGATTCTGAAATTTTGGAATTTTCAGAATCGGGAGCTTTTTGTTTTGGCTTGGACATCTAGATTTTCTCAATTAGGTAGGTCTGTCAGTCCAGTTGGGAATCCAGATAGACAGTTTCATGCTTTAACAGTTTATTGGAAAACGCCTTGCAGAGGTGAAGGTTTGCTGGGTTTCCGCCGGAAAGTGAGTGAAAATTGATCGATTCTCAAGGAACACGCCTTTTTCTTTGACGAAACCTCTAGCTAATCATAGCGTCTGAATCGTGGACTTTGGTGCAAATTGAAAACGATCTCTAACTTTAAGTTCGGTCGGGAAAATGGTCAACCAATCGTGCGTTTTTGACGTTAAATCATTCGGTTTAACCGTTATCATCCGGTCGATATGCGAGGCATTGAGAAACGGAGATAAATCCGGTTTTTTAAAGAAATCTGAAGCGTCTTTCAGTACCGATGCTAACTGCACAACTCGTTTTGCACCGGTTGACCAGATTGAGGATGAGTTAACAATCATGGTCTTGATTCGTTATTCACCCTCGGTCTAATCGCTGGGCTTTTGTCACAGCCTGACATATTAAAGAAGTAAACACATGGACTCTGATCTTACCAACCGGTCACAAGCGATTATCGAGCGCATCACCTTACTTCGAGACAGTCTTTGACTACGACGCCAAGTTAAAATCCATTGTGGATATTGAAGCTGAAATGGCAGCTCAAAATTTTTGGGATAATCAGGAATCTGCCCAGGAGACAGTTGGCCGATTAAAATCTGTGAAAGCCATTGTCGCGCCAATGATGGAACTCAGTTCTGCCGGAGAGGATCTCGAAGCATTAATTGAGATGGCTGATGAGGATGAATCGATCGAAGGAGAGGTGCGATCGGAAATCAAATCTCTCGAAAAGCAATTGGACTCTCTGGAACTCAAGGCGCTGTTAAATGGACCGTACGACAATGCTGGTGCCATTTTGACGATCCACGCGCGAGACGGCGGAACGGATGCAAACGACTGGGCTGAAATGATGCTCCGAATGTATGCTGCCTGGGCTCAAAAAAATGATTATCAAGTCATCGAGTTCGATCGAAACAATAACGACGAAGCAGGAATTAACAGCGCTTCCATCGCGATTCGCGGCCCAATGGCTTACGGCTATTTAAAGAGCGAGACAGGGCTTCATCGGTTGGTCAGAATCAGCCCTTTTAATTCAGAAGGAAAACGGCAGACCAGCTTCGCGGCAGTTGATGTGTCACCTGAAATTTCGGACAGCGTAGAAATTAGTATCGACGACAAAGATGTTCGAGTCGACACTTATCGCGCCAGCGGTGCTGGTGGCCAACACGTAAACAAAACTGACAGCGCGATTCGTTTGACACATATCCCAACCAATACGGTTGTGCAGTGCCAAAGCCAGCGAAGCCAACATAAGAACCGGGATCAAGCTTGGAAGATGCTGCGGGCGCAGCTTGCTCGATTAGAAGAAGAAAAACGCGAGGCAGAGGAAGCCGACAAATACGCCAATAAATCTCGGGTCGGATTTGGATCGCAGATTAGAAATTATTTTCAACATCCAGATCAGCGAGTGAAAGATACGCGAACCGGATTCAGTATGGGTGATTTTCACAAAGTCCTTGACGGAGAGATTCAGGGTTTTTTGGATTCCCTTCTAAACTGGCGGGCGAAAAATAACGGCTAATTTTACTGGCAATAGCTCTTCGCAAGATTGATATGCTTGAATCAACTGCTCGGCCAACAAATTGAATGGTTGGGTAGCTGGTTCATCGCGATGGCATTTTTTCCAACCGTTGGCCGCATCAATTAAATTTACTGTTGAGGCGTCCGTGTGATCTTGCTTGCGCAATCTTGAAGGAACGGCGGATCAGATGCAGGCAATCGATCCATCGATTCAAGCATGTACCGCCATAGGTTGCTAACCACGTTCTCTTGTGTTTGCGGCCTGATGCGCTGGTAGCTAAAACCAACGAAGCAAAGTCTTTTAATTGCTAGAGAGATCCACACATAAAAGTGTTTTAAACGGCCAGCGTTGTGATATCCGAAAATCTTGGATTGTCCCGGATAGAATCAAAATCGGATTCAGAGGCAATTCTCGCCAAGTAATCTGGGTTCAGATTTAAAGCAAAGGAGAGGTGCATTAACGCATCGTCAATTCGCTGGTTTAAAGCGCAATAGCAGGCGAGATTGTAATGGC
>JAAEMV010000052.1 GCA_024225195.1 Planctomycetaceae bacterium | reverse complement strand
TGTTCTTGACTTGTGGATTCGATTACTCGCTTCCCAATCAAAAGCGGGCACTTTTCATTCAACCTTGACCAGGGCTGTGTTGCCAAATTTAATTGCCTCGCAATCACCGAGGTGAGGGACGGTCAGCGACCAGTCGTTACAGCTGCAGCCTCGATCAAACGAAGATCGATCAAATGAAGATCGATCGGACGATCAGGTAGCCCAGAGAGAAAATTCCGGCATCTACGATCATGTGGCTCAGCCAGGGGGCCATCAGGCGATCTGTTTTTTCATACTGCCAGGCCCAGAAAACGCCGCCGATTGCAATGCAAATTGACAGTAGGTAGGTCGTAGCTGACCAAGCAAAAAAGGCTCCTAACAATACAACATGATGGGCCATGAATCCGAGGCCTGAAATGAGCATTGCAAATTCCGGGCGCATAAATTTTTTCAAGAGGTCGAACACAAACCATCGCCAGTAGTATTCCTCAAGGAACGAATGACAGAGTGAGTAGAAAATTCCAAGTGCTAAGTATTGCCAGAAGTTTTTAATTCCCATGTCAATTACTTTTTCCTGGACAAGGATAGTTAGCTGGTCTCCCAGTGCCGTACCTTTGATCAGGAATAAATAGAGTCCAAACATGGCGGCAACAACCAGGAACCCGAAAGCCACGCCAATTCCGTTGGCGTGTTTGGATGCCCAGTGATGATCGGAAGGACGATCAACTTTCTCCGGTGTGTCTTTCGCGAATGGTGAAAAAGTGCGAAGTCGGTTGCGATACCAAAGCCAAACCCAGGCGAGTGGAAATCCAAATTGAATTATTTTTCCAATCGCAAAAGCGATTTGTTGGAATTGAGCATTGGCGTCTTCGAGCCACTCAAAATAAATCAGAGTGACTAGGGTTGGGAATGTGATGGCGAATGCAAGAGCGAGAATGTCGCGTGTGCGGCCAGCTTGGGCGGCAGTTGGGGAATCGATCATGTACTCTGCGTTATCGTGAATTGGTGACGACTTTGTGAATCGCGTTAGCGACGAGTTTAAGGGTGTCCTCTGGTTCGAGGAGTACCGGATGGTGCAGGACAATGGTCTGTTGGCTGGCGATTTGGCAGTTTACCAACGTGCCTGTTTTGCGGCAGCGACGCGGTGAACGTCGTAGAAAACCTCGGAAGCCTTCACCGATGGGAAGTCCTTCCGCTTTGAGTGCGTTGACTAATTCAGATCTCGACCAACCTGGTGTTCTATCTTTTAAAAGCCAGGGAACTTTGTAGTAGGCAGGCATGGCACCGTCGACAATTTGCCGCAGTCCCACTAGTTCGTCCAGGGACGAGATAGATTCGATTAATTGGGTAGCATTTTGATGACGGACTTCGGTCATTTCAGGCAAAGTATCAAACTGAGGGCAAAGCGTGGCGGCCTGTAGTTGGCACATTGGAAAAGCATCGTTGCCACGTTGTGCAAAGATTTTTGCTCTCTGGAGAATGTCAGAACGATCTGTCAGGATAGCTCCTCCTCGTCCGGCTGAAAGAAGCTTGCTTCCCCCAAAGCTAAGAGCCGACACGTCGCACCAACTTCCTAGCGGTTTTCCATGAAGCTTGCCGCCGGGGACCTGACATGCGTCTTCGACAAGTATGACTTGTTGCTCTACGCTAAGATTGTGATCGCGAATGACGGCCTGAATTTGTTCGAGGTCAGCAATCTGGCCATGGAGATGCGAGACAATTACGGCAGATGTTTGTGGAGTTAATGCTTCTGCCAATTGCTCGGCACTTAAGACCCATCCATTGGGCACCACATCGACGAGCACAGGTCGAGCACCAATCGCTTCGATCGCGCGAAAGTTTCCCGGAAAATCATAGCCTGCAAGAATAACCTCCGAGTCGGCTTGAACGCCAGCACCGCGGAGCGCTAATTCCACAGCGATCGTACCGCTTGAACAAAGCATGACTTCTTTTGATTGGAAGTTCTGTTTCAGAAGCTCGATAAGATCTCTGGTCCAACGCCCGTCGTATTGTCCCCAGGAGCCATCGTTCATCGCTTCAGACACGGCATTGCGAATCGCTTCATTGGCAAAAGGCCACTGAAACGGCGCAGATTCCACCGAAGGTGGGCCGCCATCGATCGCAAGCATTACTTTGGTCAACTTGTCACCACTGAAGATTTAGTTTGTTGAGTTGTACACAATTGAACGGTTTCAGAGAACTTGCAGTAGAACGTTCATCGAGCACTGTGATTTTTCTAGTATAAAGTATAATCGCGTTTTTTACCGGCAGCACATCGGAAATAAAAATGAAACCTATTCGTTTTATCATGATCGGCGGATTTCTAGGGGCAGGCAAGACGACCACAATCGGGCGTTTGGCTGCCCATTACGTTCAGCAGGGGCTTAATGTCGCTCTTGTTACTAACGATCAGGCGTACGATTTAGTTGATACGCAAACTCTCAGGGCCAAGGGGTTCCAAGTCGGTGAAGTGCCTGGGGCCTGCTTTTGCTGCAAATTTGATGATTTAATTTCCACGGTTGGGACACTTTCGGAAGAGAAAACCCCGGATATTGTCATCGCCGAACCCGTGGGAAGTTGTACCGATCTTGTTGCGACTGTCATTCAGCCCATGCGTGAGTTGTTTGGGGACCGTTTCGAGATGGGGCCTCTGGTAGTTTTGTTGAAGCCAAGTCACGGTCGAAAAATTCTCTCTGCAAGTCAGGGAAAGGGATTTTCGCCCAAAGCCGAGTATATTTTTCTCAAGCAACTCGAGGAAGCAGATTCAATTGCAATCAACAAGATCGACAGTTTGACCGAGGAAGTCCAAGAGGAGTTGTTAACATTGGTGCGGAGTCGATTCGAAAGCGTCAAAGCATTCGGTTTTAGTGCTCGCGAGGGCATTGGTATGGATCGTCTGCTGGAGGCCGTTGAGTCCGAACCGGTTAAACGCGATCGGATGATGGACATGGATTATGTGACTTACGCCGAAGGCGAGGCCGAATTGGGGTGGTTAAATTGCCAAATCAAAGCGTCCGCCGAGTCAAGATTCGATTTGGATCAGTTGGTTCTTCGGATTGTTGACAACATAAGCCAAGAGCTAGAGAGTTCTGGTAACGAAATTGCTCACCTCAAGGTCTTAGGTCAAACGTTGAACGATTCTGCGGTAGCAAACCGTGTGGGTTCCGTTACAGAGAGCGAACTCAGTTTGGCGAGCGAGATAAAAACCCAGTCCGCGGATTTATTAGTTAACGCAAGAGTGGCGTCGAGTCCGGAGTTGTTGGAATCAATCGTCAGCCGTGTCGCTAGTGGACTAGCGAGCGAATTGAATATTGACCTTACCGTCGGGCAGATGCAAAGTTTCCGACCTGGGAAACCGGAACCGACTCACCGGGCAAGCTAATTTTGTAGTCCGACGATCCCGAATCTGATTGCTACGACCTCTTCGCTATTTCTGTATATTAAATCAGCGCCTTCAGCGTTGCTAAATCAGTCTTGATCGCCTGCCAGTGCTGGTCAACTAATTCCGGGTTTTTGTGGTCGAGGTATTCTTCGTGAAGCGAAATGGGGCCGGAGAACTTTTTAGCTTTGAGGCGTTTGAAGAAATCTTTTGGAACTAGGCCGGCACCCAAAGGAACATTTCTGGTTTTTTTACCTTCCCAGACGAAATCTTTTACATAAACAGAATCGACGTGCGGCCAGATCAAATCAAAAGTGATGGGCCAACTCATCCCACCCTCTACAGCAGCGTGCCGGATGTCGTAGGCGACGCCAATTTCGCGAGGAGAAATCCCCTTGAGTGCGACGCTCAAGTCCCAGAGCGGTGCTCCAAACGTATTTTTGCCCGCGTGGTTTTGGTATACAGCGGTGATTCCCAAGTCGCGATTCAGTTCAGCTAGTTCCATTAATTGCGGACGCCAATTTTCTATTTGATTCATAATTGGCTGTTTGAGATCGTATTTTAGGTATTTCATACGATACCTCTCGATTCCCAGCGAAGCTGCAACCTTGAGGACGTTCCGGGAGACGGGATCCGAGGCATCGTTAACGTCGCTCGTAAGGATGGTGATCTTTAAATTTCGCTTTGCCAAAGCCTCTACGAGTTGCGGAAGCTTTTCTGATACCTCGGTCGGATCGATGTGTCCGCCCTTGCGAATTGGAGCCTCAATCCCGTCGAACCCAAGGGTAGCAATCTGATCGGCCAAAGCGTCAAAACTAATTGAATTAAACGGTTTGGTGAAAACGCAAATGGGTGAACGAACTAACGGTGAATTTGGAGCGAGCGGCAAATTTAATTCTGGTGAAACTGGGGGCGGTTGCAGGAATGTGGCGGTCGCTACAGTTCCCAGGCAATTCGCGATTGCAGTTCGGCGTGTGATCTTATTGGGCATCGTGCTGGTCACCATTTAGTGGGGAAACTTCAATCAGAAATCAGAGAAGCGACGGGTGCTAGCGTAATCGCAGTTGACGAAACGCGGGCGGTTAAAGTACTCCTATATTCTCATCTGTTGAGTCATGCTTTGTAAAGCTGATTGGGAGTTGCAATTTCCCAAGATTTGCTGAATTGAAAATTAATTGCCCGGAATTCAATCGTGAAATCGAATCACAGCGTTCAGCTAGACATTTTCGAGAATTCAGGATTTTCAGATGCTCCTACCATGCCTGTGGAGCTTTCTTTTGGCGGTGCGATTCGCGCGGAGGGCTTCCGTCATTTCTTGATTTTGATTGGAATGCTCTGTTTAGTTGGCATGAACTCCGGTTGTGCCGCAACTCAAATGCAATTGGTGCGATTGAGTGGTGTCGGTTACGAAGGGTTAGTTGAAATTGAGCCAGTCGAGTCGAAGTCGCGAAGGCGAATCAGGAGGAGGTGGCGTCATCAAATTCCGCCCGCACCAGATGAAATAATGTCCATCATAAGTCAGTATGGACTTTCAAATTCTTATCTTGCGGATCCTCTTCATGCCACGCGTGAGTTAAAAAATCTTGCCGAGGATTCATCAACTGCCGATGGGCTTTACGCGACAGCCCAATTAGCACGGATTCACGCTCAGTGGGCTGAGTATTCCGGTGAGGCAGAGATTGCTTTCGAGATGAATAAGATTGCGCTTGAGTCATCTAGTTTGTATATTTTTGATTCTTCTGTGGTGCAGCAGTCGGACGCAAGCGGGCGAGATTTAAATATTCGCCAGACCTATAACAAGTCACTCGAAGGTTTCCTTGCAGCCTTGGTAGCTCGGCGTGATTTACCCGGGAACGGCTCGGGGAAAATCGTTAATTTATCAGCTGGCTATGAAATTGAGCTTGAGGTCAATGGCCGCTGGAGAGATGTTGATTTTTCCGAGCTAGTCCTTTCGCGTGATTTTGAAGTGGGGCGATTTGAAAATCAATTTCGGACCGATGGTCGTGGTTGGGGCGTTCCTTTAATCGCGGTTAGAAACCGGCAAGTGAGCTCGAATTCAGATGAAATGTTCTATCCGGAAAAACTTCCAATGCCGATGACGGCAGTTTTTCAAATAAAACCGTCCGGCGATCAGGCTGGCGAATCACCAAGCCAACTCAATCGCTCTGCAGAATCCAACCTCATGCGAGGTAAACTCGTCCTATTTGATCCGCTGGAGCAGACAAGCGTCGCTGTAGGTCAGCATCAATTTGAGTTAGAAAGCGATATTACCACACCGCTTGCCTACGGATTGATAGACCCATTTTTAAATAAAGAATTGAATGCAACGGTGTCGCTTTTTAATCCTGAGTATGCCCCTGAGAGTTACGGGCTGTTCATGCTTGAGCCATTCGATCCTGACAAAATACCCGTCATCTTCGTGCACGGATTCTGGTCCAGTGCGACGACCTGGATTCATATGCTTAATGAATTAAGAGGCGATGCAGAGGTTCGAGAGAATTTCCAATTTTGGTTTTATTCGTATCCCACAGGAAAACCATTTTGGGAGTCTGCCCGCGAATTACGAAGCGACCTCGCAGAGATGGTTGATTCGCTGGATCCCAATCATGAGTCGATTTGCCGAGATGAAGCAGTGATGGTCGGGCATAGCATGGGCGGCTTGCTTTCGCTGATGCAGACATTCGACAGTGGCGATGAGTTTTGGAAACTAAATAGTGATTATCCGCTGAATGGTTTTCAAGGCGATCCGAAGTCTCTTTCCGCGCTTAAGGATTCATTCTATTTTCGTAAGAACCCTTCGATTGATCGTGTGATCACGATTGCGACTCCTTTTGGTGGAAGTCGATACTCGAATCAAGCGACTCAGTGGTTTGGTAAAAAAGTGATATCCGGGACGCAGGAAAAATCTGTCGATTTAGAACAATTAATCAAATCCAACCAAGGGAAATGGAAGGAAGGTTCATTGGTTGAATTTACAACCAGTATTGAATCCTTGAATCCCCAAAACCCCGCCATTCAAATATTTAACGAGCGTGTGAAAACGAGTGGGGTTAATTTGCACAACATCGCAGGCCAAGTGGAGGAAAAATCAATCTTTCCAAAGTCAAAGGCTAAGTTTGCCGATGACGACGGGGTCGTTGATGTTGAGGATGCACTTAGTTCGGTCGCCATTTCGAAGAAGCTAGTACCCTCTGAACATAATCACGTTCATCAGCACCCTGAGACGATCGAGGAAGTACGCCGTTTATTGAAGGTGCACTGGGAGCAGCGTCAGCAGGCAAACGGGAGTCCTCCAATCATTCCAATTTCATCTGAGGGGCCTGCCCGAGGCAAGGGCGTGCAGTTCCAGTTTCAAGATGAAGTGAAGTCTCTCCGGTGAAATAGTTCCTGCGGTTGGCAAGAAATAAGCGCCCGCCTAAAAAGAGAGTGCGGGGGTTGCTGGAGATGGGAAGTGCCTGGTCAGGCTGAGGAGCAATAAAAGAAACTAATTGCAGGATCCGTGCTGCATGATTAGTTCTATTTTCTAGTTCAAGCCAAAACAGCGATCGGCTCAATCAACGTCATTGTTGCAAGAATCATTTTGTCGGCTTCGCGGTTAGCTGGTCGACTATTTCTTTTAACCGATTATGCTGCAGTTGCGTCGGAAGGGTGCCACGAAATCGCAAAGAATGCGTTTCGGTTTTCGGCGCAGTTGGTGGTAACGCTGTCTGTCGATCCCGATTCGTCAGTCTATTCTTAGATTGAAAAGATTTGAAAGCCTCTCGGTTTGTCGAAGCTTGTTTGTCGCCGTCGTGATTACTGAAAACCACAGTCATCTCACCCCGAGGTTCTGCTGAATTTGCAAATTCCTTTTTTGGTGATTCGTGGCGAGGCAGTTCACCACGTAACACGTTTACCTCTCTGGGGGCTTCGATTCCGAGTCGAACCGTGTTTCCCTTCATTTTGACAACTGTAATCTTGATGTTGTCACCGATGATGATTTCCTGGTTTTGCTTCCGTGATAATACAAGCATTCTTTCATTCCTTTGCGAACAGTAATAGATGTCACATGACAAACGTCTTGTCATGAACTATACAACTGCAGGACTCATGCCAAAATGAAAAAAATGTTGGCTGTAATGCAGCGGCAGCGATGAATGCTCGGAAAAACACTACTGAGGATCTAGTGCTAGCATTTTAGGGCGAGCGGTTTACGTGCCGCAGACGTCTCAAAATGTGAAATAAATTCACACTTTGTAACAATTTCCTTCAAGTCGGCTCATGATAGCGGACTCGATGGCAATCATCTGCTCGCCGTTTTGTCAGGCGCTGTAGTTTTCGCCAGTTCGCTTGGACAATTGGTCTCTCAGTCTCGCGGCGGCTTCGTAGTCTTCGTCTTGGATGGCCGTTTCGAGTTGCTCTTTTGCGGTTGGCCCGACTTCGTATTTTTCACGCAGCCCCTCGCGGAACTCAGTGAGACGTTGAACCAATTCATCTTCGTCAAATTGTTCTTCGGCATCGTACTCAGCGAACAATTTTCGCAGTCGAATCAAGCCATCGTTTACTTCGTCGATTGCGTATTCGGCGGTATCGGTGGGGGCCGCGGCATTTTCGTCTTCGCCCAAGTCTTCTTCTTGATTGATGTAGGCTAACGCAGCCGCCTGTGTGCGGTGGTACAGTACAAAGGGTCGGTACTGTTCGTGCGAAATTGTCCATTGTTCGTCGCTGGAGTGCCGCTTGCAAAAATCCATTAAAGCGAGCGTGTGATCGGCGTCTCGAACGGCGAGATCAAATTCTTTTAACTGCAGCCAACAAACGCGACGGTGATAAAACTGCACAAATTCACGATCGACTTCAAGGCAGCTGTCTTCGTCTAGCTCAAATTTATCTTCCGTTTGTGTTGACTGTACGCGGAGAAATTCGTAGTAGGTGGTCGCCCCATGAAATCGATTGCCATCCGGGCGCCCATCGGTCTCGAGCTGGAGGATTCCCATATCGACCCGCATCTGCAGGACTCGTCGTTGAGCAGACTCTAGTAAACGAACATTGACGCTTTGCGGATCAAAGGGCCATTGCTTTAAAATTTCATCGATGTCTTGTTCGCGT
>JAAEMV010000051.1 GCA_024225195.1 Planctomycetaceae bacterium | reverse complement strand
TAGAGCACCTTAACGTTAATTTTGGCCCCCACTGTTGTTCTTGTTCTTATTGTTCAAGCCGGTTACTGTTAACGTTGGGGTGGAAATCTAATTGTTCAACCATTTTCCTTGGGAAAATGGGTTTGAAACCGCCCCAAAATCCTTATTGTTCAAGTTGGTGGCTTATTGTTCAACTGTTGTTGTTGTTAACAGTTGAACAATAGGGTCGCTCTTAACGTTAAGGTGCTCTAAGTGGGATGACGACACGCCAGACGAAGTGTGTGTGCCACGCGCTGGACCCTGGGCGGTGCCGGGCGGCCAGACCTGCATCCCCATGCACCCAGCCAAGGCTGAGGAGGGACCGGAGGCCGCACCGGTCGGCAGCACAGTCAGGATGTAGCCCGTGACACGTTGGCGCCGTGTTGAAAAACACGGGCGCCAACATGGTGGTAAAAGGTGCAACATCTTTTCGGCGGTTTCAAATACTAAAATGAACCTACCACCTTAACAAATATGGTTCACACAAAAAACGCATCGGATTTGCAGCGGGCGCCCGGCGCCCGATCGAATGCCGATGAGCTTTTCGTGTGAACCATTCTGATTACCAAGTTACAGAGGTGTGAAAATACAACTTTTCACTTTCACGCTGCACTTTTTGGGACCCGGAGTCTTCAATCAGAGAAATATGATAACTTCAGAATGCTCTGATTCGAGAAAGAGTAATCGGAAAACGATCATTGATACGGCAAATGAAAGCTTTTTCATCGGGCTTTCATTTGCCGTATCAACGAATGTTCTCCGATATTCCGATCGGAAGTAATCTCGGAGTTTTTTACCGCCCCGTTGTCTAATTTAGTCACAACTAAGTAT